>DEHW01000235.1:0-1110 GCA_002352135.1 Lysobacterales bacterium UBA2790
CCGTCGATACCCATCAACCCTTGGCCATCGTCCACGCCGCGCACGCCAGCGACTACGCCCGCGCCGCGATGTGCGTGCGCGAGGCGATCAGCGTCGGCGACAGTGCCGCGCCACCGGGTCCGTTGTGGCAGCCCCTGCATGCTGGGACGACGGCATGAGTCGCGTCGTCTGGCTGGTGATGGATTCGGTCGGAATCGGCGCGCTCCCGGATGCGCAGCGCTTTGATGATGCCGGTGCCGACACGCTGGGGCATATCGCTCAGTGGTGCATGAGCACACGCGGACGCGCCTTGCAGATTCCCACCCTCGCAAAACTCGGCTTGGGTCACGCCTATCAGCTCGTCAACCGCAAGCCTTTGCCTGGTGTTTCCGAAAGCGATTCATCACAGGGTTGCCACGGCGCGGCACGCGAACGCTCGACGGGCAAAGACACGGTGTCAGGGCATTGGGAGCTCTGCGGCTTGCCGGTCGATTTCGACTGGGGCTATTTCGAAGCGCGTAGCGAGAGTTTTCCGCCCGAACTCCTGCAGACCATCGCGCAGGCCGCCGGCACCGAAGGCGTGCTCGGCAATTGCCATGCGTCGGGCACCGAGATCATCGCGCAACTCGGCGAACAACACCTGCGCAGCGGTTGGCCGATTGTCTACACCTCGGCCGATTCGGTGCTGCAGATCGCCGCGCACGAAACCGCGTTCGGGCTGCAGCGTCTGTACGCACTGTGTGAGGTGGCGCGCTCGTTGGTTGATCCCTATCGCATCGGTCGGGTCATCGCGCGGCCCTTTGTCGGCGGCAGCGCGGCGAGCTTCAAGCGCACGCCCAACCGGCACGACTACGCCACACCACCGACTGCCGCGACACTGCTCGATGTGCTGAAAGCGGGCGGTCGCGATGTCATCGGCATCGGCAAGATCGGCGACATCTTCGCCATGCAGGGCATCACCGACAGCCGCAAGGCCAGCGGGCTGGAGGCGCTGATGCAAGTCAGTCGCGAGGCGCTGCAGGATTGTGCCGATGGCGGCCTGGTGTTCACCAATCTGGTTGACTTCGATCAGGAATACGGCCACCGCCGCGACGTGGCCGGTTATGCCGAGGCACTGGAACGCTTCGACGC
>DEHW01000235.1:1256-31489 GCA_002352135.1 Lysobacterales bacterium UBA2790
GCCGCCTACATCGCCGAGCACCATCTGCAGAACGCGGTCTGCGTGACCAAAGTACGCAACATGTTCGGCTTCACGGGCGAATACCGGGGTCAGCGTGTCTCGGTCATGGGCAGTGGCATGGGCATTCCCTCGTGCTCGATCTACGCCAGTGAACTGATCGACCACTACGGCGTGAAGCGGGTCATTCGCGTCGGCACCTGCGGCGCGGTGCAGGAGGATCTGGCGCTCGGCGATCTGATCCTTGCGCAAGGCGCCTGCACCGACTCCGGCGTCAACCGCCAACGCTTCGGCGGGCAGGACTACGCCGCCATCGCCAGTTGGCCCTTGCTCAAGGCCGTCGCCGATCACGCCGAGGCGCAGGGTGTGGCGCTGCGCGTTGGCAACATCTACTCCAGCGATCTGTTCTACGGCGTGGACGACACGCTGATTCCGCGCCTGACCCGCATGGGTATTCTCGGCATCGAAATGGAAGCCGCCGGACTGTACGGCCTCGCCGCCGAGCGCAAGGCCGAAGCGCTGACCGTCCTCACCGTGTCAGACCACCTGCTGCGCCATCAGGCCATGAGTGCCGAACAGCGCCAGCTTGGATTGGATCGCATGATTGCCCTGACCTTGCAGGCGGTGATGCAACGCGCCTGAACCGTCCACGTCGGCATTCTTGGCGGATTGTCTTGGCGCGAGCCAGCCTGCACCATCGGCAGATCCACGCCTTGCAGTTCGCCCCATGACCATCGTTCTCACCGAGTTCGCCCGCGTCCGCCTGTTTCCTCGCGACGGTCGTCGCACCGCCATCCAGGATTGCTCGGCACAAGCCTTCGAGCAGCATCTGAACGAACACGCACCGCATTGCGTGTTGCCCGGCTACGCGCCGTTCTGCGAGCTGCATGTGCATCGCAACTGGACCTCGACACGCTGCTCGGTCGTGCCCGTCGACGACAGCACTCGCGCCCATCTGCGCAGCGCCTACGAAGCCCGCAGCAAAGAGGAATTACCCGTGCTGGTGCGCTGGTTTGAAGGCATCGAACCCCCCGTTGCGAACTACCTCATCGCGATCCTCTACAACCGCGAGCAACTGGCCCGCGAAGGCACCGCGATCAGCGCCGATTGGGGCGTGGTGGGCTGCCTGTACACGATGAAGCCCGAAGCCATCCCGATGACCCCGATCACCATGATGCGCAACGCCCTCGGCGTGGAGGAAGGCGGCTCCGGCGTCGCACTGGATCGCAGCGCCTATCGGCAGAGCGTGGCGTTCTGGGAGCAATGGGCGAATTGGCGGTGAGCCAATGAAAGGTAAGAACGAGCAAGCAAAGGCCACAATCGGGAACGTGGCATCTGCCGATCTGCCAAGGTCGCTCGAATGGCAACGTATTCGACGACAAACGCTGCGCTTGGCGACGGCACTGGTTATCGCGGTTTTCGCGCCAGCTGCTTGGATATGGGTTCAGGAGACTGGTGAGCGCGTTCCAGTGTCAGCAAGCGAGGATGAGCTCGATTGGGCTGTTGACGAACCTTTGAAAACGGCGTCGACGTGCACGGATTGGCAAGTCCCTGAGCAATGGTCCGAACGTAATGCGCAGTCTGTTGAAGAGGCTTTCACGCCTGCCAGCAGGTTGCCGATTCCGCTCCTGAAACGCATCAACGAAGCGCCGCTTTGGTGTGGACAGGAACAGGAGACCTATCGATTCATCTATCTGCCCACTTTCCACAATCCCATGGTTTTGCGTGTCAAGGTCGTGGGGGAGAACATGACATTGATGGGGGCAAGATTCGATGGACAAGCTGGCTTCGAGTTCGATCCAGAGGTCTTGGGGCGGGTGTCTCGTGAGCTCAATCGCAAGGAGGTCTTCGAGATTCAGCGACATATCGGTCGGATCGGTTTCGGGCGGCCTATCCGCTACCGCAATGAGTCGGGGGCAGACGGCTCCACATGGATCTTCGAAGGCCGCCGCGATGGTCACTACCAACAAATGGTGCGCTGGAGCCCTGAAGTGGGGGCGGAACGCGACTTCGGTCTCGCGCTGATTCGTCTGAGCGGGTTAGCCACGGCTTCGGACGACGTTTACTGAGGGCGCCAATTCCATGCGAAACACTTCCACAGTGACTGGCCATCCACTCCAACAAACTCACGCCAATCCGGAGAGGGAGACGGCATGAGATCTGCTCGGCTTGAGACGGGAAGGGAAGGCGAATCCCATGGTGAAGTGTTGATGCACAAGGTGCTGTTTGTCTGTGGCAAGAATCGCCTGCGCAGTCCGACGGCGGAGCAGGTGTTTGCCGATTGGCCCGGTGTGGAGACGGCCTCAGCCGGGACGAGTCACGATGCCGATTGTCCGGTCTCGGCCGAGCTGATCGCCTGGGCTGACACCATCCTCGTGATGGAATCGACGCAGCGGGCGAAAATCGCTTCCCGGTTTCAGCCGCAGTTGCGTGGCAAGCGCTTGGCGGTGTTGGGCATCCCCGACCAATTCGACTACATGGCGCCCGCGCTCATTAGGCTGCTTCAGCAAAAGGTGCCGCGTTACCTTCCCGCAGCGAAGTAGTCGCCACATCTCGCCTTGTCACCACTGAGCTTTCCGTTTCATTGCACCAGAGGCCAGCGCATTCGTGCCACCGTCTCGTCAGATAGCGGCCCCAAGCGCATTGCGCGTCGGCGGGCGTTGACGTGTTCGATCTGTTCGATTGGATAGGTGAACGCGCCGCTGGCATCGCGTCCCGTTTGCGTGCCGTACCACTGCGGTCGTTGGTAGAGGATGCGAACGCGGTCTTCCAGCAGGGCCAGATGGACGCGCGAAAACTCGCCCTGCATCGCCCGTGGCCGAAGGTGCTTGAGGACGTCCAGCATCCGTTGCGGATCGCCAGATGCGTGCTGCACCAGCACAAATGCGGCCTCGACGCCCGCCAGACCGACCGCGTCGCGGCTCGGAAATCCGCCTTGCCACAGCAAGGTTCGCAGCGCGGGCAGCAGGGCCTTGTCCACGGCCTGCAAGTCAGCGCCAGACTGGCGCGCGGTCTGGTCGCGGTGCAGCAGGGCTAGCCAAGCCTGTCGTCGCGCCATATTGCGAGGCGGGTGAATCGACACCATCGCCAAGGGGCGCACATCCTTGGGTGTCGATGTCGGCAACGCGTGGAGCAATCCAAGATTCTCCTGACGTGCGGCGTACTGGTGGCGGTCTTTGCCGCGCAACGGGGCGGGAACTTCGCGCTCGGGCAATGTCCCGAATCGCTGCGCCTTGCCATCACGTCGCGCAACCATGTCGATGGTCCAGGCAAAGCCGAGCGCATCGACGTCCCAACCCACGCGTTGCCGTAGCGCATCGACGACCAGGTCGCGCTGCTCGACTTGGATTTCCACCGACAGCAGTGCCTGCTGCAACTCGGTCAGGCAGGATGTATCCAACGCCTGCTCGGCGGTTGCGATTCGTCTCACGCAGACCTGCAGGCCGTCGGCAGATGCGGCGTTCGCTGCGAGCGTGTGTCCAAGAACCAGCGCGAAGGCCAATCGCCACCGTCGTCTCTGTGACATTTCTTCGTTCCTCCGGCGCGCCATGCCGAGTCTGGAATCCATGCGCGGCAATGCGCGTCTGGCCGCAGCGCACTCCATCTCACGCCGCGCGCTTCGACCCCANNTGATGCGGGTGGCTGAGGTCCAGCCAGGATTCGGCAAGGGCAAGGATCGCCATGGTGCTCAGGCCCAGAGTCAATGGCAGCAGACGGGTCAGGGCGAATCCTCTGACGGGCACGTGGTGGCGCTGCAGGGTGGGCAGCAGGATGAAACCGGCGAGGTAGAGAAAACTCCCGGCGATGAGGGGGGCGAGCAAGTCGACGAATGGCGCGATGGCTTGACCAAGCAGCAGTCCCGCGCCCGCACCAAGGAAGATCGTGCTGGCACTGACGAGATTGGCCAGCAAAGCTTTGCGTGGCGTCAGGCCGGATTCGAGCAGGATGGCGTAGTCGCCGAGTTCCTGTGGCAGTTCGTGGGCGAGAACGGCCAGTGTGGTCACCAGACCAAGCTGCGGCGAGGCGGCGAAGGCGAGGGCGATCAAGGCGCCGTCGGTGAGGTTGTGTAGCGCATCGCCACTGATCGACAACGAGGCCATGCGACGACCTGGGATCGCGTGCGCGCGTGCCAGCCAGCGCGACAAGCCAGCGAAGCCCAGCAGTCCGCTGGCGCACAGGCCGAGAGTCTTCCAGCCACCGAGGACCTGCCAAGCGTGCGGCAACAGATGGATCAGTGCATCGCCACTCAATACGCCAATGGCGAGCGCCAGCAGCGGCGGGATGACGCGCTTTCGGTGGTCGGCGTGATCACGGATCAGCCACGGTCCAATCAATGCGGCGGTCACGATGACCGTGCATGCGGTCAGCGTGGCGGCCATCCATTCAAGGCCCTGCAATCCCACGCTCAAGACTCGATCACCACGAGTAAGCGCGGTGCGGCCCCGCCAAGTGGCGGTGATCGATGTACGACGCCAGAACCCAGCGGATGTCGTTCGCCGCGAAGCAGGGCGACAGCGTCGCTTGGAATAGATCGGACAGCGCTGGCATCGCGCACCTGCGATTGACTGCCGTCGCGAAGATGCGCGCGGTCCACCGCGAACTCTGGCAGCCATTCGGTGCCGGGACCGACCAAAGTGCACAGCATGCGAACCTGCACGTAGTCGACGTGGAAGCGGCGACAGCCGTCGTCGGTGATACGGTCCAGGCGCAGCCACAACGGTCGCGATCCGATGACCGCATTGGCGATGTGCAGGAGTTGGGCAATGAAGTCCGCCAGTGGCCGGTGCTGCACATCCACGTACCCGAAGGGGCGCAGAAAGTCGCTCAGCGGTAGTTCGCTGGGATCGGTGGGTACGCGGACGCGTTGACTGCAGGCGGCACCATGGCGAAGTGACTCGGCGGTCGCCGCCACATTGCCTGGCAGAGCATCGTGCCATAGCGCCAGTGCGGCATGTCCGGACTCGACGGCATGCAGGACGTGTTCGCTGAAGCCTTCATGCACCTCGGCGAGTGCGGGTACATGAAATCGGTGGGGCGAAGCGGACAGTGCGGAGTGCTGTTGGTTGGTCACGGGAGAGCGGCTGCTNNGCGACTTCCCGTCACCGTGCTTTCCGGTTTTCTGGGCGCGGGCAAAACCACCTTGCTCAACCATGTCCTGCGCAATCGTGAGGGCAAACGTGTCGCCGTCATCGTCAATGACATGAGCGAGGTCAACATCGACGCGCAACTGGTTCGCGAGGGTGGGGCCGAACTNNTCGCCGAGCCCATGCCCGTGGCGGCAACATTTGCGGTTCGTGATGAGTCGGGATTCTCGCTCGCCGATGTGGCGCGCCTGGATACGCTGGTGACCGTGGTGGATGCCGAGACGTTCACGCGGGATTTCTGTTCGCCGGAGCGTCTCAAGGATCGTGGCATGGCTGTCGACGACGAAGATCAACGCGGTCTGGTGAACCTGCTGGCAGACCAGGTCGAATTTGCCGACGTGATCGTGCTCAACAAGATCGACCGCGCGGGTGAAGAGACCACGGCGCAAGTCAAGCAGGTGCTGCGCGCACTCAATCGCGATGCCGAGCTGATCGAAACGGTGCGTGGGCACGTCGCACTGGATCGCGTGCTGGGAACTGGTCGCTTCGACTTCATCAAAGCGCAACTCGCGCCGGGCTGGATGAAGGAACTGCGCGGCGAACACACGCCGGAAACCGAGGAATACGGCATCACCAGCTTCGTCTATCGTGCGCGGCGACCCTTTCATCCCCGACGCTTTCATCGCGTGATCACGCAGGGGTTGCAGGGCGTGATCCGCAGCAAGGGCTTCTTCTGGCTGGCCAGCCGGATGGATTGGGTCGGCGAGCTGTCCAGCATGGGTGCCGCCACCCAGCATCAGGCTGCAGGCTTCTGGTTTGCCGCAAGAGAACGCGTCAACGCGCAACGCGTTGCCTATCGCCTGCAGCGTGGCGACCTGCTTACCGCGCCGCTACCGTCCGCCGACATGATCGCCGACGAGCGGGAATATGCCGCCATGCGTCGCTTGTGGGATGCCGAATGGGGCGACCGCAGGCAGGAACTGGCGATCATTGGTGTGGGCTTGGACGAGCTGGTCGTGCGCCAGGAACTGGATGCCTGCTTGTTGACGGACGCGGAAATGCGCATGGGCCCCGTGCACTGGCAGGATCTGCCGGACCCCTTTCCGCGTTGGCAGGCTGAGCCAGCGGCGTAAACGAGCGTTTCAAGCAACCGCCCCGTTGCGCTCGAAGACAAGCCTGCAAAGCCATCACAAGCGAGATAGTCTTCGCACTCAAGACTGAAGTGGAGTGGGAGCGTGCCATGTCCGAAGCCAAGACCCAGCCGACGGCGGTCAGCGCCAGCGACTTTATCGCTGCCATCGAGCCCGCTACGCGACGTGCGGATTGCCAAGCGCTGATGACATTGATGCAGAACATCACCGGCGAACCCGCCGTGATGTGGGGGCCGAGCATCATCGGATTTGGTCGCTACCGCTACACCTACGAGAGNNGGAGGACTTGTTGCAACAGCTTGGCAAACACAAGATGGGCAAGGCCTGTCTGTACATCAAGCGCTTGAGTGACATCGACGTGGCGGTGCTGTCGCGTCTGATCGCGGGTTCGGTGCAGGCAGTGAAGGCGCGTTGGGGATGAGTTCCGCGCCAGGGAGTTCGTCAATCGAGATCAGTCTCGATCCGCAACGGATCGACATTGATGCCGTGCACGCGTTTCTTCGAGAGAGCTATTGGGCGCAGGGCATTCCGCGGGAGATCGTGGCGCGAGCGGCAGGCAATTCGCTGTGCGTGGGTGCGTATTGGCAAGGTAATCAGATCGGATTTGCCAGGCTGGTTACCGATCGCGCCACCTTTGGCTATCTCGCCGATGTGTACGTGTTGTCCGAGCATCGCGGCCAAGGCATCGCCAAACAGATGGTGGGCGCCTTGTTCGACCACCCGGAGGTGCAAGGCTTGCGGCGTCTGATGCTGGTGACGCGCGACGCGCATGGGCTGTACGCAGATTTTGGATTCACCGCCTTGGCTGCGCCCGAGCGCCATATGGAGAAGACCGATCCAGAAATCTACCAGCGTGCCGCTAAGCCCTGAGCAGGCTTGAACTGCCGACCATGCGCTCGGCATGGCAGGATGCGCGAGTGCCCATTCAGGGGCGCGATCCAGGGGGCTGGAATGTGGCAGAAGGGATGGACTGAAGGCGCAGCGCAAAGCGGCGTCAGGCAGCGCTTTCGAGAGGGAACCACGCCATTCGGTGAGGCGGGACGAGCGCGCCGCGCGGTGTGGTTCTGCTGGTTTCGGTCGGGTGTTCACCAAGCCTGTCGATGGGTACTGACGAGTGTGCTGTTACTTGGCGTCGCCGTCGATGTGGTGTTTGCCGATCCCGCCGACGCCAGCGCCGTCGCGCCGCCGGATGCGGTCGATCTGGCGCTGGCAGGACTTGCCGAGGATCGCGCGGCGGCGCTGACCAAGCTTGAAGGCCTGGCGAATGCCGCCGGACCTGTTCAGGGCAAGGCGATTGCCAAGTGGCTGGACGCACTGACCGATGGCCCTGAGCGCGAACGCGTGCCGGAACTGGCAAAGCCGCTGCTGGACAGTCCTGCGTTGAGCTCAGGGCAGCGCGTCGAGGTGTTCGCCAGCTATCTCGAAGTCCTCGCGCAGATAAAGCCATCACCTGTATCGGAGGACGCGATCATCGGGTTGACCGAACGCTTGGTCGCTTCCTCGACGACCGATGAGCAGGTGTCCTACTGGGCTAACCTGGCGGCTTGGCAGTTGCGCACGCAGCATTTTGCCAATGCAGAAAGGACACTCAACGCGGCGATCAAGCTCGACGCACCCCGGTCGTCATCGCAACAGCGAGCCGGACTGCTGCGCAATCTCGGCGTGGCACTCGCCCAGCAGGGCAAACTCGAGCAGGCACTTCAGGCCATGCTGCAAGCTGACGCGCTGATGCGCGAGCTAGGGCTGCCGGTCGACGCAGCGCTGGTCGCCAACTTGGCTGGCCTATACGTCTATCTGGAGGATTGGCCGCACGCCCGCGAATACGCCCAGCGCGCCTACGATCTGGCACCGGACGGTTCCGCCGGACAGTTGACGGCCTTGAACATGCTGGGCAACGCGGCGTTCGGCTTGGCCGAGGTGCAAACAGCGCGTGACCATTTCGAGCGCGGTCTCGCCCTGGCCATTCAACTCGGTCGCCCAGCGATTTCGGAACGCAACAATCTGGCATTGACCTTGTTGAACCTGGGTCAGCCGCGCGAGGCCTTGACGCGTTTTCAGGAGGTGATCCGCTTGGCTGACGCCAGCGAGGACGGCGTGGTTTCGGCCGTGGCGCGCAAAAACGTGGCGGAATGTTGGATCGCGCTGGGCGACCGCGCCAAGGCGGATCAATGGATGCATGAGGCACTGCAGTTCTACGCCAAACAGGACGTGCCGCCCAAGCGCAAGGAATTGCTGCAACTGATGGTCGAGAACCTGGAAGCAATGGGTCGACACGCCGAGGCCTTGCAGCGCCTGCGTGAATATCACGCGCTGGATCAGGAGATGATCAACAGCGAAGCGAAGGCGCGAATCGCCAGTCTGGAAAATGACTACACCTTGAAATCCAAGGATGTAGAGATCGCCTTGCAGCAGGCCGAACTGCAGGCGCAGCAAGCGGACCTGGAACGCCTGCGCGGGCAGGAACAGAACGAGGCCCTGCAACGCAAGATCCTGCTGGTGGCGCTATTGGGCCTCGCTGGCATCGTCTTTGCGCTCTGGCACAGCCTGCGTCTGAAGGCGCGTGCCAACCGCGAGCTGATGGCCAAGAACTGCGAGATCGAAGCGCAGCGCATCCGGCTGCAGGAATTGAACGTCACGATACAAAAACAAAGCGAAGAAGACGCGCTCACAGGTTTGCACAATCGGCGCTATCTGCAATCCCTGCTGGATCGCGCGACGCAGGCCGAGAGCGATCCAGCGCCTGCGTCAGCCCTGGTCATCATTGCCGATCTCGACCATTTCAAACGCATCAACGACACCTGGGGACACGATGCGGGTGATCAGGTTCTGCGCCATGTGGCCGAGACCTTCCGCAGTGTGGCGCGTGCTGGCGATTCACTGGTGCGCTGGGGTGGTGAGGAGTTCGTCTGGTGGTGTCCGGGCGCGAGCGTGAGCGAGGGTCCGGCCCTGTGCGCGCGACTGCAGGCCGCGCTGGCTTCTGCGCCCATCGTTCTGCAAGGCGAAGCGCAGCAGATCACCGCATCCATAGGTTTTGCACCCGTGCCGGTCTGGCCGGGAATCAGTGCGGATTCGGCGTTGGGGCTGAAGTTGGCCGATCATGCGGCCTATCTGGCCAAGCGTGCCGGAAGAAACTGCTGGTTCGGCTACGCGGCGCGCCGGACCCCGGACAACCCGGGTTCACTGGGGCAGACCTCGGTGGATGTGCTGGAGCAGACCGGATGGGTCGAGTGCATTGCCGCGCCGGGTTGATGGCGAGCAAGTTCGCGGCGGACGCAGGGCATCAGCGCAGCAAGGTCTGCAACGTGGATTCGATGTCGCGGGTCCACGGATGGGACGGCCCCATCACCTGGCGGCGAACGTTCAGCGCACTACGCAACAACTCGGCCTGGCGTTCGGGGTTTTCAGCTTGCTGTTGCAGTGTTCTGGCCAGCGCCAGCTGGACTTCGGCCAGACGCGGGTTCATCTGCACGCCGTCGCGATCGCGCTGCGCTTGCCAGTAGTCCAAGGCCGCTTCCAGCACCGCGCGTGACTCGGCCACTTGGCCCGCCTCACGCAGCACATCGCCATACACGGCGCGACCACTGGCGCGAGGCGCGCGATCCGCGACCGCTTCCATTTCAGCGGCTTTGGCGGCAAATGGCAGCGCTTTGTTGAGCTTGCCTTGTTTCTGCAAGGCACGCGCGGCCAGTACCAGATCGACGATGGAGGGCGACTCCGCCGTCAGCGCATCCGCCGTAGCCTGCGCCACCTGTTGCCATTCGCCGCGCTGCAAGGCGCATTCGAGTTTGATTTGCTGCAATGTTCCTTGGATACGCGCGCCAGGCTGCGAATGGCTGGCGATCAAGGCCTCGATCTCATCCAGAATCTGTTGTGCCGCATCGCATTGACCGCGTTCGGATTCCAGTCGGGCCAAATTGAGCATTAGTGCGAGTTGACCTGGGACGTGTGGGACGGGTGCAGAGCGAAAATCGGTCAGGATTTCACGCATGCGTATTGCCGCCCCCGAGTAATCGCCTTCCGCCTGCATGGCGCTGGCGGAACCCGCACGCGCGGACAGGGTGTAGACGTGGTAAGGCCCCAGCGCGTCCGGCAGTAATTCGGCAGCACGCTTGAAATGCTCCGCCGCCTGTTGCGGCTGGCCCATCACCGACAGCGTCGAGGCCAGATAGTAGGCGGCGACGCCCACATCCGCCGAGCTCCCAATGGCTTCCTGCAGGGCAAGAATCTCGCGATCCGTTTCCAAGGCCTTGACGCGATCACCCCGATCAAACCAGGCGTTTGAGAGCAGACGCAGCCAAGCGAGGCGTTCCGTCCGACCCGCTTGCGAGGTCGTGGTTCCGAGTGCCGCCAGTGCGCTTTGTGCAGCGGCGATGGCCGCGTCCTTGCGTCCCGCTGCCCAGTCGATCTGCGCCGTGACCAGCGCCAGTCGTTGCCGTTCGTTCGCCTCATCCGCCCGCGCGCTGGCCTGACTCAAGCTCGCCTCGGCCGCGTCGAGATGGCCGCTTTCCTGCTGCAATTGGACCAACCTCAACCACGCATCAAATTGCAGGTCGCTTGGTAGCGCCGACAGATTTGCCCGTGCGATCGCCTCGCTCAGCACCTGCTGCCCCAGCTCGGCCTCACCCAGATTGCCATACACGCTGGCCAGCTCCGCCAGAACGCCCAAGGCCACCTCGGGTGTCGCTTCCAGTTGCGCTTGCAAGCGTGGCAAGCCGCGATCCAATGCCTGTTTGAGGGTGACGCTGCTCTTGCCTTGGCGGAACGGATCGGCATTGGCCAACAGGTCCGACAGCGCTTGCCGCGTGGCATCGGCGCGTGCCGCTTGCCGGGATGTCTCGTGGGCTTGCCACATCACCGCGCTCACACCCAGCACGGCGCTCAGCAGCAACACGCCACCGAGAGCCACAGCCCAGCGATGGCGGCGTGCAAACTGGCGAAGGCGGCGCGGTAGTGGCGTTGGCATGGAGCGCAGTGGACGCTGCGTCAACCAGGCCTCGATGTCCTCTGCCATGGCGCGAACCGAGGGATAGCGGTCCTGCGGTGCCTTCTGCAGCGCGCGTTCGACGATGCGTTGCAGATCATTGTCCAGCAGACCCAGCAATCGGGTGGCGCTCACACCGCGCGCGGCGGCGATCTGGTCGCGTTCGGTGCTGTCGTCGTTGGTTTTGCCGGTGCGCCACGACAGCGCCTGACGCAGCCGCAATGCAGGTTGGGAAACGATTTCCGACAGCCGCATCGCTCCGGCTTGCCGATAGGGCAGACGGCCCGTCAGCAGTTCAAACAGCAACACGCCCGCGGCATAGACATCGGTGGCGGTGCTGATGGCTTGCCCTTCGATCTGTTCCGGTGCGGCATAGTCGGGTGTCAGCAGGCGCGCCGCCGTGGCCGTGTGCTCGTCCTGTTGCAACCACTTGGCTATGCCGAAGTCCAGCAGGTACGCGCGACCGGCCTGGTCGACCAGCACATTGGAAGGTTTGAGGTCACGATGGACCACCAATTGTCGATGTGCGGCATCCAGCGCATCCAGCACCTGTTGCATCCGCCGCAAGCGTTCGTGCAAGCCGAGCCGCTGCGCATCGCACCATTGGGTAATCGGCTCGCCTTCGACATAGGTCATCGCGAACCAAGGCAGGCCTTGCGCGTCGATGCCACCGTCCAGCAGGCGCGCGATATGCGGGTGATCCAGCCGCGCCAGGGTCTCGCGTTCGCGTTGGAAACGTTCGCGCGCAAAGGGGTCGGAGAGATGCGCAGCAAGACGTTTCAAGGCCACGCGTTGCTGGTAGGCACCGTCGATGCGCTCGGCCAACCAGACCACGCCCATGCCGCCGCGACCAATCACCCGCAAGGGACGATACGGCCCAATCTGCTCGGGCACCACTTCGCGCAGCTGCTCCAGCGCGGCGACCGCGCGAGTCTCATCGCGCCCTGTGTCGCGCTCATGGGCTGCCAGCAAAGCGATGACTTCGCTCTCAACCACCGCGCTTTGCGCTGCCTGATGAACGAACTCGATGCGTTGTGCTGGCGCCTGTTCCAGCGCGTCCTGAAACAGCCGCTTGATATGCTGCCATTGATCCGGATCGACGACGCTCATGTGCGGCTCTCGGCCAGCACTCGGCGCAGGAACGCGCGTGCCGTGTCCCAGTCGCGTCGAATGGTGCGTTCGCTGACGCCGCGCAATTCGGCAATCTGCGCAAAGTTGAGACCAGCAAAAAAGTACTGTTCGGTGAGTTGCGCGAGCTCCGGGTCCAATGCCTCCAGTTGGACCAGGGCCTGATCGATGGCGAGGACATCGGCGAAACCGTCCGGTCCACCGATCTGCGCACTCAGCTCGGTCTGCACCCAGTCGCCGCCGCGCTTGTCGGCGCTGCGACGTCGCGCCTGATCGATCAGGATCTGACGCATAGCCCGTGATGCCAGGCGATAGAAGTGCTGACGATCCTCGATGGGCGCGGACTGGCCCGGCAAAAGACGGAGGTAAGCTTCGCTGACCAGCGCAGTCGCCGACAGCGTATGCCCGGCTTGACCCTGCATGGCCGACAACGCGATCCGCTTCAGTTGCTCATACACCTCGCGCATCGCCGAATCGGCCGCCGCCGCATCGCCACTGCGCGCACGATTGATCAGAACAGTCAGGTCCATCGCTCTGAGCCACGTTAAGGCGCACAAGCGCCAAATGCCGCCATCGTGTGGAGGCGTGGCGGCTGTCGTCAAGCGAAGCTTCTACCCAGGAGCCTGGGCGGCAGAAGCCGACTGCGCGGTCCAATGTTTACGCCGATTCTTGGCCCATAGCCGCGCTCGGGGTCGGCGAATCGTCGAAAATCTGTCCTCGCGCAGCCGCCTTTTCGCCTCGATCGTTTCTGCCGCGCAGGCTCCTAGTCCTCAAAACCATCGCCAAACAGTGGCCCCAATACTTCCACCGGGCCAATGTCGCAGCGCGGCGTCACGCCGAACTGGATGGATTGCGGTCGCGCCTGACCGCGCGCATCCGAGGTCAGGCAAGCGGCGGGATCGGCCAGATTGCCTGCACCGGTGACGCCTGCGTCGACCAATGGGCTGGTCAGCGCCACGTCGTAGGCCACCGGAAAGCTGGCCGGAAGCGCGGGCTCCGAGCCGATCAGCGCAAAGTCCGCGACGCCGACACCATTGATCCCGCAACCAAACTGAAGCGGGAGCAGACCCGCATTCTGGTTGGAGGCCTGCGCGCTGCCGAGACAGTGGGTCGCGTCGCCGCTACCATCCAATCCCGGTGCGCCGAATGCACTGTGCGACACCGTCATCGTGCCGACGTTATCGCTCATCCGCAGACTGTAGCCATCCGGCGCATCGTTGAATTGGAACAGGCTGTTGCGAACATCCAATACGCCGTTGGCATTGCCGGGATTGGAGACACTGATCGCACCGCCGTAGATGCCCGCGAGGTTGCGCTCGAAGGTGCTGTTGCGTAGCTGCACGGCGCGCACCCGGGTGGCATTGATAAACGCACCCGCCGCGATGGCACCGCCTTCGCGATCCGCCTGATTGCCACGGAAAAAGCTGCGTTCTATCGTCAGACCGCCATCTTCCACATGGATCGCGCCACCGAAGCCCGCGATCGACCCGCCCGGGTTCTCCGCGACATTGCCGCTGAACCAACTTCCACGAATGGCGTGATTCAGACTGCCGTCGGCGATGTAGATGGCGCCACCGAGCAGCATGATCCCGCTCGTACTACCGTCCCCCAGTGCCGCGTTATCGATGAAGCTGCTGCCTTCGACGATCAGATTGCCGCTGCCAGCCTTGAGGATGGCACCGCCGCCGCTGGCGACGCCGCTCATCCCGTTCATGCGATTGTCGACAAACACGCTGTCGCTGACATTCAGTTGCGCGCTGGCGCTGATTGCACCCCCGCTACCGATGCCTGCGATACAACCTGAAAAAAGCACACGCTGCACCGTCATCGGCGGACCATCCGTGCCAGCGCGCAGGCAGCCGCCTTCGCTACTTTCGCCGCGGGACAATGTGAGATCACGCACCACCAGCAACGCATTCTGGTTTGCATAGAACAGACTCGACGTGCCTTGCCCGTCGATATTGAGACCGGGGCTGAGTGAGCCATCAATGGTGATGAAGGTACCTGTTCGGCCGATGCGCGGCAGATTGCTGTTGACCAGAATCGTCTGGTTGCTGCCGACGTTGAAGTTAAGGTTGAACACCGTTTCAGTGTTGTTCGCGTTGATTGCCTCAATGACCGCACGCAGCGACTGCGCGCCACTATCGGCGGTATTGAAGACCGTATAGCTGGTCGCCGCGTAGGTCGGGAGACCGGGTATCAGTGCCAGCAGGGCTAGACCGAGGGAAAAACGCATGCGCACACTCCAAGAGGTTGACGGCAGCGTTACGGCGCATCCGTCAGATTTCGGACATGCGGGAGGAGCAGGCTGCGACACTTGGTCGCATCCCGCCGACGACAGAACGCATTAGTCTTTGCTGATTCACCGAATGAGGAGCACCACATGCGACTGCACGCGATCATGGGACTGGGTTTGAGCATGTGGATGCTCAGCGTGTCGGCACAAGCCGAAGGCATTCGCGCCGAAGGCGCTTGGGCGCGCGCGATGCCGCCGACGGCGGAAGCCGGTGGTGGCTTCGTCACCCTTCACAACGACACGGATTCGGCCGTGCGCTTGGTCAACGCGCACAACAGCCGCGTCGATCACATGGAAATCCACACCATGACGATGGAGGACGGCGTGATGAAAATGCGTCGACTGCCGGACGGCATCGAGATTCCGGCGCATGGCAAAGTCGAACTGAAACCCGGTGGCGAGCACCTGATGTTCATCAAGCCCAATCCCATCCTGAGCGCGGGTGAAACCGTCGAGGTCGAGCTGGAGTTCTCCACCGGCGAGCGCCAATCGATCCGCTTCGAGGTCAAGGAGCGCCCACCGGTCGCTGGCCACTAAGCGCACGCGCCATGGCGACCTTCAATCTCATCCTGCTGGTGGTCGGTGTGCTTTGGAGCGTGACCTGGTTTGGAGTGCTGTTGCGTTTGCTGCTGCAGCCGACGGACCGCGTTCCGAACGTGGCGAATGCCCCACTTCGGGACAGTGCGCGCGCGCTGATGTGAGGGGTCACGCGGGCGCTTCGGTCCCTTACCTGAGGCGGGAGCGATGCACCCTGTATGACGAGGGCAGCAACCGTCCCGCCATCCGTTCTCTGGTGCCTGGGCGGGAATCGCAGCGGATATTGAGCGACACTTAAGTTGGCCTTGCTTCAATGCATGGCAGGCTGAGGAGTGCATCAATGCGGCTGCTGATCGTGGAGGACTCGGAGAAATTGCGTGACGCCCTGCTGTCTGGCTTCTCGGCGTTCGGCTGGGCGGTGGACATGGCCGCGGACGGTGCGGCGGCGAGGCCCTATCTGGCGCAGTGGGATTACGACGTGGTGATCCTCGACCTGATGATGCCGCGCGTGGATGGCCTGCAGTTGTTGCGCGAAATCCGCCAGCAAGGCAAACCTGTTCGGGTGCTGGTTTTGTCGGCGCGCGACCAGATTACCGATCGGGTTCAGGCGCTCGACTTGGGTGCGGACGACTATCTGGTCAAGCCGTTCTCGTTCGACGAACTGCGGGCGCGGGTGGCTGCCTTGACGCGGCGCCACCACGATGAGCATGAGCCGGAAATCGCCTTGGGTGAGCTGCGAATTCATACTGCGGCCAGATCGGTACGTGCGCCCTCGGGCACGCTTCCGTTGACGCCCAAGGAATACGCCATTCTCGAGTTTCTGGCGCGCCATCGTGGTCGGGTCTTTCATCGTGCGGCACTGTTCGAGCATCTGTATGGCAGCACGAGCAGTGCCTCCGACAAGGTCATCGAAGTGCTGATGAGCACCTTGCGCAGCAAGCTGGTCGATGCCGGGTGCGCCGATCCCATCACCACACGGCGTGGATTCGGCTATGTCGTTGAAGCGTGAGCGCCCGCGTTCTTTGCGCCACCGGCTGGCCCGCAGCATTGCGCTGACGTCGACGATCAGCGTGGTGGTGCTGGCCTTGTTGCTGGACAAGAGCTTCGATCACCGACTGCAACAGCGCTTCGATGCCGGACTGCACGCCCGTGCCCGTGCGGTCGCCGCTTACCTGGGTGCCAGCGTGCGCGATGCCGAGCCACTGGAAACCTGGATGCCGGAATTCCGCGAGGCAGGGCACACCGATTTCTATCAAGCCTGGGACGCCAGCGGCCAAACACTGGCGCGCTCGGCGTCCAGCCATCAAGCGGACCTGCCCTTGCCGACGGCGCAGGATGCGGAAGCACAATGGTTCGATCTCCAGTTACCGGATGGTCACCACGGACGCGCCATTGCCTTGGTCTTCGATCTGCCGGATGGCGATTCGCGCGACAGTCTTCGCGTGGTGGTGGCTGAAGAACGGGAGCAACTCGACGCGCTCATGGTGCAATTGCATGGTCTTCTGTTCGCGGGCGCACTGACGACGTTGGTGGTGGTCCTAATGCTGTCGCATTGGCTGTTGCGGCGTGGTCTGGCACCGCTTGATGGCTTCGCGGCGACCTTGGCGGCGACCCGGCCAGAGCAGGCGGCCAAACCCTTGTTCAGCGATGAGTTGCCCGCCGAGCTGATGCCCGTCGCGCGCAAGTTTGACCAGTTGGTGATGCGCGTATTCAAACTGCTTGATCGCGAGCGACGCTTCGCGCGCGACCTCGCGCATGAACTGCGCACACCGGTGGCCGAAACGCGGGCGCTGGCCGAAACCAGTGCCTATGTTGAAGGCGAGCACGAACTGCGCCGTCGGCTGCGTGCGATAGCCGAGACCAGTGCGGAAATGGAACGCACGATGGATACCCTGCTGGCGCTGGCGCGGATTGAAGCCGGGCTGGACCGACCGGCCACCGAGCCCCTCGATCTGGTGCCCTTGCTCGGTGAAGTGCTGACGCGGAATCGACAGCGTCAGCTGAGCGACACCATTCCGGTCCACAGCGCACTTCCGGCCGAATGCTGGATCATCGGTGACGCCGGGATGCTGGAACGCCTGTTCGACATCCTTATCGGCAATGCCTTCGAGCATGCGCCACGCGGCATGTCAGACCAGCGGATCGAGCTCGAACTGCCGGATGAGCGCAGTGTGATCCTGCGTAATGCGGCACCGCATCTGGACCCGACGCTGGCGGCGCAACTGGGCAGACGGTTTCTGCACATCGAGTCCAATCCGGGCAGCGCCTCGCGGCACAGTGGGCTGGGATTGTCGCTGGCTGTCGCCTTGGCCGAAGCGCAGGGTCTGGGTCTGCACTTCGATTGGCAAGACGGTCAACTGACCGCACGCATCAGTGGGCTTACGCCGCTGCCGAGCTGACTCGCCAAGTCATCGTTTCGCCTGCGCGCATCGGCACCAAAGTGGCCTCACCGAAGGGCAATTCGTGCGGCACGGTCCACGCCTCACGCTGCAGGGTCAAGGTCGTGGAATTGCGCGGCAAGCCATAGAAATCCGCGCCGTGGAAACTGGCGAAGGCTTCCAATCGGTCAAGCGCGCCCGCCTGTTCAAAGGCTTCGGCATACAGCTCAATGGCCGAGTGCGCGGTGTACAGCCCGGCGCAGCCGCAATCGGCTTCCTTGGTGTGACGTGCGTGTGGCGCACTGTCGGTGCCGAGGAAGAACTTCGGATTGCCCGAAATGGCCGCTGCCACCAATGCTTGACGATGCATCTCGCGCTTGAGTACCGGCAGGCAGTAGGCATGCGGGCGCAGTCCGCCAGCAAAGATTGCATTGCGATTCAGCAGCAGATGATGCGCCGTGATGGTGGCGGCGATGCCCGGTCGTGATTGCGCGACGAACTGCGCGCCCTGCGCCGTGGTGATGTGCTCCAGCACGATCTTCAAGCGCGGGAACTGCTCGCTGACGCGCACCAGATGACGCTCGATGAAGACCGCTTCGCGGTCGAAGATATCGATGCTCGGGTCGGTGACCTCGCCATGCATCAGCAAGGGCATCCCTGTTTCCTGCAACGCCTGGAACACCGCCTCGCAGCGCTGCAGATCGGTGACCCCGGAGTCCGAGTTGGTGGTGGCGCCCGCCGGGTAGTACTTCACCGCATGCACAAAACCACTGGCCCGCGCGCGATGGATATCGTCGGCGCGGGTGTTGTCGGTGAGATACAGCGTCATCAGGGGCTCGAACGACATCCCCGGCGGCAAGGCATCCAGAATCCGCTGCCGATACGCCTCGGCCTCCGCCACGTTGCGCACGGGTGGACGCAGATTGGGCATCACGATGGCCCGCGCGAACTGCTGCGCGGTATCCGGCAACACCGCACGCAGCGCATCGCCATCGCGCAAATGCAGATGCCAATCGTCCGGGCGAGTCAGCGTGAGCGAGTCCATGGCAAGGATCCAGGAGGAGGGACGCGCAGTTTAGCGTGGTCGTTCGAGAGCGCTTTGATCGCTGGCATCGCCGTAAAGCAAGACCAAAGACTGCCTCGGCACAGTGTTCGCATTCACATTGATTGCGCTTGAGGAAGTCATGCAGCCGAGTCGTACGGTCGCCGTGTTGTTGAGTGGGTTGTTGTCGGTCAGTTTGCAGGCGCAGGACATCGCGGCGTCCGCCACGGTACTGTCACTGGATTCCGCGCGCTTGCAGGCGATGGGTGTCGAGCTGGTCGGCGTGCAGGTGACGCCGGACTACGCGCTGACCCGTGTGCCTGCGCGCTTGCAGATTGCGGATACGGCTCGGCAGTCGGTGGTGGCGCCGTTCGCGGGGGCCATCCTGCGTGTGGCGGTGCTGGAAGGGCAGGTGGTGCAGCGCGGCGATGTGCTGGCCGAGGTACGCAGTCCCGACTGGCAGGCGAGGCTTGCGGAGGCGGCGCAGCGCGAGGCGGCCTGGGCCGATGCCAAGGCGCGTGCCGAGCGAAGTGAAGCGCTGCTGGACGCGGGGGTGATTTCCGCGCGCGAGGCCGAGCAGGCCAGGGCGGCATGGCGCGCGGCCACCACGACGCGCAATACCATGCAGGCCGATTCGCAAGGTATTCGGCCAATTTCTGGCGGCTACGCATTGTTGGCCACGCAGGCCGGGATGGTCTTGCATCGCGCGGTCGGCGGCGGCGATCCGGTGACCACCGATGAAGTGCTGTTCGAGATTGGCGATGCCAGCGAACGGTGGGCCGAAGCTCGCCTGCCAGCGCGCTTTGCGACGCAGATGGCTGTCGGCGATGCGGTTCGGGTAGTCGGTGAGGAAGGCTTAGGCGAAGTGATCGCGGTGGGGCGGGCCATCGATCCGCGAACGCTGGACGTGAGTCTGACGGCACGGCTGCCAGAGGGCGTGGCTTTGCCGGGGCAGTCGGTCGAACTGGAACTCCGCCATACCGCACCGCCGAACACGGTCCGCCTACCGTCGGCGGCGGTGGTCGACATCCACGCACAGCATCGGGTCTTTGTCGCGGCGCCCGAGGGCTTGCTCATTCGCAGCGTCGTCGTGCTGGCGCGCGATGGTCAGGAGGCGGTGGTGACCGGGCTGGGCGGAGACGAGCGCGTGGCAGCGCGTGGTCTGCTGGCCTTGAAGACCTTGGCGCTGGAAGCGCTGGCAGAGCAAGAGTAAATCGCCATGCTCAAACGACTGGTGGAATTTTCCTTGACCCAGCGTCTGCTGGTGGCCTTGGCGACCCTGGCACTCGTCATCGCCGGGATCATGGCCTGGCGCGGTCTGCCGATTGATGCCTTTCCCGATATCGCGCCGACCCAGGTGAAGCTGATCCTCAAGGCGCCTGGCATGACCCCGGAGGAAGTCGAGACGCGGGTGATCGTGCCGCTGGAAATGGAACTGCTCGGCATTCCGCAGCAGGTGATGCTGCGCGCCTCAGCGAAATACGCCATCGCCGATCTGACCCTCGATTTTGAAGAGGGCACCGACATCTACTGGGCACGCCAGCAGGTTGCCGAGCGCTTTGCGGCCGTGGCAGGCGATCTGCCGGCCAGCGTGAGCGGTGGTCTGGCACCCATCGCCACGCCGCTGTCGGACATGTACATGTTCACCATCGAAGGCGATGGGCTGGACGATGCGGGCAAACGCGGCGTACTGGACTGGATCGTGCGACCTGCGTTGCGCACGGTGCCGGGCGTGGCGGATGTGAACGCGCTGGGCGGACGGGTTCGCAGCTTTGACGTGGTGCCGGATCGGATCGCCATGGCGGCGGCCGGCGTCAGCGTGCAGAACCTTGCCGATGCACTGAAGGCTAACAATGCCAATGACGGGGCGGGTCGTCTCGACGAGGGCGAAGAGGCCCTCGTGGTGCGGACCACCGGCGCTTTGCAGGGTTTGCAGGACATCGCCGCGGTGCAAGTGGTGGGTGCGGCGGGTCAGCGTCTGCGGGTCGACCAGATCGCACAGGTGCGCGAAGGCAGTCTGACCCGCTACGGCGCCGTCACGCGAAGCGGCAAGGGCGAAGCGGTGCAGGGCTTGGTGATCGGCTTGCGCGGTGCGGATGCCGGGGCGGTGGTGCAGGGCGTCAAGGCACGGCTCGCGGAGTTGCAGGCGCAACTGCCTCCTGGTGTACGGATCGTGCCTTTCTACGACCGCAGCGATCTGATCCAGCGCGCCACCGGAACGGTCGAGGATGCTCTGCTGGAAGCCACGGTGTTGGTGGTTCTGTTGCTGGTCGTGTTTCTGGGTGACCTGCGTGCCGCCATCGTGGTGGCATTGATTCTGCCCTTGTCGGCCTTGTGGACCTTCATGCTGATGCGGGTGTTCGGGCTGTCGGCCAATCTGATGAGTCTGGGCGGCTTGGCGATTGCTATCGGTATGCTGGTGGATGCCGCTGTCGTGGTGGTGGAAAACACGGTCGAACATCTGGCGCAGCCGACCGATGAAAAGCGCAGTCCGCGCCTGCACCGCATCTATCGCGCGGTGATCGAAGTGGCATCGCCGGTCAGTGCGGGCGTGATCATCATCGGATTGGTGTTTCTGCCTTTGCTGACCTTGCAGGGCCTGGAGGGAAAGCTGTTTGCGCCGGTGGCGCTGACGATTGTTTTTGCGCTGATCGGTTCTTTGCTGCTGTCCTTGAGCGTAGTGCCGGTGCTGGCCTCTTGGCTGCTGCGCAGCGGCGCGCATGCCGAGCCTTGGCTGATGCGGCAACTGGCCGCGCCGTATGACCACGCGCTGCAGCGGGTCATCGCGCAGCCTCGCGCGGCGGTGGGTGGCGCCGCCGCGGTGCTCGTGCTGGCGGTCGCTGCGTGGTTCGGTATCGGCAAGACCTTCATGCCGACCATGGATGAGGGCGCGATTCTGGTGCAACTGGAAAAGTTGCCCTCGGCCAATCTGGCTGCCAGTGTGGAGGTCGATCTGGCGGTTCAGCGCGCGATTCTGGCGCGCGTGCCGGAAGTGCGGAACATCATCGCGCGGGTTGGCTCGGATGAGCTGGGCTTCGATCCGATGGGCCTGAATCAGACCGATAGCTTTCTCGAACTGGCACCGCGTTCGGAGTGGCGTGTCGACGATAAAGAGGCGCTGATCGAGGCGGTGCGCGCGGTGCTGGAGGATTTTCCCGGCACCAGCTACGCCTTTACCCAGCCCATTGAAATGCGCGTTTCGGAAATGCTGACCGGCACGCGCGGTGATCTTGCGGTGAAGATTTTCGGTCCCGATCTGGCCACCCTGAATCAACTCGCCGCGCAGATCGAAACCCTGTTGAATGGCATTGATGGTGCGCAGGACGTCTACACGCTGACCAATGAAGGCGTGCAGTACCTGGAAGTCGCTCCCGACCGCCAGCGGGCCGGTACACGTGGCGTGGACGTGCTGGGCTTGCAGGAAACCCTGCGCGCCCAGGTGGAAGGCATGCCGGTGGGAACGGTGATGCAGGACGGTCGTCGCATTCCGTTGATGATTCGCGGCGACGACACCTTGCGCTCGGATCCCGAGCGTTTCGCTGACCTGCCCGTGGTCGATGCCAGTGGCGTCAGCATTCGGGTTGGCGACATCGCCACGCTGCAACGCGTGTCCGGGCCGGTGAAAGTGGATCGCGAAAACGCCTCGCGTTTTGCCGTGGTGCAGGCCAACGTCAGCGGGCGTGATCTGGTCGGCTACGTCGATGAGGCCAGGGCGGCGGTCGCGGCACAGGTGACGGTGCCCCCCGGCTATCGCGTCACTTGGGGTGGTCAGTTCGAGAATCAGCAACGCGCCGCAGCGCGGCTGGGCTTGGTCGTGCCNNTACCTGTCGGTCCCCGCCTCGGTGGGCTTCATCGCCCTGCTGGGCATTGCGGTGCTGAATGGTCTGGTCATGGTGGCGTACATGAATCAATTGCGCGCCGCTGGACACAGCGTGCTGGAAGCGGTCGTGATCGGCGCGCAGCGTCGCTTGCGACCGGTGTTGATGACCGCCTCGATCACCGCCTTCGGCCTGATACCGCTGCTGCTTGCCAGCGGCCCCGGCTCGGAGATCCAGAAGCCACTGGCCATCGTGGTGATCGGCGGATTGCTCAGCGCCACCGTCCTTACTTTGCTGCTGTTGCCCTTGATGTACCTGCGCTTTGCCGAGGCCGGTTCAGTCGAGAAGGAGATCCACTGATGAAACTCTGCAAGCTGATGCTGGCCTTCCCGAGCGACGCCGAAGACGCGTTGCTGGCGGCGCTGGCAAGCCACAGTCCCGAACTGCCGGGCTACACCATCCTCAACGGTGATGGGCACGGATTCGGCTTCGAGCGGGCCGACATCCATGAGCGCGTGCGCGGGCGGGTCGAGCGGATGGTGCTGATGAGCGTCATGCCCTGCGATCACGTCAGCGCGCTGGTCGCTGCGTTGCGCAAAGTCCTGCCGCGTCAGGACATCGCCTGGTGGACCGAAGCGGTGCTGGACTTCGGGAGGCTGGCATGAGTACGCGATGGGGGAACCTACAACGGACCGTGCTCTGGCTTTCCTTGCTGTGGCCACTTGGCAGTGCGGCGCTGGAGGTGCCACCGACACTGTTGCAAATCCTGCCGCCAGAGCCATTGGTGCAAAGCACACTGCAGGAAAGTCTGGCGCTGCAGTCGGCAAGCGCTGGCGTGGATCGTGCCCTTGCCGAGGCGGCGCTGCGTCGACGCGGACCTCATGAGGCCAGCGTCAATGCCGAGTGGTTGCGGCGTGACGTGGATCAGGAGGGACGATTCGGCGAATGGAACGTCGGCATGTCCAAGGCGATTCGCTGGCCTGACAAGCGCGCCATCGATCAGGCGACCGCGACGCGCATGACGGAACTCGCTCATGCTGCGGCCGAGGACGTTCGCCATCAGGTAGCGATGGATCTGCTGCAGACCTGGATGCAATGGCGTGTCGCCAACGAGTTGGTGCAAAGCGCTCTCACACGTGAGGAAGCCAGTCAGCGCGAATGGCAGGCCATCGATGCGCGCTGGCGGGTGGGTCAGGCCTCGGCGGCAGAGCGCGATGCCTTGACCCAGTTGCTGGCCGAAGTTCGCGCGGAAACCCTGGTTGTGCAACAACGCCAGCAGGCGGCTGAAGCACAACTTCGCCTGCGCTATCCGCGCTTGATTCCGGTGCTGTCGGAGAGTCTGTCCGCACTCCCGGCGCCGGAGAATCTGCCGCTACCGACGGGCGGCTGGTGGACGGTGGTAGAGCAGCACAGTCACGAGCTGGAAGTTCTCCGCCAACGCGCAGCGATTGCCGATCTGGAATCGGATCGGCAAGCGGCCGAGCGGCATCCCGATCCGACATTGGGCTTTCGCGTGCTCAGCGAGCGCGATGGCGCAGAACGCGGTGTCGGACTGACCTTGAGCATTCCGCTCGGCACGGTGCGACGAGGATTGCAAGCGCAACAAGCGGCCGCCGCTGCCGCCGAGCTGGGTGCCAGCGTGCAGGCCGAAATCCGCGAAATGAAGCTGGCGCTGGCGCAACGAGAACAGGCGGCCGCAGCGCTCTGGCAGCAGTGGCAGGCCTGGCAGGATGCCGCCATCGCCGCTGAGTCCCGGGCCACGCGATTGAGCACGGGCTGGGCCTTGGGCGAAGTGTCTTTTGACGTGCTGGTGCAGGCGCGGCGCTCGGCTGCCGAAGCGCGAACACGTGAGATTGAAGCGCGTGCTTCGGTCCATGCGGCCAATGCAGGACTGTTTCTCGACGCGCATGGATTCTGGCTGGATCGACCATCGCATGCGTCTCATGAGACAGTTGATGAGGCCGCTGTCCAGATGGATGTTGACGAACCCTTGACCGCCAGGCTGACGGACTGAACAGGCAGTCGGTCAGCCTTGCCTTGCTCGGGCAAGGCTGACCACTGCGGATCAATCGCTCAGCGACTTGGGCCGCCGCAACGCTCCTGCGGACTGGTCAGAATGGCGTCGACGGCTTTCTGATCCATGATCTGAGCCGTATAGGCCGCGCCACTCAGCGCCGTTGCCGTGGCGGCGAAGGCACGCAGGTGATTGCGCGAACCGCAGGCCAGTCGGGCATAGGTCTGGTCGATATCCGCTCGCGAGGCGTGCTCCATCGCGGTCAGAAGATCGAGGATGTCAGCCTCTTCAACGAAGCCGCCGACACGCAGTGCTTCAAGCTCGGATTGCTCCCCACGCTGCAACAGGGAGTCGTAGAGGGACTGCAGTTCCGGGTCGCTGAACTCACCCACCAGATTGCCTGCGACAGGATCGGCGATACGGTAATTGCGCAGCAACTGAAGGATCGCCGTCATGTGACTTTCCTCGGAATTGACAATGTTGGCGAACGGCATACTGCCCCAGCGCTCATCCAGAGCGAGGTAAAGATCGCGTGCCACCTTTTCTTCTTCACGCATGAACTTCAGGTCGGCGATTTCAGTGGGGCTCAATGGCATGGTCCCCGGGCCGATGCGGGGTGGGCCACCGGCAGCCAAAGCGATGCTGGAGCCGAGGATGCCGATGGCAGCGATGGCCAGCCAGAGTGGGCGACGAGCGGAATGGCGAGTGTTCATGATGTGCTCCTTGGGGGGTGAAACAGCGGGGTGAAATGAATCGGTGAACGTTGAGTGGCTACAACCAATGGGGCGGCGATCAGCGCCGCTGGCGCGGCCTTCCGGCCTGTTGCCGCGCCTCGAACCCGGCGCCGTAACGCAAACCTCGTCTGCGTTGACCCGTCGGGTGGGTGGAAACGGTTGCGGCGGACGTGCGATGCGAGGCGACGGCCGAGGCACTGAGCGGCAGAGAGGAGTCGAGCTGCTTGGGTGCCTCGACAGCGAACGTGCTGGTAGCGACCAGTAGCGACGCGACGGCAATCCAACGTAGGTAGTGCATGCGGTGCTCCTGCAGCGGTGATGGCTGCAGTCTCCGCGGAAGGCGTTGCGCAGGGTTTTCCCGGCTGCAACAAGACGTTTCAATGTGTTTCAGCAATGCGCCTCGGGCACGGTCGCCCTTAGCATGCGGATATCGAATCCTGGATCGCTATGGCACTTCACTGAAATGGACGACCGATGACTGACCTCGTGCCCAATCTTTCGACAGCCTGTGTCCTGCTGGTGGAGGATGATCGTGCGCTGCGCGAGTTGGTGGCGACGTACTTGCGACAGAACGCATTGAACGTCATCGAAGCCGGTGACGGCATGGAGATGCGCGCGGCATTGGCCCGCGAGGCGATTGATCTGATCGTGCTTGATCTGATGCTTCCTGGTGAGGATGGGCTGAGCTTGCTGCGCAGCTTGCGGGCGCAGTCGGAAACGCCGGTCATCATTGCTTCCGCCCGGGGCGACGAGGTGGATCGCATCGTCGGCCTCGAAGTGGGCGCGGACGACTATCTGGCCAANNAGCCCTTCGGACCGCGTGAGTTGCTGGCGCGGGTGCGGGCGGTATTGCGACGTGCCCATCCGGTCCAAGCGGCCGCATCAACGTCGAGCCGCTGTCAATTCGGCGGCTACCAGTTGGATCTCCAACAGCACACGCTGATGCGCGACGACCAGGAGGTGGCGCTGACTTCAGGCGAGTTCAATCTGCTGAGAATCCTCTGCGAACACGCCAATCGCGTGCTGTCGCGGGATCAGCTGATCACCCTCCTCAAGGGCTACGAGCGTAATCCGTTTGGCCGGAGCGTCGATGTCCGGATAACCCGATTGCGCCGCAAGATCGAACCCAAGCCGGACACGCCGGTCTTCATTCGCACGATCTGGGGCGAGGGCTACCTGTTCTCGCCGCAGGGGGATCGCTCCACATGAAGCGGGTCAGCCTGTTTCAGCGCAGTCTGTTGGCGGTGGGCACGGGCCTTCTGATTGCCCTTGCGGTGTCCGCTACCCTCGGTTACGTGTACGTGCTGCGGCCACTCGCTGAGCGATCGGCAGACGACTTCTCCGCGCTTCTTGTGCTGTCNNGAACTGCAGGACGCGCACGCTTTGGCGGTCAGTACGCCGGTGAGGCCTGCTTCGGTCGAGTCGATACAAGCGCATCCCTATCTGGCCTTGCTGCACGAGAGTCTGCATCGTCGACTGCAACAGGAAGAGGACCTGCGACTCAGCGAGTCACCACCGGGACAGTTCCATGTCGACGTGCGCGTGTCTGAACATTGGCTGCGCTTTTCGTTTACCAAGCAGAGAATCACGCCACGACCAAACCGGGCCCTGATCGGTATGGCAATCGCCACGTTGTCGACGGCGTTTCTGGTTGCCTTTCTTCTGGCACGTCATGTCAGTGCGCCGGTTCGTGCCTTGGAGGCAAGCACACACAAACTGGCGACCGTCGGCGCGAGCGCCGAGGTGCCGGACAGCGACATTCGCGAACTGCACAATCTGGGCCGCGCCATGCAAGCCATGGCCAACGAAGTCGCCATTCAGCAGCAGCACCAACAGGTTCTGCTCGCAGGCGTATCGCACGACCTGCGTACGCCGCTCAGTCGCATGAAGATGGCCATCGGCATGATGGAGGACGACCTCCCAAGCACTGTCCGGCAGCGTCTGGAGAGCGACATCGCCGAAATGGATCTGTTGATCGGCGCTCAATTGACGCTCTCACGTGCTCAACAGGTGGAGGCAGCGCAGCCGATCTCCATACAGACGGTCTTGCAGGAGTGGGTGGACGCCGAACAGGCACTGTCGCCGATCCCGATTCGCTTGCGGATGTCAGCAGACCTTGGTGAGCGGGCAGTGGCGTCAACGGCTCTGCGCCGCATCCTGGGTAACCTGATCCAGAATGCGACGAGATACGGCGCAACCGAAGTGCAGGTCGTGGTGCGCAAGCGTCAGCAAAGACTGTTCTTCGCTGTCCGTGACAACGGTCCGGGGATTGCGCCCGAATTGCGCGATGCCGTCTTTCGGCCGTTCTATCGGATCGACGCTTCGCGACAGCGCGCGACAGGCGGGGCCGGTCTGGGTCTGGCCATTGCCCGCCAACTCGCCGAAACGCACGGATGGCGGCTTCGCTTGGTCAACCGCGCGAAGCCGGGCTGCGCGTTCTGGCTATGTATGGATTGAGGCAAGAGGTTCTCGATCCTTCCATCCCGCGCAGCTCAGAACGGCAGCGTCAAACCCGCATCCACGGCGAGCATCTGCGCGCGGAAGGCTTCCTGGATGCGGTTCAGTGCAATGTCGTTGTCTGCATCGAAGCGCAGGACCAGGCTTGGCGTGGTGTTCGAGCAACGCACCAGGCCCCAGCCGTCCGGCCAGTCGACACGGATGCCATCAATGGTGATCACCTTGCCGCCTTCAAACTTTGCGGCGGCCAGGAAACGATCCATGAAGGCGTAATGCGCACCTTCCTCCATCACGACCTTCAATTCCGGTGTCGAGACGCCTTTGGGCAGCTCGGCAAAAATCTCCTCCGGTGTCCGATCATCGGCGGCAAGGATCTCCATCAGACGCGCGGCAGCGTAAACGCCATCGTCAAAGCCGAACCAGCGTTCCTGGAAGAAGAAGTGGCCGCTCATTTCGCCCGCCAGTTCGGCCTCGGTCTCGCGCATCTTGGCCTTGATCAGCGAGTGGCCGGTCTTCCACATGATCGGGCTGCCGCCGTTACGCAGCACATGGCCTGCCAGATGACCGGTGCACTTGACGTCATAGATGATCGCGGCCCCCGGATTGCGGCTCAGTACGTCCTGCGCAAACAGCATCAGCAGACGATCAGGGAAGATCACTTCACCGGACTTGGTGACCACGCCCAGTCGGTCGCCATCGCCATCGAAGGCGAGTCCGAGATCGGCGTTCATGCGCTGAACCATCACGATCAGATCGTGCAGGTTTTCCGGATCCGACGGGTCGGGGTGGTGATTCGGGAAGTTGCCATCAATCTCGCAGAACAGCGGTTCGACCTCGCAGCCGATAGCGCCGAGCACTTTGGGTGCGATCTCACCCGCCACGCCGTTGCCGCAATCGACCACGATGCGCATGCGCCGCTCGGTCTGGATGTCACCCGCGATCCGTGACAGGTAGTCATCCTGTACGTCGAGTTGCTGCAGGCCACCGCCGCCCTTGGCTACCAGACGTCCTTCGGCGATTCGCGCGTAGAGATCCTGGATGGCGGCGCCAGAGAGTGTCTCGCCACCGACCACGATCTTGAAGCCGTTGTAGTCCGGCGGGTTGTGACTGCCCGTCAAGGAAATGCAGCAGCCGGTGTGCAGTTGATAGGCAGCGAAATACGTCACCGGTGTCGGCACCATGCCGATGTCGATGACATCACGACCTGCAAGCCGCAATCCTTCAATCAGTGCAGCGGAAAGACTCGGCCCTGAAAGGCGACCATCGCGACCGACCACGATTTCCTGCAGACCCTTATCTGCCATCAGGCTGCCCACCGCTTGACCAATCAGTTGGGCCACCCCTTCGTCAATCCCGACACCAACGACACCTCGAATGTCGTAGGCGCGGAAGATGCTGCGATCGATAAGGACCTTGGGCTTGACGGTGGGTTTGTCCATGACGGGCTTCTTGGTGGTGTCGGCTTGCGGTTGCGCCGCCAGTGTTTCGAGAAAGGTGGGTTCTTCGGGGCGAATCTTGGTCGTGGTGAAGCTCTGCGCTTTGCGTAGCCCCCAGCCCAGATAGCCGCCCATCAGCAACATCGTGAAGCCCATCAGGAATTGCACGGGCGGCGCGTAGGGCACCCAGCTGTAGGTAGGCGGTGCCGCCACACTCAGATACATGCCGCTGTCGGCCACCGCTTGCCTCTGCGCGCGTTCGGCGAACTGGCTGTCACCCGCCTCGGCCAGCATTGCCGAGTCGTTGGACAGTGCCAGATAGCCGCGCGGCAGGTCGGCTTGCTCAATGTGACGCAGGTAGTTCTTCAGGGTCGACTCGACCAGTACCACGCCAACGGCCTTGCCCGCCTCGCGCACGGCGGCAGCAACGCCCAGATTGCCGCGTGCACCGGAGCCGATCGGTGCGGCGACCGGATCTTGGGCTTCGCGCGCACGATTGATCAACTCCAGCCGGGTGTAGCCGAATTCGCGCAAGTCCTGTTTATAGACTTCTTCAAGCTGGGCGCTGTAGACGCTGATCGCGGGTGCGTCAAACCAGACCCGCTTGACGCGTTCGCCTGCCGACTCCATCGCACCTGCCGCGACGTCAGCGCGCAGATAGGCATCGTTGACGACGGTCGCAAGTCGCTTCTTGCGCTCGTCGATGTCGTGCACGATTTGTTCGGAAATGGTCTGACGCAGCTCGACCAGGGCTTCACCGGCACGCGCGCTCGTCCAGGCCTGCCAGGCCTGATAGAAGATGACCAGGCCGGAGACGCAGGCAATCGCGGTCAATCCGATGAAAAATGGTCGCTGCAAGGCCAGCAACTGCGGTGGAATCTGGATGGGTTCGCGCTCGGCGACCTTCTTGTTTTTCTTCTTTGCCATGTCCTGAGGTCCTGCGGGTTCAGCCTTGACCAGTGTGGCCGAAACCGCCGCTGCCGCGTGCGCTGGTCTCGAATTCTGTGACGGTATTCAATGCGATGCGGCAGATCGGCATCACGACCAACTGCGCCACGCGATCCCCTGGCGAAATGCTGCAGGGTTCTGCGCTGCGATTCCACAGACTGATCAGCAATGGACCCTGATAGTCGGCATCGATCAGACCGACCAGATTGCCCAGCACCAGACCGTGCTTGTG
>DEHW01000235.1:31510-32011 GCA_002352135.1 Lysobacterales bacterium UBA2790
TCCAGCGACCGCTCGGCGCTCATGACGAAATTCCTGTGGATGAAAGACGTGCAGCGATGCACATGAGCAATTGTCGGGCCACTTCGGTCTTTGGTGCCGAGGCGATCCGCAACTCGCCGCCGCGCCAGAAAATGTTCAGCGCATTACGTTCCGATTCAAAGCCTTGCCCGGCGACCGACACATCATTGGCGGCAATCATGTCGAGATTTTTGCGTGCCAGCTTGTCGCAGGCATGCGCCTCGACATCGTTGGTTTCTGCGGCAAAACCGACCACCAGCGGCCGATCCTGACGCGCTGCGACCTCGGCGACGATGTCCGGGTTGCGGACCAGTTGCAGCTCCAGCGTATCGGCGCATTTTTTGATCTTCTGCGCGGCGACCTCACGCGGGCGATAGTCGGCGACGGCCGCCGCCGCAATGAATACGTCTTGCCCCGCAAGGTGCTGCAACACCGCGTCGCGCATCTGCAGAGCGCTGCGCACATCGACTCGCTGCACACCGA
>DEHW01000142.1 GCA_002352135.1 Lysobacterales bacterium UBA2790
CATACCAACGCCGAATTGGATGTCGCGGACGAAGATGGGCTATGATCTCGCAAGCAAAATGCTGTCATCAAATAACGGCGTGTCCATTGCTTGTACTGTTTCAAATGGCTGTTCATGGGGTGTCGGAAATGACTAGCACGATTCGTGGATTCCTGGTGTGTGTTGCCATGTTTGCGTCGCCGTGTTTGTCAGCATCTGAAAGTTGCAATATTCGGCTTACGCTCGATAATGGGAATTTGTCTATTCCGGCCCCCGGTTCAATAACAGGAGGCGTTAACGGAAGTATTCGATTTGTCTTCAATCGAATTGATGGAATCCAGACCCTAGATGCATTTCCAAAAGGGGCAGTACCTGATCTCCCGAGCGACTGGAAAGAAATGCGGCGCAGCGTTGAGCCATTCCCTTATGTTCTCTATGTGGCGCGCCTGAAACGAGGCACTGAGGCATATAGGTTGATCGTGGGGGAAAGTGACTGGCGGTACTGGTTTTCATTTCACAAGGAAGAAGTATTCACGTCGATCATTGAGAGCTACAGTCACTCCGGCGAACGCGACCAGGACTGCCAGTGATGTTGGATTTTGTGCAAGCTCACCGCTTGGTGTAGAGATGAGGAGATAAGTGCATTGATTGATTCCCGCATCATTTTATCCTCTTACACACTTCCGACCTGTCGTAATTTCCTGCTTACTGGAAAAGAAATCCGCCGGTCTAGTTTGTTGATCTGTCGGCGAAGTGTTGGGTGGTATAGCCATGTCCGACCGTCTCTCGCCTCGCTTTCAAAATCAACAATCGGTGTGTTTTCTGACAACGAAAAACTCCAGTTTTTTTTGAATCGCGAGCTAGTTGAGGTTAATGCCTTCACCACGGTGGTGGTCACACGTCGTTCCTGGTGCTCATGTCTATTCAGATTGGAAAATTCGGTTGCCGGACGCGTTGTCGAAATTCCATTTTTCTACTGTGGCGATCTGTCGCCACCTGACATGGCAAGCCATCTGCTTGTGGAAATGTGTTCGTGGATAAATGGCCCGACTGGGTTTGACGGATTGCGTAAGTATTTCGCGCAAAAGGGGACCGGTCTTCGTCATTCCACGTAGCTCCCTCGGTCGCCCCTATCGCCAGACCGACACCATTGGGCGCCTGGACGCGCGCGAAGACCGCCGCACGGCGCAGCGCGAGGACTTCACCTACGACGCCCTCAACCGCCTGAAAACCGTGCAACTGCGCCTCAACAGCGGCAGCCCGATCACCATGCTGAGCCTGACGTACGACGTGCTCGGCAACCTGTGCAGCAAGAACGGCGTGGTCTATGCCTACAACGGCCTGGACAACTGCAACGCCACCGACCAAAACGCCAGCGCCAGCCCGCTCGCGGTCAGCGACCAGCCGTCCGACCTCAGTTTCGGCTGTGGAATGTGACAGATCGGAGGCCGCAGCCAGACCACGGCCAAGACAGGTGCAAAAGGAAGGTCACAGACGACACCTCGTCTGGCGCTGGCCCCCCTTACCCCGCTCCATCCTCTCCCAGCAATCGCTCATCCACCGCGCCCGCATCCAACAGCGACAGATCGCGCCAGCGGTTGACGATGCGGCAGAACAGTTCGGCGGTGCATTCGGTGTCGTAGACGGCGGAATGCGCTTGCGTGCCATCGAACGGGATTCCCGCTGCGTGGGCGGCGCGGCTGAGGACGGTTTGGCCGTAGGCTAGCCCGGCCAGTGTGGCGGTGTCGAAGCAACTGAAGGGGTGAAAAGGATTGCGCTTGTGATTGACGCGGCGGACGGCGGCGTTCAAGAAGCCGAGATCGAAGGCTGCGTTATGGCCGACCAGAATCGCGCGTTGACAACCGTGGCGGCGGGCAGCAGCGCGGATCGGGGCAAACAGGTGATCCAACGCGAGACGCTCGTCAAGGGCGCCGCGAAACGGGTGGTCGACATCGATGCCGGTGATTTCCAGTGCGCGAGGATCGATCTCCGAGCCGGGGAACGGGTTGACGTGGGTGGACACGACCGCGCCAGGGTAGACGGTGCCGTCGTCCTGCATTTCGATCGGAATCGCGGCGATCTCCAGCAGCGCGTGACGTTCGGCATCGAACCCACCGGTTTCCACATCGACCACAACAGGAAGAAATCCGCGAAAGCGCGCGGCCATGGTCCGCGCTGGAAGAAGGCTACTCATGAACACAGGATAGCCCACGTGCCGCAAGTGCGTTGTCGGCCATGGCGCGCTTTGCCAGACTGCGCGCGCTCTGGAGGTTCGCCATGTCTTTGTTGTCTCGCCTTGCTGTGCGTTTGATCAGCGTCGTCTGCGTGTTTTCATTGGCTGCCTGCGCCACGGCCCCCGAGTTTCGGCATGCGCCGACGGGCGTGAATCCCTCGCCGCGCTACGCCTTGCAGTTGATTGATCAGCAACCGAACGTGCTTTGGGGCGGCATCATTCTGGATATCCGCCATTTCGAGCGTTACACCGAACTGGAAATGCTGGCCTTTCCGCTCGACAGCGGACTGCGCCCCATCCCTCGGGCGCGCGATGCGGGACGCTTCGTGGCGCTACGCGCGGGACATCTTGATCCGCTGGAATTTTCCGTGGGGCGCTTTCTGACCATCGCGGGTCGCGTCACCGGTGATCGCGAACTGGACGTGCGCGGCGAACGCGAGCGGGTCGCCGAGATGGATGCGATGGAAATTCAGGTCTGGCCGGAAGACTGGAATCTGCAACCGCCACCGCGCGTGCGTGTGGGCATCGGCATCAGTGGTGGCATTCACTGACGCCTGTGTTGTTGCTCAGCGCGAGGCGAGAACCGCTTCGACGCGGCGCAAATCCGACTCGGTATCCACGCCTGCAGGAAACGGCTCAGGCGTTTGCCGCACCGCAATCCGCCATCCGGCTTCCAGCACGCGCAGTTGTTCCAGACTTTCAATCTGCTCCAGTCGACCGGGCGGCATGGAGGCGAAGGTTCTCAAGTCGCCCGCACGGTAGGCGTACAAACCGATATGCCGCAGCCAGTGCGGACCCGGCACCTGCAAGCGGTTCTGCGCGAAAGCGTCACGCGCCCAGGGCATTGGTGCTCGACTGAAATACAGGGCGTCGCCCTTTGCATTGCAGACGACCTTTACCGCATTGGGATCAAAGATCTCGTCGCTGTGGAGGATTGGCTGGGCCAGCGTCGCTAATTGCGCGCCCGTCTGCGCCAGTGCATTGGCGACCTCGCGCAGCGCGCTGGGTGGTGCCAAAGGCTCGTCACCCTGCAGATTCACCACGATGCAATCATCCGGCCAGCACAGCCGTTCGGCGGTTTCCGCCAAGCGGTCGGTGCCGGAAACGTGCTGGTCCGAGGTCATACAGACGCTCAGACCCAGCGCAGTGACAGCGGCGGCAATTCGTTCGTCATCAGTGGCGACCACCACCGCACGCGCACCGGCCTCCTGCGCGCGTCGTGCCACGTGCACGATCATCGGCTCGCCAGCGATCACGCGCAGCGGCTTGCCGGGCAGGCGCGTTGATCCGTAGCGAGCGGGAATGGCGACGACAAACTCAGTCGGGGTCACGTTTGAGGCTCCTCAGGCGTTGATCGAGTTGATCGACGAAGTGGACAGGCAACTCGGCATCCACCGGCACGGCATACCAATGGGCTTGCGCGAACGCCATGCATTTGACCGCATCCTTTTCGGTCATCCATACCGGCAGGTCGTCTGCAAATTCGAGGTCGTCGGGTTGATACACATGGTGATCGGCAAACGGGTGCGCGATGATCTCAATGCCCATGCGGTGCAAGCTGGCGAAGAAGCGCGACGGGTCACCAATACCCGCCACGGCGTGCACGCGCTGACGCGCATAGGCCACACGTCGTTGCGGATCCAGCAAGGCGCGCGGCTCGCCCAGTCGCAGCGTCATGGCGACTTCATCGTTCTGTGCGTCACCACCATTGCAGATTCGCCAATCGACCTGCCTAAGACGCGCCGGCGGTTCACGCAGTGGACCCGCAGGCAGCAGCAACTGGTTACCGAATCGGCGTTGCCCGTCGATGACCAGCAGTTCGATATCGCGTTCCAACGCGAGATGCTGCAAACCATCGTCGGCGATCAGCACATCGACGTCGGCGGACGCCTGCAGCAGTCGTGCAGCCTCGTGGCGACGACGCGCCACGGCGAGCGGTGCGGCGCTGCGCTCGGCAATCAGTTTCGGCTCATCGCCGCACACCGACGCGGGCGTATCTGCCTGCACACGCAGGGGTCCGCGAGCGCTGCCGCCGTAACCCCGCGAGATCACTCCCGGCCGCCAACCGCGCTGGCGCAACGCGTCGATCAGCGCCAGGGTGAGCGGTGTCTTGCCGGTGCCGCCCACCGTCAAATTGCCCACCACGATCACCGGCAGTGAAACGCAATGACGACGTATCCAGCCCAGACGATAGAGTTCGGTTCGCAGGCTCATCAGCGAGCCATACAGACCCGACAACACGCGCAAAACCCCGTGCGGTCGGCGCGATGGGTCGTACCACAGCGCGTTCAAATCACGCGCCCAGCGCGCCTTGAGATCAGTCAGTGCCATCAGCCGATCCGGCGTGCGCAAGAACCGGCACCGACAGCTCGCGGAACTGCAATCGATACAGCGCCGCGTATGCGCCTTGCGCTTGCAGCAGCTCGGCGTGGGTGCCGATTTCCAACAGCCTGCCACCATCCATCACCACGATCTGGTCGGCATGCTCAATGGTCGACAGGCGATGCGCGATCACCAGCGTGGTGCGGTCTCGCATCAAGCGCGACAACGCGTCCTGGATCAATCGCTCGGACTCGCTGTCGAGCGCGCTGGTCGCCTCGTCGAGAATCAGCAAGGGGGCATTCTTCAGCAAGGCGCGGGCAATCGCGATGCGCTGGCGTTGTCCACCCGACAGCAGTGCCCCGCCCTCGCCGACTGGACTGTCCATTCCTTGCGGCAGGCGTTCGATGAATTCCCACGCATTGGCTGCCTTGGCGGCCTCGATGATGGCCTCGCGCGGGACCGCATGCAGACTGCCGAAGGCGATGTTGTCGGCAATGCTGCCCGCGAACAACACCACCCGCTGACTGACCAACGCGATCTGCGCACGCAGGTCGGCCAGCCGATAGTCCTGCAAGGGCACACCATCGAGCGTGATTTGTCCTGCACTGGGCTCGTAGAAGCGCGGCAGCAGCGAGACCAGACTGCTTTTGCCGCTGCCGGAACGGCCAACCAGCGCGGTCACCGTGCCCGGCGGACAATGCAGGGAGATATCGCGCAAAGCGAACTGTTCGCCTTGCGCATAGCGCAGGCTGACCGACTGCAAGCGAAGATCACCGTGTGTGGTTTGCAGCGGCAACTGTCCGGCGTCGACCTCAGCCGGGGTATCCAGCACCGCAAACAGATCATCGGCGGCAGCTATGCCCCGCTGCATCATGGCCTGAACGGTGGTCAGACGTTTCAGTGAAGGCAACATCACCAGCATCGCGCCAATCAGCGACATGAAGGTCCCACTGGTCATCGATTCCAGCAGGTCGGGACGGGTCGCCCGCCAGACGATGGCGGCCAGTGCCGACGCCGCCACCACCTGAATCAGCGCGGTGCTTAGTCCCGAGGTCACAGCAACGGTGAGGTTGAGCCGCAGGTTGCGCTCGACGGCATCGCGAAAACGCGCGGTTTCGCGCACTTGCCCCGCGTAGATGCGGACTTCGCGATGACCGTCGACGGCCTCTTCAACCATGCCGGTCACTTCCCCGACCGCCGACTGGATTCGTCGGTTGTAGCGACGGAAACGCCGCCCCACCACGGACCAGACCAGTCCGGTCAAGGGCATCATGATGAACAGGTAAAGCGTCAGACTGGCGCTCTGATAGACCATGACGCCGATCATGACGAGCACCATCAAGCTGTCGAGGACGGCCACCTTGAGCGCATCGGCCACGGCTTGCGCCACCTGCTCGGCACTGTAGGTGATGCGCGCAATGATCTGCCCGGAGGGCTCGCGATCGAACCAGCTTGCGGGCAACTCCTGGTAGCGCTGAAACACCGCATTGCGCAGATCGCGCACCACACTGCGCCCTACTCGCGCCATGCCGTAATCGGTGGCGAAACTGGCAACGCCGCGCAACAGGAACAAGCCCACCAGGAACACCGGAAGCCAGCGGATCGCAAACGGATCGCGTGCGTCGAACAAGTCGTCCAGCATCGGCTGCAAGGACCAGGTGAAGGCCCCCGAAGCCAGCGCATCGAACAACATGCCGAGCATGGCCAGCGCGGTGAACAGGGCATAGGGCCGCGCATAGCCGAGCAGGCGTCGGTAGGTCGCCCAGGCCGAAGCAGATGCCGCCCGGCTATCAGTCACGCGCCGTCTCTGTCGACGAGGACGAATCCTCTGACACGGTGGCAATCGACAACTTGCTGAAGCCCAGACTGCCAAGGGCATCCATTGCCGTGACAACCGATTGATGCGGCGTGCGTCCGTCGGCACGCAGGATGACGCTGCGCTCACGATCGTCGCCCGCGATTTGCGCGATCGCCGTCTTCAGCGACTCGACATCGCGCTGCAACACCTCATTCCCGGCGATGAAGTAGCGGCCTTCGGCATTGATCTGCACCTGCAGCGGTTCACCCACCGGAATGGTCTGCGAAGGTTCGGCCTTCGGCAGAACGATATTCAATGCGGAGCGATCATCAAACGTGGTGGTGACGACGAAAAAAATGATCAGACAGAACACCACATCAATCAACGAAGTGAGGTTGAGCTCAGGCTCTTCCATGCCCTGGCGACTACCGAAATTCATCCCGCGCTCCGCGTTGAGCGCGCTGGCGCAGCGCGCTTGGCCGGCGCAGCGGCTTCGGTATCCATGGCATCCAGCAAGGCGATGGCCTGCTTTTCCATCTCGATTACATACGCGGCGATCCGACCGCGGAAGTAGCGGTAGAACATCAGCGCGGGAATGGCCACGCAGAGCCCTGCTGCCGTCGTGATGAGCGCTTCGCCGATGCCACCCGCCAACTGGTTGGCATCACCGACACCATGGGTGAGGATGCCAAGGAACATGCGGATCATGCCGAACACCGTGCCCAACAAGCCAAGCAACGGTGAAACAGCGGCAATCGTGCCCAGCGTGTTGAGGAAACGCTCCATCTGATGCATGACGTGACGACCGACATCCTCGACACGCTCCTTGATCTGCTCACGCGGTCGATGCCGGACATCGAGCGCCGACGCCAGCAATTCACCAAGCGGCGAGTTCATTCGCAACTGTTGGATATGGGCGGGATCGAGACGACTGCTGGTAGCCCATGCGCGCACTTCGTCACCGAGATTTTCGGGCAGCACGGTCTGACGACGCAGACTCCAGAAGCGCTCCAGCACGATGGCAATGGCAATCGCTGAACAGGCCAGAATCGGCCACATTACCCAACCACCGGCGATCAACAACTCCAACACGCGCGCTCTCCTTGTTCGACACTCTCGACAACCGGCTGAAAGGACACAGCATCCACGCGTACTTCTGCTGATAAACCGGGTTCATGTCCGAACCGGCTGACCACGGATCCGCGTGCGCCACGTAGCAAGTTTACGGCAGTCAGCAAGGAGCCTGTCGGACTTGAAGAATCGAAGCGAAAATTTGGCTGGGCGAGGACAGTTTTTGCCGGTTTCGCAGGGCAATAGTTGAACTATTGCCCAAGGAAGCGGCAAAAAATGGACCGTCCAGACGGATTTGCAGCCGATTCCCTTTCAAGTCCGACAGGCTCCTAGGCGACGGTCAGGGCGACTCAGCGATACAGTCGATGTTGATCGATGTAGGCTGCGACAGCGGGAAGCATCGACGCCTCACGGCTGCCGCTGGCAAGCGCAGCGCGCAGCGTCGTCGAAGAATCTTCGGAGGTTGGCATCGGCAAGAATACGATCACGCCCGACCGGTTTGACGCCACATCCTCAAGCAGCCGCTGTCGTTGCATCCAATCGCAGCTTCGCAAGGTGTCCATGACGAGTGATTCATCAGCCCCGGGGCGGATAGCGATCAACAGGTTTGCCACGTCGACCAATCGCTGCCATCGATGCCAGCGCGCGATGCCCGCAAACGCGTCACTGCCCAGCAGCAGGCACAGCGAGCGCTGCTCGCCGATCTCGGCCCGCAGGCTGAGCAGGGTATCGACCATGTAGGAAGGACCGGATCGCTCAAGCTCACGGGTATCCACACTCAACCCCGGCTGATCGGCCACCGCGAGTCGCAACATGGCGAGGCGATGCGAGCCGTCGGCAATCGGGCGTGCGCGGTGCGGGGGATCGGCGTTTGGAATCAGTCGGACTTCCGCCCCCAGTGCATCGCGCGCAGAAAGCGCCAAGGCGATGTGTGTGCGGTGTACCGGATCGAATGTGCCACCGAGGACAACCAGTGGTGGCCGCAGCGCCGGAGAGCAGGCAAAACCCACTGTCAGGCGCTGCGCAGCAAGGGTCGCGCCTTGCGCCCCTGAGCCAACGCCACCAGCAAGCGCTCCATTTCCTGCCATGGATCGCCCGCTTCGCGGCCCTTTCCGATACGCTCGACATGCGCACATTGCACCAGCAGCGCCTGGTAGTGGGCACGATCCGCACGGCGCATGGCGCGACGGAACTCCTCCACTTTGCTGTCCCAGATGCGTGCGTTTTTCATCGCTTGGGCCACGTTGCCGCCACGTTCGTCGGCCTCGGCGATTATCAGCAACGCCTGGATCTGACCAGCCGGCCAACTCAACAGTCCCTGCACCGATTCACCTTCGGCGCGCAGGCTGCTGAGAATTCGCAGGGCACGCGGAGCATCACCCTGGATGGCGGCTTCGGTCAAGCCAAAGACATCGAAGCGGGCGGAGTCGGCCACCAGGGAGGCCATTTCGGATTCATCCATCATCCCGCTCGGTTGCAGCATGGCCAGCTTGTCGATTTCCTGCGCCGCCGCGAGCAAATTGCCTTCCACACGCTCGACCAACTGTGCGATGGCCTCATCGGTGGCGTGCAAACCGTGCGAACGCAGACGACGCCCCAGCCAGACCGGCATTTCCTGCGGCTTCAAGGGCCATAGCAACAGGAACATTCCGCATTGATCAACGGCCGCCGACCACGGCTTGTCGTGCTTCTTTGACCANNGCGCCCTCGACGTCAAAGACCTCGCGCTCGATGAATCCCTGCTGGCGCGCGGTGGCGCGCAGTGCATCTGCCGCTTCCAGTCGCAGCAAGGGTTCGTTGCTGGCGATCAGAACGACGCCGGGCAAGGCCTGCGAT
>DEHW01000050.1 GCA_002352135.1 Lysobacterales bacterium UBA2790
CCCCTTCGCGAACAGCGGATCCACGCCCTGCTCGGCCTGGCCGGCGAGACCGGCGAACTGGTCGACTTGCTCAAAAAGCATTTCTACAAGCCCGACCGCGAAGCGACACAAGCGATGGTCATGGACGAACTGTCCGACGTGCTCTACTACGTCGCCATCCTCTCCCACCTGTGGGAGTTCACCTTCGACGACATGGCCGCCCATCTGGCCATCAAGCTGGCCGACAGTCATGGCTGGGACGGCAGCGGCGAGAAGGTCGCCGGGCAGATGANNCGAATTTGGCGGCCGCGGCGAATCGCTGCTCGTCTGCACCGCCGCCCAACTGGAGCTGGCCAAGGGCAGCGCTTCCACTGCGCTCGTTGCCGCCATGCAACACCAGGTTGTCGGCCATCAGCGCGAAACGCGCACCTGGCGACCCGACGCCCGTGAGCAAATCATGTGCGCCGCCGCCGCGGGCGGCCTGCTCAACCACCTGGGCAGTGAGCCGCGCCTCGGCAGCCCCTCACGCGGCGGTCTGCCCGACACGACCGCCACCCCCACGCCTGACGGCGCGCAACTGCTCGTCAACGGCCGCAAGACCTGGGCCACCGGCGGCCGGCACCTGACCCATCTGCTCGTCCGCGTGGCGGTGGGCGAGCAAGGCGGCGTCGTTCTCGTGCGTCAAGGGGACAAAAACACACCCGGCGTCGAATGGATCGAGACCTGGCGCGACGCCCTCAGCCTGCGCGCCACCGACAGCAACGACGTCGTCTTCTATGACGTGGCCGTGCCCCGCGAGAACCTCATCGAGACCGGCAACCCCCGCGCGTTGCCCAACGTCTGGTTCCCGATGATGCTGTCGGCCGTCTACCTGGGCACGGCGCTGGCCGCCCGCGACGCGCTCATCCGATATGCACTGGAGCGTGTGCCCACCGCCCTCGGCAAACCCATCGCCACCCTGCCCAAAATCCAGCGTCAGGTGGGAGAGATCGACGTGGCCCTCATGGCGGCGCGAGCGCTGCTGTTCGAGGTGGCCGGGGAGTGGACGGGGCGCGACGAAGACCGGCCGGCGATGATGGGCCGCATCGCTGCGGCCAAGATGGCTGTGTCGGTCGCGGCCAACGAGGCGACCGAGAAAGCGCTGGCGGCGGCCGGTGGGGCTGGCCTCACCGGAGCGCTGCCGCTGGAGCGTTGCTTCCGCGACGTCCGCGCCGCCGGAATGCAGCCACCATCGGGCGATACGGCCTATGAAATGGTGGGGAGGGCGGCGTTGGGAGTGTAGTCCCGAAAATAAAGATGTCGGTCATAGGGACATGGCAGCGACGAAACCACCTACGCCACGCAGAACCAACTTCGTTCGCCGCTGCCTCGCCCTTCTTCGCCCGCCGCCATCATTCGCGCTATCATCCCCCCTGTCGCATTAATATAGGCAGCTTTCTCTTCCAAGCGTGGGGTGAACCGATGCGCAACGGCCGCAGCAAACTCAACATCCCCTATCTGGTAGCAGCCATCGCCCTGCTGGCCCTTGTCGTCCTTGCCAGCCTGTATTTCTTCCCCGAATGGCGCGAATCGCTGGCGATGATGATTGCACTGCTTGTCGTCGTGACGGTCGGCGTGGTCGGGTTTGCCGCCAATTTCACCTCCGCCTTCATTCGCGATAGTGTTGACACCCCATCGGTCGCGCTGGACTACGACTCCCCGCAGCACCGTCGCAATCAGGAGAACGTCTGCGCCAACGTCAGCAGCGCGTGGATCGACGGCGTGCTGCGCGACTCCTTACAGGAGCGCGTGCGGCTGGAGCTGGCCCTCGACAGCCCGCCGGGCATGTTGCAGCGGGCGATACGTCCTGTCGAGGGGCAGGAACCCCGCCGCCCGTTGGAGAGCACAGCCGACATCGCCGACATCTACCGCGCCGGCGCTCGCTCCCTGCTCATCCTCGGCGCGCCCGGTTCGGGCAAGGGCACGCAGGCAACTCGCCTCAAGGAACAACTGCAGGTGCCACACATCTCTACCGGCGATCTGCTGCGTGCCGCCGTCGCGGCGGGTACGCCGCTCGGCCTGCAGGCGAAAGCGGTGATGGAGCGTGGTGAACTGGTTTCGGACGAGATCGTGCTTGGCATGTTGGAAGAACGCTTCAAGCAGCCCGACATCGCGGCGGGTTTCATCCTCGATGGTTATCCGCGCAATCTGGCCCAGGCCAGCGCACTGGATGCCCTGCTCAATCGCCTGGGCCTGCCGGTGGATGTCGCGGTGCAGTTGGATGTCAGCACGGAATTGCTGATCCAGCGCATTGCCGGACGTGCACAAGCGGAAGGCCGCGCGGATGACAGTCCCGAAGCCGTCGCAAATCGTCTGCGCGTGTATTCCGACCAGACCGCCCCGGTGATCGACTTCTACCGCGCGCGCGGCAAGCTCGCCTGCGTGTTTGGCGTCGGCGCGATGGAAGAAGTCTCGCAGCGTGTGCTGGATGCCATTGCGCAGGCCACGGCGCGGTAAGTCGCCTGTCCGAGCGCATTGAGGCATCATCCGCGACCGGAACCATCCGCTCGCGGGAGTGCGGTACGTGAACAGTTTCATCCGTCAATTGTGGGCGCTGTGCCTTCTGCGCGCGGGCCCACAGGACATGCCGGCTCAACCGCAGCTTGCCACCCAGCTGATCGTCGCCCTGGTGCTGCTGCAAGTAGGTGCCAGCCTGATGCTGGGTGCCGATGATGCGCTGGCGGCGCGGATGCTGTTATCGGTGTTTCTGCTGGTGGCGCCAGTCTGGTGGCTGCTTGGCCTGAAACGTACGCCCGAGCGGCTGCCGCAAACCTTGACTGCACTGGCAGGTACCAGCCTGCTGATCAGCCTGATCATGCTGCCGCTGTCGATGCTGGTGCTCGGTATGCCGCCGCCGACCGCCGAAACACCGCCTACCGGCGCGCAGATGTTCGCAGCCTTGGTCACCTTTGGTCTGCTGGCCTGGAAGCTGTCGATCGACACCCACATCTGGCGCAACGCACTGGACATCCATCGTGGCCTCGCCATGGTGCTCGCGCTGGTGCTGTTCGTCGGTGAAATCGCGCTAAACCAACTGTTTCCCGGAGCTTGAATGAAGCTGCATGTGCTTGGAATCTGCGGCACCTTCATGGGCGGACTCGCGGTACTGGCTCGCGAGCTGGGCGACACGGTGGAAGGCAGCGACCAGAACGTCTATCCACCGATGAGCGAGCAACTCGCCGCGCTGGGCATTGCACTGCGACAGGGTTATCTGCCGGAACATCTGAGCGCCGATGTCGAACGCGTCATCGTGGGCAACGCCCTGTCACGCGGCAACGCCGCCGTCGAGCATGTGCTGGATTCCGGGCTGGACTACACCTCGGGTGCGCAATGGCTGGCCGAGCGCATATTGCGCGGTCGCCGCACGCTGGCGGTCGCAGGCACGCATGGCAAGACCACGACCAGTTCCTTGCTCGCCTGGCTGCTGGAATCTGCTGGTCTGCAACCGGGCTTTCTGATCGGTGGCGTGCCGGAGAACTTCGGCGTCTCCGCACGCCTGGGCAGTGGAAAGTTCTTTGTGGTTGAAGCGGACGAATACGACACCGCGTTCTTCGACAAACGCTCCAAGTTCGTCCACTACCGTCCCGAGATCGCCATCCTCAACAATCTCGAATACGACCACGCCGACATCTTCCCCGACCTCGCCGCCATCCAGCGGCAGTTCCATCATCTGCTGCGCAGCGTGCCGCGACGCGGCAAGCTGATCGTCAATGCCGAGGATCAAGCCTTGGCGGACGTGCTGGCGATGGGCTGCTGGACGCCGGTCGAGCGTTTCGGCATCGACGTCGCAGCGGACTGGAACGCCCGTTTGCTGGTCGAGGACGGCAGTGCCTTCGAGGTCCATCGTCAGGGCCAACGCCTCGGCGAAGTGCACTGGTCACTGCTCGGTCGTCACAACGTGATGAACGCACTGGCCGCCTTGGCCGCCGCCAGCGCGGCCGGTGCCGATCCTGTCGCCCTGCTGCCCGCGTTCAGCGAATTCCACAACGTCAAACGCCGATTGCAGGTGCTGGGCACGCCGCGTGGACAGACCGTCTACGACGACTTCGCCCATCACCCGACCGCCATTCGCAGCACGCTGGCAGGATTGCGCGCCAAAGTCGGCAGCGCACGCATCGTGGTCGCCATCGAGCCACGCAGCAACTCGATGCGACTCGGCGCGCATGCCGCCGAACTGGCTCCATCCCTGCATGAGGCTGACCTGGTCGTATTCCTGCGTCGACCCGAATTGCCCTGGGATGCCGACACGGTGATCAACGCACTGCGTGGTGAGGGCGTCGCCGTAGCCTCCGTTGACGCGCTACTCGACGCGCTACAACAGCACAGCCACGTCGGCGACCATGTGGTGTTCATGTCGAACGGCGGATTTGAAGGCGCGCCGAAGCGCTGGGCATCATCATCCCAGTAGGCGATCCGACGTTGCGGCAGCGACGACGTCGGGACCCGCCCTTGTCCAATTTGGCGTGGAGCCGTTTCAAAGTTTTTCATGAAAGCTGGCAGTGATAGTCTCGCTCGCGAGCCCACCATGCCGATGAAAGTGCCATGGCCGTCGCTATCGGGCGTCGAACTGACTCCGAGATTTATCCCAATTCCTGTAGGGGGAACTCCATGAAAGCAAGTGTGGCACTGAGCTTGGCCATTGCGGCCGTCGTCTCTGGCGCGGTGATTGCGCAGACCTCCAGCATGACGCGTGAAGAAGCATTGGCCTATGAAATCTCGCTGAAAAATACGCCGCAAGCCAATTCTCCGGCACAAGTGCTGGCCAGCGTGAACTACAGCGACACGACGGTCGGTGGCCCCGAGTTCAATCGCGCTTTTGCCGACTGCACGGGACAATCGGGGTTGGGCCCTGTGCGCTATCACACCCAGCTGTTTCATGTCGGCACCACGGGCGCGCACAACATTTCCAGCGTCCAAGACGGCTGGGATGGCTATATCTTCATTTACAGCCCGAGCTTCGACCCGCTCAACCAGAACACCAATTGCGTGATCGGTGACGATGATGGCGATGGTGGCATCGGAACCTCGGACATTGATGGCGTTGCGCTGACTGCGGGCGTTCAGTATGTCCTCGTGACCGCTGGCTTTGAGCTTGGCGAGGAAGGTACCTTCACCAATACCATCGACGGTCCTGGCGCCGTGACCTTGGGTGCTTTGGGTGGTGGCTTGCCGGATCCGGTGCCTCAACCGAACGTTATTCCGACCAATACCGGCAAGTCCCTTGGCCTGATGGCCGTGTTGCTGTCACTGGTGGGCTTCGCGGTTCTGCGCCGTCGCGGCTGATCGCCGCTTTCCAGCGATATCCAGACGACGCCCGCCGCTGCGGGCGTCGTCTTTTTTGCCCCAACCGCAAGGCGCTGACCCCGTGATGTGGCTCGCCTGGCATCATGCGAAATGAATCTGGGACGTGAGACGGACGACGGATGGCAACCGGTTGGGCCCATGACGGTGCGGTACAGGAGCAGATCGATGCGACCGTGAAGGACGCTATCGAGCGTGCCCGCGCGCAGTTGCGCTCCGGCCCCAGTTTGAGTCACTGCGAAGAATGCGACGCCGCCATCCCGGAAGCGCGTCGCAAGGCCGTGCCGGGCGTCCGTTTGTGCATCGACTGCCAGCAAGCCCACGACCGCGCGCACGGCCCTGCCAGCGGCTACAACCGACGCGGCAGCAAGGACAGTCAACTTCGCTGAATCAGGTGGCGCTGGCAGGCGTCGGCGGACGCGCCGGGCAACAATTCAGCGCATGGAACCACCGTGCTCTCAGTTCTCGTCAGCACGATCAACCGTGGTCTTCATATGGTGTCGGTGGGTAACCGAGAAGTTGGCGAGCGCGGAGTCCGGACCATCCAAGGTGGCCTTGATGGCTGAAAAGCCCAGCATCGGCAGACCGTGAATCACGTGGCCATTGCGATCTTGAAGCTGCTGACCATTGATGCCTGAAAACAGGAGCCTTGCCGTTCCTTCGTTGCGGATGGGATTGATGAAATCGGTATCGTAAGACCCCAAAACCGGCGACGGTTGGCCGCCATGCCACACGTTCTCGTGCCAGAACCAGCTCCATCCGTTGTATACACGGTGACCCATGCCAACCACGTTTGCGGCGAGCTCAAGCGGCCCTGGACGTCCGGGCTGCCCGCCAAACCAAACGCCATTCAATGGCAACTCTCCCTCGCGGTTGGTTACTCGCAGGTTGTGGTCTATGCCGGCGTAGCTGTAGACGATCTCCCCGCCCGGCGGAGCGTAGGAATACGAGAACGGCTCCCGATCATCATTGCTCGTGCCAGGTTGAGTCGGGTAGCTCAGATGCAATCCTCGGGTCGGAAACGTGATAACCCATTCGGTGGAGAAGCCCGGATTGATGTCGAACTCGTTGTAGATCCACTCGCGCATCAACACCGCCGACATGGCCTTGAGGCCCGGCGCTGCCGACATGCTCCCGTCGAAGTCCAGGCGGATCAGCTCACCGTCATCGATCACATAGGCGCTGACGGTGCCGTCATCGGACATGCGCGCGCTGCCAAGATCAGGATTTGGACTATATGGATACTGGTGCAGCGAGCCGCTTGCCAAGGTATAGAACCCATCAATCGCCTCAGCGCTAAAGCTGAGGTTGGTGCCATTGGCGACATCGACGATTTCGGCACCGCCATACAAGCCGCCATTCGGCGGAAGCAGGCCTTCATCGGGATGGTCAAACCATACCCCGTTGGCTTGACCAGGACTTCCCCGGTACCAAGCATCCACCAGTCGCTGACAGTTCGCCGGTAAACCTGCCTCCGTCCGGGTGACGGCCGCCGCAAACTCACCTGTCAGGCGTCCCATCTCGATGATCTCGATGTAACCCGCACGCGTGCGGCTGTCCTCGTAGGGGCCGCCATCGTCGTTGTTGAACGCATACTGGAAATTGTTGAACGACTGCGCTTCTGCAGGCATCTGCGGCACCGTGCAGGAACGGTCGCTGGTCTGCAGTGTGGCGGCTGGCGCATGGACCGGATCAAGGACTTCGGATTCGCCAGTGAGCGCGCCAGTCCAGACATCCAAGGGGCCGAGGTAGAGATTGAACTGCCACACCTCCTGCCCATCCATCGCCTCCCGAAACCGCACCCGCACCGCCTTCACTTCCTCGGTCGTGTTCACTACCGAGACCAGGGTCGCGTTGCCGCCGTTGACGGTGTAGTAGGGATAGGTCAACACCTGTCCGCGACCATCCGTGCTGAGGTGGATGGCGTGTGCGTCAGGCGACATCGCCAAGGCACCCAGAGCAAGGCTTAGACTGGCGGTCAGAATGTTGCGGGGCATGGACAGCTCCTTGTCACTATAGTCGTCCATCGGCGGATATCGGCTGTGGAATTCGGCCAACTACCAATGCAAAGCCAGAGACGTATGCATATCGAATAAACGAACTCATTGCAGACGCCCGGTATTCTTGCGCGGCGTCTGACATCCGACAACAGAGATCAATGCAAAGCCTGACTCCGCGAAAGGCCACGCTTCGGAGCAGAAGCACGTAGGTACGAGCGAGCGCAACAGATTGATTCAGATGGCTTTGCGCGCAGGGGAATCAACCCTGGATCGGCGTTTCGCGGATTCAGACAACCCGCTTGATGGTCAAAAACAATGACTGCCACCTGAATCCAGCACGGGATGTGACACACAAATCGCCACGCAAGCCGCCAACTCACCCCTTGGTTGGTTTGACGCGTCGCTCCAGCTTGCGCAAATAGGCAAACACGCCCTGCCACAGTGATTGCTGTTCCTGCGCGACTTCATTGCCGTAGTCGAACAGACTTTTCCCCAATGCCGTCAATAGGACATAGCTCTGCGAATCGCGCAATTCCGCCAAGACCGGATAAGGCCACTCGTGCAACTGGGCAAGAGCGCGCTGACTGGCCTGCGTAGTGGGACGGACGCGATTGGCAATCAAGGCAATGGGCAATTCACCACTGCTCACACGCGGCACCCGACTTAGCGCGGAAAGAAACATCGCGGTGGCTTCCAGATCGAAGGGTGCGGGCAGGACCGGCACCAGCACCGCATCGACGCGTTTCAATGCGGACTTCAAGGCCTCGGGCGTCGACCCGGCGGGCGCGTCGATCACCACCTGCTGGATGTCATCCGGCATGGCCTTGTGCCAACGATCCTGACTGCCGTCGATTGCCAACGGCGCGTCCAGCATCGCAGCACGGCGCTGACACCAGCGCAGCGAGGAGCCTTGCGGGTCAAGATCGACCAGAGCCGTGCGTTTGCCATGAACACAGAAATGCGCGGCCAAGTGCGTGGACAGCGTGGACTTGCCACACCCGCCTTTGCTGCTGGCAACCAGAATGGACTGCATGGCGACCTCCTCAGGGAAGCGTGGCGGCGTATTGCGGGGGCTTGCGCGCTTGTGCGCGCTGCTCGAAAGCATAGGCCAAGGCAATCAGACGCGCCTCGCTCCACGCCGTGCCAAATATCGACAATCCCACCGGCAATCCATGGACCTGGCCCATTGGCAGGCTGATGTTCGGGTAACCCGCCATCGCCACCATGCCGGCACTGCCACCGAGGTAGTTGCCGCCATTCAACCAATCGGTTTTCCAAGCCGGGCCGGTGGTCGGTGCGATCAGTGCATCCAGCCGATGTTCGGTCAGCAAGGCGTCAATGCCCTGTTCACGAGTCAACTGCCGCAGGCGCTGGCGCGCGTTCTGGTAATCCAGATCGCCGATGCCATGGGTTGCTGCGGCCTGCTCCAGATACTCCTGACCAAACCAGGGCATCACCTGCGCCGCATGGCGCTGGTTGTAGGCGATCAACTCCTCAAGCGAGGCGATAGGGACGCCCTGACGATGATCGAGATAGGCATCCAGCCCGGATTTGAACTCGTGCAGGAACAGGGTCGACTCAAGCGTGTTGGCCTCGGCCCGCGTCGGGAAGGACAAGTCATCGACCAGAATCGCGCCCGCATCGCGCATCACCTGCAGAGCGTCTTCGAAGCGCGCATCGACATCAGGATGGTAGCCGGTGAGCTGCCGCACCACGCCAATCCGCGCACCGCGCAGGGCATCCACCGAAAGCGCGTCGACAAGACTGACCTGATGCGCATCGGCATCGGCCGTGATGGGGTCGCGGGGATCGCTGCCCGTCATCACCTGCAGGAGCAAGGCCGCATCGCGCACGTTGCGAGCCAGGGCACCTGCGGTGTCCTGCGACGAGGAGATGGGCACAATACCGCTGCGGCTGACCAATCCAACGGTCGGTTTGATACCCACCACGCCGTTCATGGCAGCGGGACACACGATGGAACCATCGGTTTCGGTTCCGACCGCGACACTGACCAAACTGGCCGCCACCGCCACCGCGCTGCCCGACGAAGAGCCACAGGGAGACCGGTCCAGTGCATACGGATTGCGCGTCTGTCCGCCGCGACTGCTCCATCCGGCACTGCTGCGCTTGCCTCGAAAATTGGCCCATTCGCTGAGATTGGTCTTACCCAGAATCACCATTCCGGTGGCGCGCAAACGCGCTACCAGTTCCGCGTCGCGTAAGGCCGGTTGACCAACCAGGGCCAAGGAGCCCGCCGAGGTCTGCATCGAATCGCCGGTGTCGATGTTGTCTTTCAGCAGTACAGGTATGCCGTGCAGGGGACTACGCAGCTCGCCCTGCGCACGCTCGGCATCCATCGCGCGCGCGATTGCCAGCGCCTCGGGATTGAGCTCGATGATCGCGTTCAAGGTCGGACCATGACGGTCGATGGCCTCGATCCTCTGCAGGTAAGCCTGCACCAAGGTCTCACTGCTGAGGCGTCCGGCCTGCAGATCGGCCTGAAGGCTGGCGACATCGCGCTCTTCGACAAGGTCAACGGCGGCCTCGGCGGGGGCGCTGCTGACGACTGCCGATAGACCTAGAGCAAAGACCCATCCAACCCGATGCCAGACGTTCATGCGCTCTCCCTGATCAAGCACCCAGCCAAGCGTGCCACAGCGGCAG
>DEHW01000058.1:0-1920 GCA_002352135.1 Lysobacterales bacterium UBA2790
TTCTGCATCGACAAGCTGTACTCGCCGGATGGTCCCACCGGGCGGCTCGGCCTGCTGGAACTGCGCGCCTTCGAAATGCCGCCGCATGCGCGCATGTCGCTGGCCCAGCAACTGCTGCTGCGTGGACTGCTGGCGCGCTTCTGGCGCACGCCCTATCAGCCAACCAAGTTGGCGCGTTGGGGCACCGAGCTGCACGACCGTTTCATGCTGCCGCATTTCGTCGAACAGGATTTTGCCGATGTCATCGAGGAGATGAATCAGGCCGGTTTCGCTTTCCGCAGCGAGTGGTTTGCGCCGCACTTCGAGTTCCGCTTCCCCAAGCATGGCGACTTCAGCGTCAAGGGCATCCAGTTCGAACTGCGTCACGCGCTGGAGCCTTGGCATGTGATGGGCGAAGAAGGCGCCGTCGGCGGCACCGTGCGCTATGTCGATTCCTCGCTGGAACGCGTGCAGGTCAAGCTCACTGGGCTGCCGCCGGATCGCTATGTGCTGACCTGCAATGGCGAGGCCGTGCCGTTGCAGAACACCGGCCGCAACGGCGAGTTCGTCGGCGCGGTGCGCTATCGCGCCTGGCAACCGGCGTCGTGTCTGCATCCGACCATCGGCGTGCATGCGCCGCTGGTGTTCGATCTGGTGGACAGCTGGATGCAGCGTTCGCTGGGCGGATGCCAGTACCACGTCAGCCATCCGGGCGGGCGCAGTTACGAGGTGTTTCCGGTCAATGCCTTCGAGGCCGAGAGCCGCCGACTGGCGCGCTTCTTCCGCTTCGGGCATACGCCCGGACGTCTGCATATCGCGCCTGTCGAACGCAGTGACGAGCACCCGTTTACGCTAGACTTGCGGCGCATCTGAAGCCGTCGCGACGCGGCGCTGCGTGATGCGGCGCCGCTGTCAATCCTGGCTTGCGCGCGGGACTTGCATGGCGCTCGGCCACTCCTGATCCGACGGTATTTTTCCTGGCAGCATGGCCCGCACACTTCTGGCAATTTACCCACGCAGCGCGCGACGCTACGACGAAATGTTGGCCGCCGATGGGACGGTGCGCGCGCATTGGCGACAGTTCTTCCGCCATCTGAATGCGGTCGCGCCCGAAGAGATGCGCCGTCGCCTTGAGTTTGTGGATCGACGCATCCAGGAGAACGGCGTTACCTACAACGTCTATGCCGACGCCAATGGTGCGGATCGACCGTGGTCGCTGGACCCGTTGCCGCTGATCCTGCCGCAGGACGAATGGCAGAGCGTGGCGGTGGCGGTGGCGCAGCGCGCGCGTCTGCTGAATGCCTTGTTGGCGGATCTGTACGGCGAGCAACGTGTGCTGGCAGAAGGCTTGCTGCCACCGGCGCTGGTCTACGGGCAGCATGGCTATCTGTGGCCCTGTCGCGGCATTCAACCGGCGGGGCAAGTCTGGTTGCATCACTACGCGGTCGACCTGGCGCGCTCGCCGGATGGCCGCTGGTGGGCGATTGCCGATCGCACCCAGGCACCTTCCGGTGCGGGCTATGCGCTGGAAAATCGTCTGGTGGTTTCGCGTGCATTTCCAGACCAGTTCCGCGAATTGAACGTGCAGCATCTGGCCGACTTTTTCCGTGAGCAACAGGAAGGCTTGTCTGCCCTCGCCGCCCTCGACGGCGACGAGCAACCGCACATCGTCCTGCTCACCCCGGGGCCGTACAACGAAACCTATTTCGAACACACCTATCTGGCGCGCTATCTCGGCTTTCCGCTGGTCGAGGGCCAGGATCTGACGGTGCGCGGTGACAGCGTGTATCTGAAAACCCTGCGCGGCCTCAAGCGCGTGCATGTGATCCTGCGTCGCCAGGACGACGACTATTGCGATCCACTCGAACTGCGCGGCGATTCCGCGCTCGGCGTGCCGGGTCTGCTGAACGTGGCGCGTGCAGGCCGGGTGGTGATCGCCAA
>DEHW01000058.1:2078-3088 GCA_002352135.1 Lysobacterales bacterium UBA2790
CTGGCGCATCCGGTTGGACTGCGCGCCTATGCGGCGATGAATGGCGAGGGCGACTATGCGGTGATGCCCGGCGGTCTGGCGCGGGTCGCCTCGGGCAGCGACGCACGCATCATCTCGATGCAGCGCGGTGGCGCATCCAAAGATGCCTGGGTGTTGACCGACGCGCCGGTCAAGGACTTCACCCTGCTCAAGCCGCGTCTCGGCGTGGCCGATCTGGTGCGCGCCGGGGCCAACCTGAGCTCGCGCGTGGTCGAGAACCTGTTCTGGTTCGGACGCTACTCCGAACGCTTCGACGACAGTGCGCGCATGTTGCGGGTCACGCTGTCGCGACTGGTGGAAGCGGGTGGCGTGCGCACACCCGCGATTGGCTCAGCGATGGAAATGGCCGAGCATCTGGAAATCCTGCCGCGTCTGGAGGCCGACGACAAGGCCAGCAGCGGCAGCCAACACCGACTGCTCAGTGCCATCTACGAGCCCGACCAGGCAGGCAGTCTGGCCAATGCCATTCGCAGCCTGATGTGGTCGGCCGCCCAGGTGCGCGAGCGTCTGTCGCTGGATCACTGGCATTCGCTGACGCAGTTGCAGCGCGAGCAGCAAGCGGCGCAGCGCCAGCTTCCCACCCTGACCGAAGCGATCGCCTTTCTCGACCATGTGTTGAGCATCTCGTCCTCGTTGACCGGCTTCGCGATGGACAACATGACCCGCGACGATGGCTGGCGCTTCCTGATCATCGGCCGACGTCTGGAACGGCTGGCGTTTCTGTCGCGCACCGTGGCCGGTTTCCTGCGCATGCCTTCGGCGCGCGCGCGCGGCGGACTGGAATGGTTGCTGGAACTGGCCGACTCGATCATCACCTATCGTTCGCGCTACTCGCGCAGCCCGGAACTGCTGCCGGTGCTTGACCTGCTGGTGTTCGAGGACAGCAATCCGCATTGCGTGCTGTTCCAGGCCGACATGCTGTCGCGCTATCTCGGGCTCATGGGCAAGGAACTCGGTGAACGCTTCGATGG
>DEHW01000083.1 GCA_002352135.1 Lysobacterales bacterium UBA2790
CCGGAGCCGCTGCGATAGGTCACGCTGAGGCTGGCTGACAGAATGACTGCATTGTCCGGCAGCGTTGAGGTATCGAAGGACAGCATGGCGCGGTTGTACTTGCTGTCGCTGCCGCGTCCCAAGGCCAAACCCAGCGAGGATTCGAGCGTGCCGACGGCGGGGCTGCTGCCGTCCGCATTGGCCTTGATGTAGCCGTCGTTGGCGTCTTCGCTGCTGAAACTGAGCACTTGCGTGCCACCACTGCCGCCGTTGCTGACCGTGACCTGCGTGTCGTCATCACTGCCGACATTGCCTGCCGGGTCGTAGGCCTTGGCCATCAGCACATAGCTGCCGTTGGCGACGCTGGCGCTGTTCCAGCTCAGGCTGAAGGGTGCTTCGGTATCGCTGCCCAGCAGGCTGCCGTTGGCGTAGAACTCGACCTTGCTGACGCTGGTGCCATCACTGGCCGTGGCGCTGAGGCTGACTGTGCCGCTGACGGTGCTGCCGTTCACTGGCGCGGTGAGATTGACCGTTGGCGCGGTGACATCGGCATCCTGCTGCGCGTTGGCGATGCGAATGTCGTCGATATTGGCGCGTGCCCAGGCTTCCAGACAGACATTCGCGTTGGCACCGACTTCAAAGCGCAGGGTGATCGTCTGATTGGCATAGGCCGACAGACTGATGTCTTCGCGACGCTGCCAGGTGCTGTCGACATAAGTGCTGTTGCTGACGCTCTGTTGATCGACCACGACGCCGTTCACCAGCACTTTGAAGTAGGCGCTGTAGCTGCTGTTGGTATTCGCCTTGAGGTTCAGCAGACGGGCGTAGCTGAGGCGCGGATTGGCGCCAAGGGTGACGCTGCGCGTGAAGAACTGGGTTTTCAGGCCGGTGGAACAACTCAGACCCGACGATGCCGCACCGTAGGCGGACTGGCTGCCGCTGATCGATGCGGTCGCGTTGGCCGCATTGGCGACGAAACTGCCGCTCCAACCCGTGCTGTCGGTGTAGTCGCCTGCGTTGTCGCGGTTGGAAAAGGTCTCGTCCAAGGCGGGCAGGTTCTGCGTGATGGTGACGCTGGTGGCGGAATCCGAGCCGACATTGCCCGCCGCATCACGTGCCTGCACGCTCAGGCTGTGTGCGCCATCCGATGTGCTGGTGGTATTCCAGTCGAGGGTCCAGGGTCCGGCCTGCGCACTGCGGTTTCCTGTCCCCAGCACCGCGCCGTCGAGCAGGAAGGTGACTTCGGTGACGCCGAAGTTGTCGTTGGCATCGGCGGACAGGGTGACCGTGCCCGAAAGGGTGGTGCCAGGCGACGGAAAGACCAGATCCACAGTCGGTGCAGTGGTGTCGCTGACACCGCCACTGACGCTCACGGTGATGGCGCTGGAACTGGCGACATTGCCAGCCAGATCGGTGGCCCGCGCTTGCAGCGTATGCGCGCCGTTGGCGGCGGTCGTGCTGTTCCAGCTCAGCGAATACGGCGCGCTGGCATCGCTGCCGAGCAGCGCGCCATCGAGCAGGAACTCCACCTGCGCCACGCCGACCGCATCGCTGGCATTGGCGCTGACCGTCACCGAGCCACTGACGGTCGCGCCCGCTGATGGTGCAGTCAGGCTCACGCTGGGCGCTACGTTGTCGAGGTTGTCCAGACCCCAGAAGCGTCCGATGTAGTAGCTCGAACACAGGTTGACGTCGAGGATGTAGGCGCCCGCCGTGCCGCACTGGGTTTCACCGGTGCCGGGATCGACCGGGGTGCCATGACCCATGCCGGTAATCAGCACGGTTTCCACCTTGGGAACACCCGCCGCATCTTTGTAGACCTTGTGCGGATAGCCGCCGAGGGTGTCCTGCAGGTCCGCGGTCTGGTCGATGCCGTGGACGTTGGTCCANNTGCCAGATCGACACGATGGGCCACGGGCCGCTGTGACTGCTGGCGGCGCGAACCTTGTTGCCCCATTGCGCGGGCGTGAAATCACTGCCGGGATTCATGCAGGAGAATGCTGCGCTGACGCCGGTGCCGCAGTTGTAGGGAATGCCCGCGACGATGGCGCCACCGGCAAACACATCGGGATAGGTCGCCAGCATCACCGCGGTCATACCGCCGCCCGCTGACAGGCCGGTGACATAGCTGCGTGCGGCATCGGTCGCGTGATCGCTGCGCATGCGATCCACCATCTGCTTGATCGACAGCGCTTCGCCACTGCCACGCGCGATGTCGCCCGCTTCGAACCAGTTGAAGCAACTCGACGAGTTGTTGCCGCTTTGTTGCTGCGGAAGCAACAGGGCGAACTTCCAGCGGTTCGCCAACGCTTCCCAGCCGGTTTCCGCATCGTAGGCGGCAGCGCTTTGCGCGCAACCGTGCAAGGCGACCACCAGTGGCGCGTTGGCGGGTAACCCGCTAGGCACATACTTGAACATCTGCAGGTTGCCCGGATTGCTGCCGAAACCGGTGACTTCGGTCAGCGCCTGAGCGTTGTTTGCGACGGAAAAGATGAGGCACAGCAGTGCCGATTGGCCGATATGACGACGCATGGTTCCTCTCCCCAAAAGGCCGCCCGTCGTTGTCGATTGTTGTGCGGGCGGTGGCTGCGTTCTCCAACGCGACGCGCCGAGTTCGGCGCACTGTTCCTTGGGAGCCTGCGCGGCAGAAGCCGACCGGTCTGCAAAGCCGTCTGCGCGGCCCATCATTTCCGCCGATTCCTGGCCCATAGCCCTGCTATGGGCCGGCGAACCGGCGAAAATCTGTCCTCGCGCAGCCGACTTTTCGCCTCGATCATTTCTGCCGCGCAGGCTCCTGGCGCAGTAAGTCACGCGCTTGAACAATCAACCATTGGCCATTGGGGAAAGCTGCAGCGCAGCAGAGG
>DEHW01000222.1 GCA_002352135.1 Lysobacterales bacterium UBA2790
CTGCAGAATCAGATCTCGCGGGGTCCGATCCAGTTGGACATCCGTGCGGATCGTGGTCAAAGTTCTGTTGAGCGGCAGGCGCGGCAGCGCGGCGCGCAGGTTTTCGCCAATCTTGCCGCCGATCTTCGCCACGTTGTCCATGACGCCCTGCAGACTGCCGAATTCAGCCAGCCACTTGGCCGCCGTCTTGGGGCCGCATTTTTCAACGCCCGGAATGTTGTCGACGCTGTCGCCCATCAGGGCCAGATAGTCGACGATCTGATCGGCACGCACGCCGAATTTCTCGATGACACCGGCTTCATCCAGCGTGCTGCCGCTCATCGTGTTGACCAGACGAATGCCGGGTCGCACCAGCTGAGCGAAATCCTTGTCGCTGGTGGATACCGTGACCGCGATGCCTTGCGCTGCCGCCTGGATCGCTAGCGTGCCGATCACATCGTCTGCTTCGACGCCGGACACACGCAGAATGGGGAAGCCCAGTGCCGCGACAATGGCCAGCATGGGCTCGATCTGGGCACGTAACTCATCGGGCATGGCCTCGCGATTGGCCTTGTACTGCGGATACAGCTCGTCGCGAAAGGTCGGCCCCGAGGCATCCATCACGAACGCGGCAAATTCAGGCGCTTCCTTGAGGGCGGAGCGCAACATGTTGACGACGCCGAACAGTGCGCCGGTAGGTTCGCCAGCCGAGTTGCTCAGTGGCGGCAAGGCATGGAACGCGCGGTAGAGATAGCTGGAGCCATCAATCAGGATGAGTCGGTTCATGCGGCATTGTAGTCTGCGTGCGCGGCACGGCAGTATGCTGCGTGACCACAGGTTTGCACGGGAGAAGCGCGATGAAACGAAGCTTGGTATGGACGGCCCTGTTGATTCCGGCCTTCGCGCTGCAGGCGCAAACCGACACGGCACCGCCCGCGGCCTCCGAGGAGGCGCCGTTGCCGCCCAAGGTCGAACTTGCGCCACAACCAGAGGACGCGCCGGTGGTGTCGATCCGTCGCGATGAGTCGACGGGCGATGTGGTGGAGGAGTATCGCCAGAACGGGCGCATCTACATGGTCAAGGTCACGCCGCAGCGAGGGCCGTCCTATTCGCTCATCGACACCAATGGCGATGGCAAGTTGGACAAGTCCGATGGCGAAGGCGTGCGGCCGGTTTACTGGACGATTTACGAGTGGGATTGATCGGTCCTGCAGGTTTGTAACGGCGCGCGGCGCTTCAGCGCCGCACCCGTTCCAGAATGCCTTCCAGTTCATCCAGACTGAAATACTGCACGACCAGTTTGCCGCGCCCGCCGCGTCCGTGCTGGATCGCCACCTTTGCGCTCAACAGTTCCGACAGTTCGCGTTCCAGCGATTGAATGTCGGCGTCCGCCTTCTTGGCGGTCGGCGCGGGCGCGGTCTGGCCGCGTTGCAGGGCCTGCACGCGACGTTCGATCTCGCGTACTGACCAGCTTTCGTCGGCGGCCTGGCGCGCCAGGTCGACCGCTTGATCGACGGGCAAGGTCAACAATGCGCGGGCATGTCCCATTTCGATCCGGCGCGTTTCCACCAGGTTGCGAATGGCTTCGGGTAGTTCCAGCAGACGCAGCAGATTGCTGACCGCAGCACGTGAACGGCCGACGGCTTCGGCGGTTTGCTGGTGGGTCAACTGGAACTCGTCGATCAGACGTTGCAGAGCGAGCGCTTCTTCCAGCGGATTGAGGTCTTCACGCTGGATGTTTTCGATCAGTGCCATGGCCAGCGCGGCATGATCATCGGTCTCGCGCACAACGCAGGGCACCTCGCGCAGCGAGGCCAATTGCGCCGCACGCCAGCGGCGCTCGCCAGCGATGATCTCGTAGCGATCACGGCTGATGGGACGAACGATGATGGGTTGGATCAAGCCCTGTGCACGAATCGAATCAGCCAGCTCCGCGAGTCGCTCCTTGTCCATCGTGCTGCGCGGCTGATACTTGCCAGGCTGCAGCGATTCGATCGGCAAATCGCGGAGGCGCTCGCTTTCGGAATTTGAACTGGCTGGGGTGTTCGTCGAATTGCCGAGCAGCGCATCCAGTCCCCTCCCCAGTCCGCGCTTCTTGGTGCTCATGTGGAAGCCTCCGTGCGGCTCGAGTCGGAAAGGGGCGGCGCGCCGTGCTGCTTCTCGCGCCGGATGACTTCGCCAGCCAGGCCAAGGTAGGCGATGCTGCCACGCGAGCTGCGGTCGTATTCGACGATGCTCTGGCCATGGCTGGGCGCTTCCGCGACCCGCACATTGCGCGGAATCATGGTGCGGAAGACCTTGTCGCCAAAGTGTTCGAGCAGTTGGGCGGACACATCGTTGCCGAGATTGTTGCGCACGTCATACATGGTCCTCAGGATGCCATCGATCTCGAGACGGGGATTCAAACGCTGCTTCACGGCATTGACCGTATTCATCAGTGCCGACAAACCCTCCAGCGCGAAGTACTCGCATTGCATCGGAACGAGTACCCCATCCGCTGCCGTGAGTGCATTCAAGGTCAACAGATTTAGAGAGGGTGGGCAGTCGATCAGGATGTAGTGGTACCGCTCGCGGACACGCTGCAGCGCTTCGCGCAGCCGATGCTCGCGTGCCAGCGCATCCATCAGCTTGATTTCAGCGGCGGTCAGGTCGGCGCTGCCGGGCAGCACGTCAAAGCCNNGCGGCCAGATTCACCGCGGTGGTGGTTTTGCCGACACCACCCTTCTGATTTGCGATTGCGATGATGCGACCCATGTTGCGCTCCAGTCTGCGCCCTGTTGAATTCCGGCAAAGCGGACTCAGAGACGCCTTTCCAACACCACGACATGACGCTCCGCGTCCAAGAACGGTACGCGCAATGCCTCGACTTTTTTGACTTGCCATGCGCTGGGCAGCGCATCGATTTCATGACCGGGAAACTGTCCCTTCATGGCAAGTATCTGCCCACCTTCGCGGACCAGATGTCCGCCCCAGGCGATGATTTGCGCAAGACTACCCAAGGCGCGCGCCGTTAGACAGTCATAGCCGGTTGAGACGTGAACATCTTCGGCGCGTCGATCAAAGACGTGACAATTGGCCAGTTTGAAGTGCCGCACTGCCTCGCGCAGAAATCGCGCCTTCTTGCCGACGGGCTCGACCATATCGATTTGACGATCCGGCTCCGCCAACGCCAAAGGAATCGCTGGCAGGCCCGCGCCGGCACCGATATCGACTTGGGTCTTGCCGCGAGTCCAGGCATGCAAGCTGAGCGAGTCCAGCAAATGCAGTGCCACCATATCATCGGGGTGACGAACCGCAGTCAGGTTGTAGGTGGAATTCCAGCGTGCCAACAGCGCAAGAAATCCATGAAGGGGCTCAGCGAGCTGGGCAGGAAGGCCCAATTCCTGCAGTCCCTGATCCAAGTCTTGCTTTGCTTGAGGGGAGAGCAACACGCGATTTCCAGACGGGCCGGATCAACAGAAGGTTCGGCGGGGTCGGAAGTATCGGTTGCGACCGCAGTTGGTGCAAATGCAGTAACTCAGGCCACCCCATTGCCGCCGAGTGGTTGCCACTGGCAGCGCACGACATGCAGACCCTTGGCGGTGAACCGTTGATTGAGGGCGTGGCGCAATTGTCTTGCCATGCTTTCGGGGGCGGCGTCATCAAGGCAGCGCTCGGCAAGCACGGCAATTTCTGCCGCAGCAGCATCTGCGACCAGTGTTTCCGGGTCAACCACGGCTGCGCCAATCTGATCGGGATTCAGAATCTGGAAGTGCACAGCAGCCTGTCCGAAGATGTTTGCGTCCACATCGACGCTGTGACCGATGAGAGGAATTGTGTCGCCGGTGCGCTCAAGTATCGGAAGGATGAACCCGAGTCCCGCAGGCAGGATTCTGGCGAACTCTCCTCGACGAAAGACGGCGCGGACGCAGCCGTCCGGAACGCGTTGCAGTGCGTGACGGCTGATCAGAAGCGCGAATATCAGGCTGACGGCGGCTGCAAATTCCATTTGAATCAAGATGATGCTGGGGAAATGTCGCGTGAGTTGTCAAAAGTGTGGGCCAAAAACATGTAACGGCGGCACTTTTGTAAATCTAACGCGTGGTTTCCCAATGCAAAGTGAACCGGCAGGTCGGCGACGGCTTCGTCTGCGACCGATTCAGGGCGGGTTCCGACGAAGCGCAGCGAGAGCCCGCATTTCACCCGCGGTTGCGGACTCGCATCGCGCAACGATCTGTCGATACATCTGCAGGACGGCCTGTCCGAGCTCGGTCAGTTGCGCGCCGCCGCCGCGCTTGCCGCCGATGGCGGTGGTGACCATCGGTGCGCCGAACTCCTGATGCAGAGCATCAATCAACAGCCAGGCGCGACGGTAGCTCATGTTCATGCGCCTGCCTGCAGCGGCAATTGAGCCGGTTTCGGCAATACCTTGGAGCAAGTCCGCCCGGCCAGGACCGACATAGGCACCGTTGCCGAGCATGACTCGCATGCGAAGCGATGGTTGGGCGTCATTGTGATCCGTCATGCGTGACCATGCTCCCTGATATCAGCGTGCCAATAGGAGGCGAAGGCGACGTGGCTTGTAGTCCAAGGCGGCGACTTCGTTGTTTGCTGTCTGTTGCAGTTCGGTGGCGTCGGTGTGTGATTGCCGTGCGCATTCTGCGCGCATCAATGCCAGCGCCGCGCGATCTGCGCGCATGCCACCGCCACCGCGAGCTAGTTGGTCGGCAATGTCACCCGCAATCTGATCAGGGTCACTGCAATCTCCCTGCAAGAATCGGATTCTGAAGAGACTGAGTCCAATTCGCCCGAGCCTCGGGTCTGCGGCATTCATCTTGGCTCGGCCAAGCCGTAAGGCCAGCTCCGCATT
>DEHW01000187.1:0-214 GCA_002352135.1 Lysobacterales bacterium UBA2790
CGCGCCCGCGAGGAACTGCGTCAGCAGATTTCTGCGCTGGCAGTGAGCGGTGCCGAGAAGGTGTTGCGTCGCGAAATCGATGGCAATGCCCACAAGGCTCTACTGGCTGATCTGGCGGCCGAGATCTGAGCATGAGCAACGTCGCCACTTTCGCACGGCCCTACGCTCGCGCAGCCTTCGCTCTGGCTTCCCAGTCTTCTGCATTCGCGGCGTG
>DEHW01000187.1:305-4011 GCA_002352135.1 Lysobacterales bacterium UBA2790
CAGCGATGGACGCCAACGATACCGCCGCCTTGCTGGATGCCCTTCGCCGACGGTTCGGGACCGACGTTGTCATGCAACAACGGGTCGATGCCGCACTGATCGGTGGAGCCATCATTGATGCGGGCGATCTGGTAATCGATGGCTCGGTACGCGGCAAGCTTCAGCGGATGCAGCGCGCGCTCAGTCGCTGAGCTCGCGTCGATGAACCACGGGAGGCGCAGCCTCCCAGGCGCAAGGACGTGCCGACCATCGGGTGAGAGTCCGATGGCGCACGCGTATTCATGGCGCGTGGTGACAACCGGGCTGTCGCTTCTGACGAGCGCGCCGGTGAACCGCGAACCCGATACGGCCCATTTCACGAATTCAAAATCTCAGGGACATTCCCATGCAGAGTCAGCTCAACCCTTCTGAAATCAGCGAACTGATCAAAGGCCGCATCGAAAAGGTCAAGCTAGCCGCTGAGGCGCGCAATGAAGGCACGATCACTTCGGTTGCCGACGGCATCGTACGCATTCATGGTCTGGTCGATGTCATGGCCGGCGAAATGATTGAAATGCCGGGCGACACGTATGCGCTCGCGCTCAATCTGGAGCGTGACTCGGTGGGTGCCGTGGTCCTCGGCGACTACGAACACTTGCGCGAAGGCAATACGGTCAAGACGACCGGTCGCATTCTTGAAGTGCCGGTTGGCGAGGCGCTGTTGGGGCGAGTCGTCGATGCACTCGGCAACCCCATCGATGGCAAGGGCCCGCTGAATGCCACCGAGAGTTCACCGATCGAAAAAGTGGCACCCGGCGTGATCTGGCGTAAGTCGGTCGATCAACCGGTGCAAACCGGGTACAAGTCGGTGGATGCCATGATTCCGGTCGGTCGCGGACAACGCGAACTGATCATCGGTGATCGTCAGACCGGCAAGACCGCATTGGCCATCGACGCAATCATCAATCAGAAGGGCAGCGGTGTTAAGTGCATCTACGTGGCGATTGGCCAGAAGGCCTCTTCGGTCGCCAACGTGGTGCGCAAGCTCGAAGAGTACGGTGCGCTGGCGCATACCATCGTCGTTGCCGCCACCGCGTCGGAATCGGCGGCCATGCAGTTCATCGCGCCGTATTCAGGCTGCTCCATGGGTGAGTACTTCCGTGACAACGGTGAAGACGCACTGATCATCTATGACGACCTGTCGAAGCAGGCGGTCGCCTATCGTCAGGTGTCGCTGTTGTTGCGTCGTCCTCCGGGCCGCGAAGCCTATCCCGGTGACGTTTTCTATCTGCACTCCCGTCTGCTTGAGCGCGCGGCACGCGTCAACGAGGAATACGTCGAAAAGCACACCAATGGTCGCGTGAAGGGCAAGACGGGTTCGCTGACCGCGCTGCCGATCATTGAAACGCAGGCAGGTGACGTCTCGGCGTTCGTGCCCACCAACGTGATTTCGATTACCGACGGTCAGATCTTCCTGGAGACCGACCTGTTCAACGCCGGTATCCGGCCCGCCGTCAACGCCGGCATCTCGGTGTCGCGCGTCGGTGGTGCGGCGCAGACCAAGATCATCAAAAAGCTCGGCGGTGGTATTCGCCTTTCGCTTGCCCAGTTCCGTGAATTGGCGGCGTTCGCTCAGTTTGCTTCCGATCTTGATGAAACCACCCGCAAGCAGTTGGAACGTGGTCAGCGGGTCACCGAGCTGATGAAGCAGAAGCAGTACGCACCGTTGTCGATTGCTGACATGGCGCTGTCGCTGTATGCCGTCGACAACGGTTACATGGACGACCTGCCGCTGCTGCAGATCGGTCCGTTCGAGGCTGGCCTGCACGCGCACTTTGCCAACACGCAGGGCGCGTTGATGAAGCAGATCACCGAGACCGGCAACTGGGATAAGGACATCGAAGCCAGCTTCAAGAAAGGCATCGAAGACTTCAAGGCGACGGGTAGCTGGTAAGTCCTTGGCGCGTTGTCGCCGCTGCCGTCGAAGGGCGAGCGGCGACAGCGGACAGGCTTCAATCGGCGCAGCAAGAAGAGCGAGCAAACACATGGCAGGCGGTCGCGAAATCAAGTCGAAGATCAAGTCGGTGCAGAACACCCGCAAGGTGACGCGTGCATTGGAAATGGTCTCGGCTTCAAAAATCCGGAAAGCCCAGGAGCGCATGAAGGCTTCACGGCCCTATGCCCGTCTGATGCGTCAGGTCATCGGGCATATCGCCAAGGCCAATACCGACTACGTGCATCCCTACATGGTGCAGCGGAAGGAAGTGAAGCGTGTCGGCTACATCGTGATCTCAACGGATCGCGGTTTGTGCGGTGGGCTGAACTCCAACCTGTTCCGCAAGTTGATCGTTGAGATCCGCAAGTGGCAGGAGCAGGGCGTCGAAGTCGACATCGTTGCGGTCGGGCAAAAGGCCAACACCTTCTTCCGTCGCCTCAAGGTGAACATGGTGGCCTCGGTTACACACATGGGCGAGAAGCCGCAGTTGGAGCAACTGATCGGCGTCATCCGCGTCATGTTGGACGCCTACGAAGCCGGCACCTTGGACCGCGTCAACGTGGCCTACAATGACTTCGTCAATACGATGGTGCAGAAAGCCAGCATCGATGCACTGTTGCCGCTGCCACCCAGCGATACCTTGGAAACCAAGCACGACTGGGACTACATCTACGAACCCTCCGCGCCGAGCGTGTTGAACGATGTGCTGACGCGCTATGTGGAGTCGTTGGTGTATCAGGCGGTGCTGGAAAACATCGCCTCGGAACAGGCAGCGCGCATGGTCGCCATGAAGTCAGCTTCGGACAACGCAACCAAGCTGATCGGCACGCTGAACCTGATCTACAACAAGGCACGCCAAGCTGCGATCACCCAGGAAATCTCCGAAATCGTCGGTGGTGCCGCTGCGGTCTAACCCTTCATGGCTGGCGCTGCTTGCGCTGCCGAATGCAATTGAAATCAAGAGGATCCTGAAATGAGCCAGGGTAAAGTTGTGCAGATCATCGGTGCCGTCGTCGACGTGGAGTTTCCGCGTGACACGGTGCCGCGCGTGTATGACGCGCTTAAGGTCGACGGAACCGCCATCACGCTGGAAGTCCAGCAGCAGTTGGGCGACGGCATCGTGCGCGCCATTGCGCTTGGCTCGACCGACGGATTGAAGCGCGGTCTCATCGCCAACAACACGGGCGAAGGCATCAAGGTTCCGGTCGGCAAAGAAACCCTGGGCCGCATCATGGACGTGCTGGGTAACCCGATTGACGAGGCGGGTCCGGTCAACGCCGAGCATTACCGGGTCATTCACCAGCCTGCACCGTCCTACGAAGATCAGGCCGCTGCCAATGAGTTGCTGGAAACCGGCATCAAGGTGATCGACCTGATGTGCCCGTTCGCCAAGGGCGGCAAAGTGGGTCTGTTCGGTGGTGCGGGCGTGGGCAAGACCGTCAACATGATGGAGCTGATCCGCAACATCGCAATCGAGCACAGTGGCTACTCGGTGTTCGCTGGCGTCGGTGAGCGTACACGCGAGGGCAACGACTTCTACCACGAAATGAAAGACTCCAACGTTCTCGACAAGGTGGCGCTGGTCTACGGTCAGATGAACGAGCCGCCGGGCAACCGTCTGCGCGTCGCTCTGACCGGCTTGTCGATTGCCGAACACTTCCGTGACGAAGGTCGTGACGTGCTGTTGTTCGTCGACAACATTTACCGTTACACCTTGGCCGGTACCGAAGT
>DEHW01000187.1:4058-4198 GCA_002352135.1 Lysobacterales bacterium UBA2790
ATCTACCCGGCGGTTGATCCGCTGGATTCAACCAGTCGCCAGCTTGATCCGAACGTCATCGGCAACGAGCATTACGACACCGCACGTCGAGTGCAATCTACCCTGCAACGCTACAAAGAGCTGAAGGACATCATCGCGAT
>DEHW01000187.1:4243-4379 GCA_002352135.1 Lysobacterales bacterium UBA2790
GTTCGAGAAGGCCAAGGCGATGGCTGCCAAGGCGGCCTGATACGCGCCTCGCGCGGCAGCCTTCGGGCTGCCGTCGGCCCGAATGCAAAACGCACAGCGAGAAATTGAATGAGCACCATCCGTTGCGACATCGTCA
>DEHW01000044.1 GCA_002352135.1 Lysobacterales bacterium UBA2790
GCCGCAGCCGACGCCTCTTCGACTAGCGCCGCGTTCTGCTGGGTCGCCTGGTCCAGATGCATCACGGTGTTGTTGACCTGAACGATGCCGGCGGCCTGCTCGCGGGTGGCTGCCGAGATGTCGCCCATGATCGCACTCACGCGATCCACGCTGCTCAAGATGCCCGCCATCGTGCGACCGGTTTCGTCCACGACTTCGGCACCGCGATGCGCACGCTCGACCGATTCGGCGATCAGATGTTTGATCTCGCGCGCCGCCGTGGCGGAACGTTGTGCCAGCGAGCGCACTTCGGATGCCACCACAGCAAATCCACGTCCCTGTTCTCCGGCGCGCGCGGCTTCAACTGCCGCATTCAAGGCCAGGATATTGGTCTGGAAGGCGATGCCATCGATCACGCCGATGATGTCTTCGATGCGTCGCGATGATGCATCGATTTCACCCATCGTCGTGACGACCTGTTGCACCAGACTTTCGCCCTTCTGCACCACCTGAGCGGCGCTCTGTGCCAGTTGATTCGCCTCACCGGCGTGTTCGGTGTTGTGCTGCACCGTCGCCGTCAACTCTTCCATGCTGCTGGCCGTTTCTTCCAGCTCGGCAGCCTGTTGCTCGGTGCGATTGGCGAGATCGGTATTGCCCGCCGAAATCTCGCGCGCAGCCACATGAATGGACTCTACCGCCGTCTTGATTACACGCATCATCCCAGCGAGTTGCTCAACGGTCGCATTGGTGGCGTCCTTCATTTCTCCGAAGCGCCCATGCAGATCGGCATCGATGCGATGGGTCAGGTCGCCCTTGGCCAGCGCCGTCAGCACCTCGGTGACCGCGCTCAAACTGCGCTCAGTCGTATCCAGCAGTTCATTCAAGCCATTGCCGAGTGTCACGACGAACTGATTCTTGCCGAGCGTATCGACCCGCGCACTGAAATCGCCTCTTCCCGCCGCCTGCACGAGGTCGGAAACCATCCGCTCCACGGCCACGTCGTCGGTACGGTCACGCCATTCGGTCACCAGACCGATGCGTTCGTGGTCGTCATCCAAGACGGGATTGACCACCAGATCAATGGTTCGCCCTCCGACGTGCAGCACTGTCTTGTGCGTGCGGTCCAGCGTCGCCAGCAGCTTGCGCTGATGCTCGGGATGGCGATGGAAGTGGTCGATGTTCTTGCCCAGCACATGATCGGCATCGAAGTGCGGCATCTCTTTGCGCAAGTCGGCTTCGGCGTGCTTGAGCATTTGCTGGATCGACGAATTGGCGTAAACGATGTTCAGGTCATGGTCGGTGACCATCACGTTGGTCGCCGCCACGTCCAATGCCTGTTTGATACGCAATGAGCTTTCAGCAATGCGCTTGTGCTCCTGCACCTCGAAGCCAAGGCGAATCTGCATCGACTTCAGACCCAACAACACCGCACCCACTTCGTCGTTGCGGTCAATGGCGATGTTCTGCTGATAGTCCCCGCTGCCGATGGCCCTGAACTGGTGCTCGGCGTCCTTCAGTCTTGAGCCGATATCGTCTGCGAGCCACCAGGCGCTGTAGAACGACGCCACCAAGCCCGCGACGAAAATGGTCCATCGGGTACTCGCGGCCACTTCCGCCTGGGTCATCCACATCANNCGCCACAAGGGGTTGTACCGTACGTTCATCCCGAGACGCTTTACGGCGCCCTGTTGCACCACCAGCCCCATCGCTCGCCCGGCACGAATGGCTGCGTACTGTCGTTCTGCCTCCGCGATCCGCTCGCGGCTGGCCTTGCGCCGCACCGACATGTAACCGGCAACCTTGCCCTGCTCGAACACGGGTGTGGCATGCGCCTCCACCCAGTAATGATCACCATTCTTGCAGCGATTCTTGACCATGCCGACCCAGGGCCGACCCGCCTTCAAGGTCGCCCACATATCGGCGAACGCGGCCTCCGGCATGTCCGGGTGGCGAATGATGTTGTGCGGCTGACCGAGGAGCTCGGCCTCGGTGAACCCGCTGATCAGCAGAAAATCGCGATTGATGTAACGGATGATGCCCTTGGTATCGGTGCGCGAGACGATGGTCTGGCCATCCACCAGCTGGATTTCCTTGCCGCTCACAGGTTGGTTGTTACGCACTCCTCTATCCTCCTGGCAGAAGTCGCCTCCCGTGTGACCCAAAGTCCGACGCCGCGTTGGGCGTCGCCACGCACGGCGATTGATTGCCGCAGCGTGGCCGAAATCCGCGAAGAACAGCAGCGTTCGAGCCTCAGTGCGTACTCGGGGGGATCAGCCCCAGCTCTTCGCTGCGCAGCAGTTTTTCGATATCCACCAGAATCAGCATGCGGTCTTCCAACGCACCGATGCCGGTCAGGAATTGCGCATCGACCGCGCGACCGAATTCCGGTGGCGGGCGCAACTGCTCGGTGGTCAGTCCGATCACGTCGGACACGCTGTCGACCACGATGCCAACCACGCGTTTGTCGACGTTGAGGATGATCATCACCGTGAAACTGTCGTACTCGGCTTTGGCCAGTTTGAACTTCAGCCGCATGTCGACCACCGGGACGATGGTGCCGCGCAGATTGATCACGCCCTTGATGTAGTCCGGCGTGTCGGGAATCCGGGTGACAGTGTCATAACCGCGAATCTCCTGCACTTTCAGGATATCGACACCGAACTCTTCTTCGCCCAGCGTGAAGGTCAGAAACTCGCTGACCTGGGCTCCAGCCTTGTTGCGCTCGGCATCCACGCCCACTTGGGCGCCACCGAAAATGTTCTGTGCAGGTGTGCTCATCGATGCTCTCCGTGGAATCACCGGATTCGCCGAGACTGCGAATACCAAGGATGTTCACGGCTGCTGAGGCAATCCGCGTGCCACGCAGGAAGACGGATTCGTGGCTGCTGCACCGCAGCGCGCGTCGTCCCGACGTTTGACCAGCAACGACGGACCGTCCAATGACCCGAGGAGCGGGCGAAAGCCGCTTGGGCGAACCCACGCCGGGCGCGCGGGCCAGGGCCCGCGCGACGATTCCGCCCTACTGGCTGCGCAGCGCCATGAAATCGGGGCTGACGATCAAGCGCAGAGCATCCAGGCGTGGGCGAGCCTGGGGCAGAGCGGCCAGCAAGGCTGCCCGTTCGTCCTGCAGTCCGCTGATCTCCTCCTCGCGAACCGCCGGATTGACCTTGGCCAACCGCTGCAAGCGGTCGATTTCACCATCCAGCAGTGCCTCGGCCTGACCCAGCGCCAGCTCGATGCGCTCCCGACTTTGGTTCTCGGCATCGGCCTGGGTCTTGTCCAGCATCGGCGGCAACAGGGCGGCAAGAATCTTGCGATGTTTGCTCAAGTCCAGCGTGCGGTCGCCCGCCGACCGCACCGCACGTGCGGAAGGCAGGAAGTCATTGCGCAGACTCAGTCGGGTGTCGACCACGCTGGACAAGGGCAAGGGCGGCAGGAAGCGTTCGATATGCAAGCCCTGCGCAGCAACGCATTCGAGCACATAGACGGCTTCCAGCAGCACGCTGCGGGGTGGCAGGCTGTCATCCACCAGCGCGCAGGCATTGCCCGTTTCCGACGACAGCAACAAGGCTTCCGCATCCAGCAGCATCGGATGGTCGGCGCGCAGGTACAGCAGATCGTCACGTGCCAAAGCCCGCGTCCGACTGAACGTCGCCTGCCTTGGGCCGCCTTTCATATCCTCGAATGCGTCCAAGGTGACGTACTCGGGATCGAGCAGCACGATCTCATTGCCCAGCGGCTCATTGTGAATGCCGAACTGTTCCAGCAATCGTAGTGGGTAGTCCTCGATGCCCGCCGCGATGTCATCCAGCGCCAGCGCCTGTTGCAAACGTCCGGCACCGGCGCCGCGCTGACTGGCCAGCTCCAGCAAACGGTCACGACCTTTGTGAATGCGTTCGCTCAGTTCGGCGTGGTCGCGTTGCGACTGCGCCAGCAACTCGTCGAGCGCCGCCTCGTTGGGCGACTGCGCCAGTTCCTGCAAACCGGGACCAAAGCGACGCAGCAACTCGCGGCCATCGGCGCAGACCTGGCGGAAGGCATCCAGGCCATCGGCATACCAGCGCAGCAGCGACTCCTGCGCACTGCCGCGCAGTGCACAGGCATGCAGATGCACATCGCCCTTCTGGCCAATACGGTCCAAACGCCCGATACGCTGCTCCAGCATGTCGGGGTCCAAAGGCAGATCCCAGAAGATCAGATGCTGTGCAAACTGGAAGTTGCGTCCTTCCGCGCCCACTTCGGAGGAAATCAGCAAACGCGCGCCTTCCGGGTCGGCGAAATACGCCGCCGCACGATCACGCTGCAGCAGGTTCAAGTCTTCGTGGAAGCGCGCGACCGCAATACCGCTGCGCACCCGCAAGGCGTCTTCCAGTGCCTGCACCTTGGCCCGCGAGCGACACAGCAGCAGCGCCTTGGCGGGCGCGATCTGCTCCAACGTCGCCAGCAACCATTCGAAACGCGGATCGTGGGTGTAGTCATGCTCGGGCTCGACATGACCCGCGACACCGAGATCGGCCAGCGCCTCAGCACGCAGGCGGCCCAGCAGGGCGGGATCGCCTTGCTTGTCGTTGAGATATTCGACATGCGGCACACGCAATGGAAACCCGCCGACCGCAGCGCGTCGATTGCGCACCATCACGCGCCCGGTGCCATGCCGATCAATCAGCGACTCGACCAGCCGCCAGCCAGCGGCCTTGTCGCCAGACTGGATCGCCGCCAGCGACTTCGCCAGCACTTCAGGCTCGCTGGCGAACAGTTCATCGAGCAGTTGCGTCCCTGCCGCGTCCGGCGCTTGTCCCTCAAGCAGAGCATCGGTGATCGAAGACAAGGCCAGATGTCGCTCGGACTCGGCGGTGAAGTGTTCCAGATTGTCGTAGCGGGCGGGATCGAGCAGGCGCAGCCGCGCAAAGTGACCGCTGCGCCCCAATTGTTCCGGCGTCGCGGTGAGCAGGATGACGCCGGGAACTCGCGCTGCCAACGCTTCGACCAGCGCGTATTCGCGCGAGGGGGATTCCGGGCTCCAAGCCAGATGATGCGCTTCATCGACCACCAGCAAATCCCAGCCCGCTTCAAGCAGTTGGGCGGCACGCTTCTTGTCGCGCGCGAGCCAATCCACGGCGGCGATCACACATTGCTCGTCTTCGAAAGGATTGGCCGTCGTATCGACTTCCGTGATCGCTTCGCAGCGCTCCTCGTCGTACAGGGCGAAACGCAGGTTGAAACGCCGCAACAACTCCACAAACCACTGATGGGTCAAGCTTTCCGGGGTAAGAATCAGAACCCGCTTGGCGCGCCCGGTGGCGAGCTGCTGCGCGGTGATCATGGCCGCTTCGATGGTCTTGCCAAGACCCACTTCATCGGCCAGCAGCAAGCGCGGTTGACGGCGTTCGACCGCCAGTTCGGCAACCCGCAACTGATGCGGAATCAAGTCGATCCGCGCGCCCAACACACCCCAGCCCGGATGTCGCTGCGCTTCAGCGCGTCGCCGCAGCACTTCNNCCGTCGGCGCGCAGCTTCTCGCCAACCCGGAACTCGGCGCGGGTCAACGGCGCGGTATCCATCGCATACTGGCGAACCACGCCACTTCCGGTGAAAACGATCTGCACGCTGCGGCCAATCAGGCGCATCACCGTGCCCAGGCCGAGCTCGGGCTCGGCAGTCGACAGCCAGCGCTGTCCGGGAACAAAGAGGGAATTCATCGCTGCATTTTACGTTGCGTCGCGCGCAGTGGCGAAACTCTTCTCTGCCCGCAGCAGCTGTCCAGATACAGATAGAGATAAGACACTGGCCCGCGTCGCGATCCGAGCATGGGTCGGCGTGCAGACGCATTTTCACAAGCGTGAGCCAATCGACCGCTGGATGGCCTTGAACGGTTTACACTTTGGAACATTTTGTAAAGATTCCGGCAACTGCAGGGTGGGCAGTGATCGAGGTCAGCGGCTATCAGGTCATTGAGCAGATTGGGCGCGGCGGCATGGCGACGGTTTACCGTGCGCGTCAGGTGCTGCTGGATCGTGAAGTCGCGCTCAAGGTGCTGGCACCCGAATTGGCGCGCGACTCCGCGCAAGCTGCACGCTTCCTGCAGGAAGCGCGTGTGCTCGCCGCCATGCAGCATCCGGCCATCGTGCCGGTCTACGACGTCGGCGTGACCGACGCGGGCCTGCACTATTTCTCGATGCAATTGTTGACCGGTGGCGATCTGGCGCAACGCATTCGCGCGGGACTGCCGGGCGACAGCCTCTATCGCATCATCCGCATGCTCTGTGCAGCGCTGGGTTACGCACATTCACGCGGGTGCGTGCATCGGGACGTCACCCCCAGCAATGTGCTGTTCGACGCCAATGAGCGACCCGTATTGACTGACTTCGGCATCGCCAAAGCGGCGTTCGGCTCCGCCGGGCTGACCGCCGAGGGATTCAGCATCGGCACCAGTCGCTACATGAGTCCGGAGCAGGCGCGAGGCATGGCCGTCGATGCCCGCTCGGACATCTACAGCTTCGGCGTGATCCTTTACGAGATTCTGACCGGCCAGCCGCCCTTTCCGGGGACGGATGCGTTTGCGGTGGCGTACGCACACGTCAACACGCCGATACCCCCGCTGAGCGAAGCACAGGCTCGCTGGCGGCCTGTCATCGAAGGCTGTCTCGCCAAAGCACCCGAACAGCGTTTCCCCAACTGTGCCGAATTGCTGCGCGCCATTGATGTAGTGATTGGCAAACGTCCGGTCGAACACACGCCGATTCCACCACCAGCACGAACGGTCAGCGGCGGCACCGCGGCGGCGGCGGTGGCTGCATTGCCAACTCCCGCGACACCACCATCACCGGTACCGCCGCCGCGCGAAACCGTCGAACCAACCCGTATTCGCCCAGCCGTCGGCGAAGTGGTCACCGCACCAACCCGGGCGCAAGCGCCAATCAGCAGCCAACCCGCGCCTCCGACGAAGCCCACAACGGGCAATTCAACGCCATCGCCAGCGCGCTTGCTTGGCCTGCCAAGGTGGCTGTTGGGGTCCGCTTCTGCCTTGGCGCTGCTGCTCGTTGTCGGCGTGACCTGGTGGCTTGCCCGCCCGGAAGGCACGGCAGAAACCGGAGCGCGCCTGACGGCGACATCACCCGCTGCCGTCAGCGCCGAAACGAACTCTGCAAGTCCACCGCGTCGACCACCGGAGACCAGCCTGGATCGCATCGGTCTTGCGGAGGCCGAAGCCCGCGACGAAAGCAACAACGACAGCGCTGAAATCGAGCAGGTCGCCGAGAGTATCGCTTTGGACAGCCTGCCGACGGTGCGCGACCCGGTGATCGATTTTCTCGCCATGGGCCGCGCGAACCTTGAGGCAGGACGCTGGGTGGAGCCGCCGCAACGCAATGCGTTGGACCGTTGGCGTACGGTATTCCTCATTGAGGCGGACAACGCCAACGCCATCGACGGATTGCGGTCGTTGGCGGACGCCTGCGCCGACAAGGCCGAGACCGAGCGCGCCGACATCCCGGCCTGGTTGAATGGCCTGGATTGCCTGCGCAAGGTCGCCGCCAGCCATCCCGCACTGCAAGACAATGCAAGCCGCGCTGATACGCTGCTGAAGCAACGTGAAGAAGAACTGCTTCAGCAAACCGAGCAAGCCATTGCGCAATGGGATCGCACGGCGGCCGAACAGGCGCTGCAAACCCTAACGGCCATCGGCAGCAGTCACCCACGTTTGACGGCATTGCAGAAAACCACACTCGGACTCGGCGAGCCCGGCTATGCCTTCCACGACACCCTCGGCAACGGGCACGCCGGACCAGCGCTGCGCGTCGTCCGTCCGGACCTGGCGATGACCGAGCGCGAAATCACCGTGGGTGAGTTCGCGCAGTTCTGGCGTTCTGCCCAGCGCGCACAGATCGAACTGCCCAGCTGCCGCGACCGCGAGTCATTCTTCCGCAGCAGCAAGAGCCGCACGTGGCAGGCGCCGGGGTTCACCCAGGACGACAGCCATCCCGTGGTCTGCGTCAATGTGGCGATGGCCGAAGCCTATGCCGACTGGCTTGGTCAGCAGACCGGACAGCGTTACCGATTGCCCTCCCGTGCCGAACTGGGCGGACTACTGCCGAAGCGCTCTGCCTGCAGCGACAACCGGCGGGACGCCCAAGCACATCGTGGCTGGGAAGCGCGCGACGCGGCGAATTGTGACGATGGCGCGGCATGGACACGTCCAGTCAGTGCTGGCACGACCGGCGCCCACGGGCTGCGTGGACTGGATGGCAATGTCCGCGAATGGCTCAGCGACTGCGCCAACAGCCAGTGCTCGGAGCATGTTGCTCTGGGCGCAAGCTGGTACTCCGCCGAAAGTGAAACGTTGACCGCAGGCTTTGCAGCCGAGCCGGGCTTCAATACCATCGGAATCCGTCTGGCGCGGGAAATCCGTGCGCCGGCGCGTTGATTGGCCAACACCACCAACCTCTTTTTCTCGACTCGACAGGCAGACCCTCCATGAAGCTGATCTTCCCCAATGGTGAACATGGTGCCGTGTTGCTCAGCGCCGGACGCAATCGGCTGGGTTCCAGCGAACAGGCACTGATCCGACTGCAAGCGGCGGGCATCCAGGCAGAGCACTGCGAGCTGGAGTTGTCTGGCAGCACCGTCACCGTGCGCCTGGGTGCTTCGCATGGCGTGGTCAGCGTGAATGGTCAGACGGCCGTGGATGGTCATGTGCTGCATCCGGGCGACGCGTTCGCCGTGGCGGGCGTCGCTTGCCGGCTGGTGGCGGTTGAACGCGCTGCCTCCGTGTCAGCGCCGAAGCCCGCACAGGTCGATGACAGCGGGGCAACCCGTGTACGCGCTGCGTTGCCCAAGTACGTGCTGCGTGGCGTGTCTGGCGCGACCTTCGGCAAGACCTTTCCGGTGGTTGCTCCCACTGTCATCGGTCGCCAACACGATTGCGACATCGCCATCGCCAGCGAGGAAATCTCGCGTCGCCATGCGCAGGTCAAACCCACACCTGATGGTCTATTGGTCGAAGATCTGGGGTCGTCCAACGGCACCTACATCAATGGTTCGCGAGTGCAGAGCGGACTGCTGAAGGCAGGCGACGAACTACGTCTGGATGCAGTGCGCTTCATGCTCGTCGTGCCAGGAAAAGAGATCCCCAGTGCCGCCCCCTCTGCGCCCGCAGCGGCCGCCGCGCCGAAAGAAAGCGCAGGCAAAGGCGGCCTGATTGCTGGCGTGGTTATCGGCGTCGCCGTGATCGCCGCGGCCGTCTATTGGTTTGCACTGCGCTGACCCAGCGCGCGGAATGCGCTTCGCCTGCTGCGATCACCGCACAGGCGCCATCTCCAGCGTGCGCAAGTATGGCGGCGAACCTGGATAGGACAGACCGGTCAGCAGACTCCAGCCAGCCTTGGTCAAGGCGCGTTGCGCAGCAACGCTGATCTGGCCATTGCTGATGACGCTGCGCTGCGGGTGCGACCAGAGTGCTTGTTGACCAAACCAACGCGCAGTGTCGGCGGTCCAGCTCAAGAGGTCGACCGGCAAAGGCAGGATGCGCTCGCCATCTGCCGTTTCAAAGCTGAGCACCGCGCCCAAACCCATCCATCGACCTCCCGCGACGCGCTCGCCGAGGTAGGCTTGTGTGAGTTTCAGTGTGTTCACCACGTAACGCGCCTCCACCTCGTTCTGCGCCATCAGTGCGGTTTCCAGCACATCGCTGCAGCCGGCGGAAAGGTCCATCTCGGCAATTCGATCCGTCAACTCGGTTTGCAAGGTAGGCGAGAAGCGAGCGAAATTCAGGAACTGGTAGCGCAGTTCCCCATCCACACAATGTGGCGCCAAGGCTTCGTCGTTGCGTCGCCGCAAGTCCTCGGGTGGCAGCTCCAATACCACACGATTGACGGTGCTGGCGGTATCCAGGGTGGCGCTGACCAACGGATCCAGCAGACTCATCGCCTGACCAATGCCGAGCTTGCCCACGGTCGCTGACCAAGCCAACCGATCAAGGCGCTCGCGCAACAGCGGATTGCCCGAGTACGGATCAACACCAAGCCTCGCCGCCAGCGCGCGTTTGGCCGCACCGAATCCCAGCTCGCTCTTGGCCAGTCGCCCGACTTCTTCGCTCAGGTTTCCGAACCAACTGTCTTCTTCCGTCTCTGGTCTGCGTGTCGCGGTCAGCGGCGCATCGGCAGCGTCGTAGGGCGATCCGTCGTGACTGATGCGCTGATCTGCCCGCGAACCGAGCCGCTTGGCCTGTTGCGCCAGCTTGATCGCCCGTTCGCTGAAAAAACGCCAGATGCCGCCGGGCAGCCCGCGTAGCGTGGTTTCCGGCTCACGCGCGACATTCACCACCGCACGCACGGGGGCCGCCACGGCCATCGCACCGCTCTTCACCAAGGCTTCCGTGACCGATTCACTGTAAAGCGCTTCCAAGGCGGGAATTTCGCTCACCCGGATGGCCAGCAGTTCCACACTCTCGGCACGCAACTCACCCCAGCGCGTTTCGATGACAAAGCTGGCCTGGAACCCATGCACCGTCGCGCTAGGGCGAACCCGGTATCCGGGCCCATTCAACAATGCCGGGATGACCAGATCCGCGGCCGCCAGCGTCGGTTCCGACTCGAAGTTCCCGGTCTCGGCAATCGCCTCGACCACCGCCTCATCGCCCGCCCAAGCCGTCGCCATGGCCACACCCAGGCAACAGGCGCAAAGCACTCTCACAGCCAACTGCACACCACCTTGCCGCACTGACCGGACTCCATCAGATCGAACCCGCGCTGAAATTCATCAATTGGCAGCTGATGCGTCAGCACCTTCTGCAACGGAAAACCGGTCAGCACCATCTGGGTCATCTTGTACCAGGTCTCATACATCTTGCGACCGTAGATGCCTTGCAAGGTCAGGCCCTTGAAAATGATCCGGTCCCAATCGATACCCGCACCCTTGGGCAGGATGCCCAGCAGGGCGATCTTGCCGCCGTGGTACATGCAATCAAGCATGTCGTCGAAGGCGCGCGGATTGCCGCTCATCTCCAAGCCCACATCGAAGCCTTCCATGTGCAGGTCTTTCATCACCTCTTTCAGCGAGGTATGCGCGACATTCACGACGCGTGTCGCGCCCATGTCGGCAGCCAGTTTCAAGCGGTAGTCGTTGACGTCCGTGACCACCACATTGCGTGCACCGATGTGCTTGCAGATACCCGCCGCGATGATGCCAATCGGCCCGGCACCGGTGATCAGGACATCCTCGCCGATCACGTTGAACTCCAACGCGCAGTGCGCGGCGTTGCCATAGGGATCGAAAAACGCCGCCAGCTCGCTGGATATCTGGTCGGGAATCGGCCACAGATTGGAGGCGGGCACCGCGACATACTCGGCAAAGGCACCGTTGCGATTCACCCCGATGCCCACCGTATTGGGGCAAAGATGCTGTTTGCCCGCACGGCAGTTGCGACAGACACCGCAAACGATGTGGCCTTCCGCGCTGACCCGTTGCCCCACCTGGTAGCCGGTGACTGCGTTGCCCAGTTCGACAATGCGACCGACGAACTCGTGCCCGATGACCAAACCTGGACGAATCGTGCGCTGACTCCACTCATCCCACTTGTAGATGTGCAGGTCGGTGCCACAGATCGCGGTCTTCTCCAGCTTGACCAGCACCTCGTTGGGACCGATCTGCGGAATCGGCACTTCCTCCATCCAGATGCCCTTGCTGGCCTCACGCTTCACCAGTGCTCTCATCAGATTGGCCATTGCTACCACTCCACAGGCGGGGGCGCGCAGTATAGAACCGCCGAGCTGAGTCGAACCCTACGGGAGCTCATTGCCGGTGCAATTGCCGCCGCAGAGATCACTCGCATACCCTGCGACGCATGAGCACCTCCACGTCTCCGAGTATTGAACTTGCCGAGTCCCTGCTACGTCAGGGTCGATGGCGACAGGCCAGTGACATGGCGCGGCTTAGTTCGGGCGATCCACAAACCGCGCTTCGCGCACGGATCGTGCTCGCCAATGCGGCGATGCAACTCGGGGAACATGCAGAAGCCGTCATCCATTTCCGCGCTTTGCAGGCCGCCATGCCGACCCATGCAGGTGTTCGCGCTGCGCTGTCGATGGCCATCAACAATGTGGGCGCGCGCCATTGGCAGGCGGGCGATAAAGGGCGAGCGGAAGACTGCTATCGCGAAGCACTCGGCGTGAACGAACGCAATGCGACGGCATGGTTCAACCTGGCCGCACTGTTGCATGCGCGCCGCGAATTCAGCACCGCCGCCGACGCGTATGCGGCCTGTTTCGAGGCCGCACCAGAGCACTTCGAGGCTGGCTTGCAAGGTGCCATCTGTCAGCGACTTCGTGGCGAAGCAGACGAAGCTCGACGTCGCTTGGCGCAAGTCGAGATTGCCCGTTGCACCCCCGAGCAGGCCCTACGGCTGGGAATGGAATGGATGCAATTGGGCGACCCGACGCGAGCCAACGCCGCGCTCGCGACGGGCCGCGCAGAAGCGACTCCACCGCAATGGCTGCAACTGGCACGATCTGCGGTGGACTGTGGCGATGTCCTTACTGCGCGCCAGAGTGCCAGAGCAGCCTGTCAGCGCAGCGATGATGTGCGAATCCAGCTCGCATCCTCGCTCGTCGCCTCGCTCGTCTTGCCCAAAGTTCCGGTAGATGTCCATGAGATCGCCCAGTCTCGCGTCGACTTTGCGGCCGGATTGGACCAATTGAGCAGCACCTGGAATGCCCAGCGACTTGCTCATGGCGGTGCCACGCTGGACGATCTCGCGCACCGCCATATGGAGCTCGCCTATTTCGGCGAAGACGACTTGCTGCTCGCGACCCGGTTTGGTGACTGGTATGCCGATGCAGCCGCGACGCTGGCGAATCTGCCCGCGCTGCCGCCTCCCGTGTCTGGACGGATCGCGTTGGTATCCGCGCATTGGATGCTGGGCACCGTGGCAGCCTATTTCGGCAGTTGGATTCAAGCGCTGCGTGACGCGGGCTGGGAAGTCGATCTGGTCCATCTTGATCAGGCCACCGACCCGCAGACCGACGCGCTGGCGGCTTCCGCCAGTCATTTTCTGCACCTGCCAGGACCACTCGACAGCGTGGTCCGCGCGCTTCGCGAACGCGCACCAGCGATCATCCTCTATCCTGAAATCGGGCTGAGCCCGCGTGTTCACGCCCTGGCCGCTTTGCGCCTTGCGCGAACGCAGATTGCCGCGTGGGGACACCCCGTCACCAGCGGCCTGCCGACCATCGACTTCTGGCTGAGTTGCGCGGAGATGGAGCCCGCCAGCCCGCAGCGACACTATCGTGAAACGTTGCAGCTGCTGCCGGGTCTTGGCACCTGCTATCCGATACCGACACGGGTGCCCGTCACAACCAGATCCGACCTCGGCTTACCTCAAGGGCGTCACCTGTATGTCGTTCCCCATGCCGCGGTCAAGATTCATCCTGACTTGGACACCTTGCTCGTTCGAATTGCAGCAGGCGATCCTCTGGCGCAATTTCTGCTGTTTGCCGACGGAACACCCGCGCTCACGGTCCGCCTGCAACAACGGCTCACGCGCTGCTTCGACACAGCCAAACTTCAGTTGACTGACCACGTGCGATGGCTGCCGCGGGCCAATCCGGAGCAGTTCCGCAAAATACTGGGGGTGAGTGACGTGATGTTGGACGCGGTGCGGTTCTCGGGTGGCAATACCTCGCTGGACGCCATCGCGCAGGGATTGCCGTTGGTGACGCTGCCCGGTGAATTCATGCGTAGCCGACAGTCGGCCGCCATGCTGAGGCGATGCGGCGTACCAGAACTGATTGTCGCGACCCCCGACGACTATGTGGCCACTGCGGTGGACATCGCGTGCAACGCAGATCGCGCACGGGATTTGCGCCAGCGCTTGCACCACGGCGCCGCCGGGCTGTTCGACGACCCGCAGCCACTTGCTGCGTTGCTGAACTGGATTTCGCAACTGCGCTGAGCACCATCGATTGCGTCAAATCGACAGCCTGCCTACCCTGCACGCCCGCGATGTCCTCGATGCCACCATGTCCCGGCGTACCCTCGATCAATGGCTGGACTACCAGCTTCTACAACACCCGAAGGCCATCGCACTCGGATTGGAACGAACGCGCACGGTGGCGGAACGACTGGGCGTGCTGCGACCTGCCGCCAAGGTCGTCAGTGTCGCCGGAACGAATGGCAAGGGCTCGACGGTGGCCTTCCTTGAGACCTGCGCGCGTGAAGCCGGGTGGCGAACCGGTGCGTTCACCTCACCGCACATCCTGCGCTACAACGAGCGCATTCGGCTCGATGGCCAGGATGCCGATGACGCCCGTTTGATCGCCGCGTTCGAGCGCATTGACGCCGCGCGAGGCGACATCCCGTTGACCTATTTCGAGTTCGGCACGCTTGCCGCCCTGCTGATCTTCGCCGAGTCCGCGCTCGATCTGGCCATTCTGGAAGTCGGCCTGGGCGGTCGGCTGGACGCGGTCAATGTGGTGGATGCCGACATCGCAGTAATCACCACGATCGGCCTTGATCACACCGACTGGCTCGGCGACACGCGCGATCTGATCGGCGCAGAAAAGGCCGGCATCGCGCGTCCCGGACGACTCGCCGTGGTAGGTGATCGCGATGCACCGGAAGGTCTGTTGAACGCCCTGGCCTCGCATCAGGCGCTGGTACAGCAACTGGGTCACGACTTCGATGCCATCGGACTGGATTCACTGCAGTGGTGCTATCGAGACAATGCGGTCGAATGGACCTTGCCCATGCCCGCGCTGGAGGCAGACTGCCAGCACGACAACGCGGCCTGCGCAGTGCGCGCACTGCGGGCGCTGGGCGTGACCGAAGCTGCCTGTCAGCAAGGCATCGCCAAAGCCAGCGCCAGGGCCCGTCTGCAACGCGTGTCACAGTCGCCAGATATCGTGCTGGACGTGGCACACAATCCTCAGGCCGCAGAGCAACTGGCGCGCTGGTTGGACATGCATCCCATCGACGGTGACACCTTGGCCGTGTTTGCGGTGCTCGGCGACAAGGATGCAGCGGGCATCGTCAGCCAGCTCGGCCCGCGCATCGACCACTGGCATCTGGGCGGATTGCAGGTCGCCGGTCGGTCGCAGTCGGCCGCGGCCTTGCATGCGCGGATCGGTTATTGGCCTGCCCGCCAGACCTTGCATGACACGGTCGCCACCGCACTGGCCGCCGCGCGCAGCGTCGCCAGCGAACGTGACCGTATTCTCGTTTTTGGCAGCTTTCACACCGTCGCCGAGGCGTGGCAAGCAATGCTGGACGAAGGCCATCAGCTCTGACCGCTATACTTCGCACCGGTTTTGGACCGCCCCGGGGGCGTCATGGATGCGGCATTGAAACAGCGACTCATTGGCGCCACGGTGTTGGTCGCGCTGGCGGTGATCTTTCTTCCGATGTTGGTTCAGGGTCCGGATCCGGAACAATCGTCGACCGCAGCCGTGCCATTGGACGCCCCAGCCCAGCCGACCACCGATGCCGACGGTCGCGCCTTGGAGACGCGCGAGATCCTGCTGCCACAGCCGAACAGTGCCACGCCAACACCAACGAGCGAGACCCCCGCTGCGTCGGATGATCCGAACGCCGTGGCGACGGTGGATACCACCGTGGCAGCGCGTGTCGATGCGGTTAGCGGCGAGACCTTGAACGGTGCAGATGCCCTGCCCACCACGGCCACGCCCGTCACCAACGCGCCAGCCACGACGGGATCGGACACTGCTGAAACCGACACCGCGATGCAGTCGGCTCCCGCCGCGATGCCGACAACGCCTGTGCCTGCCTCGACCACAGCCAAACCGACGGCGAGCACATCCACGGTGCCCGCAGCGACCGTCAGCAAGCCTGCTGTCACGGAAGAGCCACTGCCCACCTCGACGGCGAGCGGCAACTTTGCCGTCAATGTCGGCAGCTATGCCAACGTCGCCAATGCTGAAGCCCTGCTGGCCAAGCTCAAGGCGGCAGGTTTGACCGCCTATGCCGAAAGCACATCGCTGGACGGCAAGGCCGTTCGCCGCATTCGTCTCGGACCCTACGCACAGCGTGGCGAAGCCGAGCGCGCCCGCGCCGCCGCACTACGCGTGCAAGCCGACCTGCCGACCAGCGTGGTGGCACTCGATGCGACCGCGCAACGTGCTGAACCGGTGCGTCCTGCATTGACCCGTGGGTTCGCGGTGCAGGTCGGTGCCTTTCGCGCCGAATCGGATGCCAATACGCTGGTTGGACGCTTGCGTGGCGCGGGCTTCACCGCGTTCGCCGAGCGCGTCAACTCGGATGCCGGACAACTCTGGCGTGTGCGCGTCGGACCCGAACTGGACCGCGCCACCGCCGACCGTCGCCGTGGCGAGTTGAAGGCGAAGATGGCGCTCGACGGCATGATCGTCAGCCATCCCTGAGCCCGTGACCCTTACGCCTTCTGACTCTGCATGCTGACCTGGGCTGACATCGCGCTGCTGGTGATCCTTGGCCTGTCCACCTTGGTCGGTCTGTGGCGCGGCTTCATCGTGGAAGTCATGTCGCTGGCCGTGTGGGTAGCGGCGTTCTGGATCGCCTTCGCTTATGGTGACAGCGCCGCGGCGCTGTTTGAGGCGCATGTGGCACAACCCTCCGCGCGCCTGTTCCTCGGTTACACGATGCTGTTCGTGCTGGCCCTGATTGTTGGCGGACTGGCTACCTGGTTGTTGGGCAAACTGGTCCAGAGCACCGGATTGTCCGGCACGGATCGTCTGCTGGGCATGCTGTTCGGCCTGCTGCGCGGTGCCGCACTCGGCAGCGTGGCGGTCCTGCTGGCGGGCTTCACGCCGCTGCCCGCCGATCCCTGGTGGCAGGAATCGCGCATCCTTCCAACCTTTCAGCGCGGCGCCGAATGGCTGCGCACCTGGCTACCGGAATCCGTCGCGCAGGAAGTCAATTTCGTGCCCGTCATCGAATTGCGCTTACCCGTACCGCCCTCCCCCGCGCCCCAGTCCCCGGCAACCCCAGTCGGCACCTGAGGCAGCACGTCTCGCAACCAAGGAAGTCCCCGCATGTGCGGCATCATCGGCATCGTCGGCACCAGTGAAATCGCCTCTGCGCTCTATGACGGACTGACCGTCCTGCAACATCGCGGACAGGACGCCGCAGGCATTGCCACCGCGCAGGGTTCGCGACTACGCGTGCACAAGGGCAACGGCCTGGTCAAAGATGTGTTCGGCAAGGAGCACATGCACCTGCTCAGCGGGCGCATGGGCATCGGCCATTGCCGCTATCCCACCGCCGGTTCGGAAGGCTCGGACGAGGCCCAGCCGTTCTACGTCAACTCGCCCTACGGCATTGCCCTGGCGCACAACGGCAACCTGATCAACACCGAACAACTGCGCGGTGAAGTATTCGCGCAGGACCGTAGACAGGTGAATACCGACTCCGATTCTGAAGTGCTGCTCAACGTGTTTGCGCACGCGTTGGCGAAACAGGGTGAACTGAACCCTGCTGCCGCCATGCAGGCCGTCTGCGAAGTGCATGATCGCTGTGTCGGCGGCTATGCGGTGGTCAGTCTGGTGCTGGGACTGGGACTGGTCGCGTTCCGCGATCCGCACGGCATCCGTCCGCTGGTGCTGGGTCGCCGCGAAACCATGGAAGGCATCGAATACGCGGTCGCCTCGGAGAGCGTCGCACTCGACATTCTCGGCTTCCAGCGCGTACGCGATATCGCACCCGGCGAATGCGTTGTCATCACCGCGCGTGGCGAACTGCATGCGCAACCCTGTGTCGCCAATGCCCGCCCACACACACCCTGCATTTTCGAGTACGTCTATTTCGCTCGCCCCGACTCGATGATCGACGACGTGTCGGTGCACAAGGCGCGCATGCGCATGGGTGTCAAGCTTGGCGAGAAGATTCTGCGTCTGCGCCCCGACCACGACATCGACACGGTCATCCCGATCCCCGACACCTCGCGTACCTCCGCTCTCGAACTGGCCAACGTGCTGGGCGTGAAGTACCGCGAAGGCTTCATCAAGAACCGTTACATCGGACGCACCTTCATCATGCCCGGCCAGGGCGAGCGGGTGAAATCGGTGCGTCGCAAACTCAATCCGATTCCGTTGGAATTCAAGGATCGCGTGGTGCTGCTGGTCGACGATTCCATCGTGCGCGGCACCACCAGTCGGCAGATCATCCAGATGGCTCGCGAAGCCGGAGCGCGCAAGGTCTATCTGGCGTCGGCAGCGCCGCCGGTGCGCTATCCCAATGTGTATGGCATCGACATGCCGTCGGCGGAAGAACTCGTCGCGCATGGCCGCAACGATCTGGAAGTACAGCAGCAACTCGGTTGCGACTGGTTGATCTATCAGGATCTGGCCGATCTCGAAGCGGCTGTGGGCGGACCGAAGCAACGCCTTACCCAGTTTGATTCATCCTGCTTCACCGGCGAGTACGTCACCGGCATCCAGCCTGGTTACTTCGAGCGGATTCGGCAACTGCGGTCGGACGAAGCCAAGCACCGCCGTCGCCAGAGCTGAGCCGATGAATCTGCACGACGCCGCTATGCAGGTGCTGCAGCTGCGCGACCCGACCGACAAGGTGCGCGCCACCGCTGACACCGCCGCACGTTGGCGCGCTGGTGAACTCACGCTCGGCAGCCCACATGCCGCCGAGCCGCTGCCCGTGCCGGGACGCCCGGACAAGCCCGAGCTGGTTGCCCCGCGTGCTCTGGCGCAACGCGGCCTCGGCACGCCCGCCGGACGCGCGGCCTTTCTGCACGCCGTGGCGCACATCGAATTCAACGCCATCAATCTGGGCTGGGATGCGGTGTACCGCTTCCGCGACCTGCCACGCGGCTTTTACGACGACTGGGTGAGCGTTGCCGATGACGAAGCGCGTCACTTCACCCTGCTGCAAGCCCGACTGCGCGAATTCGGCCACGACTACGGCGACTTCCCCGCCCACAACGGCCTGTGGGACATGGCCTGCCTGACCACCGACGATTGCCTCACCCGCATGGCCTTGGTTCCACGCGTGCTGGAAGCGCGCGGTCTGGATGTCACCCCCGCCATGATCGACAAGCTGCGCCACCACGGCGACCATGCCAGTGTCGCCGCGCTGCAGATCATCCTCGACGAAGAAATCGGCCACGTCGCCGCAGGCAGTCGCTGGTATCTGTGGTGCTGCCAACAACGCGGCCTCGACCCCGCCAGCACCTTCCGCCGATTGCTCGCGCAACACGCCCCCAACGCCCTGCGCCCACCCTTCAACATCGACGCCCGCCGACAAGCCGGATTTGACGAGGCAGAGGTAGATTGGCTGCTCGGGTATGCCTTGCCGGAACGCGCAGCGGGGCACTGAGCGCCCTCAAATCCCCGTCGACAATCCTCTATCAATCGCCAAGTCCGCCCCGGTGATGGAACGGGCGGCAGGCTGGCAGAGGAAATGGATCAGCTCGGCGACTTCCTCGGCTTCAATGAAGCACGCACTGGCACCTTGGGGATACTTCGCCAACAGCCCCTGCAGGTAACCGTCCACATCGCCGCCACCGTAACGTTCGGCCTGGAAGCGCAGCATCGGCGTGTTGATGTCACCGGGTGACACGCTGTTGACGCGCACACCGTGCGGCGCGAGATCGAGCGCCAGCGTCTTGCTCAGCAGAGTCAGGCCGCCTTTGCTGGCACAGTAAATGGCGGCGTTCTGGTTGCCCTGATGTCCCGCATCGCTGGATACGTTGACGATGCAACCACGCGTGAGCTTGAGGTGCGGAATCGCTGCCGAGCACAGAAAGAACGGTGCCTTGAGATTGACTGCCAGCACGAGATCGAAATCCGCTTCGTCGGCGTCTTCCACCGGACCCTCGCGCCACACGCCGATGGCGTTGACCAGCGCGTCGATCCGCCCGCATTGCCGCACCGCCTCCGCGATGGCATGACGACAGGCATCGGCGCCGCGCAGATCTGCGGTGATCCGCGCGGCTAGTGGCAGATCGGCGGCCAAGGCCTGCAGACCGACGTCACTGGCATCCAGCGCCGCGATTCGCCAACCGGAAGCATGGAATCGTCGCGCTACCGCAGCGCCCACACCGCCCGCCGCACCACTGATCACCACAACCGGCGCTTCATTCTTCGGATTCACGCGAATCTCCTCAGGCGTGCGTCAAATACCAACGCCAGTCCTGTTCGCCGACTTCGCTGACGAACTGACCGAACTCGGCCCATTTGATGGCGAGATAGACCCGCACGAATTCCGCACCCAGCGCCTCGCGCGCCCAGCTCGATTGCTCCAGCGCACGCAATGCGGACAGCCAATCGGTGCTGACCCGCTCACTGGCCCGTCCATTGGCTAGATCGTAGGCATTGCCAACGATGGCAGAACCGGGATCGATCCGCTCACGAATACCGCGTTGCATACCGGCGAGGATGGCGGCGGCGGCGAGATAGGGATTGGCGTCCGCACCGCAGATTCGATGCTCGACATGGCGGCTGCGTGCGGGCCCGCCGGGAACCCGGAAGGACACCGTGCGATTGTTGACGCCCCAGGTCTTGGCCATCGGCGCATAGCTGTTGGCCTGGAAACGCCGATAGGAATTCGCGTGCGGGCAGAACAAGGCCTGCGATTCGTGCAGCGTTGCCATCATGCCGCCGATGGCGTGGCGCAGCAGCGGCGTGCCCTCGGGATCGTCAGCGGCAAACAGGTTGTTGCCCTCGGCATCGGCGAGGCTGACATGCATGTGCAATCCACTGCCCGCCAGATCGGCGAAGGGCTTGGCCATGAAACACGCTTGCAGCCCATGTTTGGCCGCTACGCCTTTGACCACGCGCTTGTAGCGCAGACCTTCATCCACGGCCTGCAGTGCGCAGGCGCGGTGTTCCAGAGTCAGCTCCAACTGGCCTGGCGCGTACTCGGAAATGGCGGTACGCAAGGGCAAGCCCTGCGCGTCGCAGGCGCGATACAGGTCGTCGAAGAATGGCTGCAGATGCTCGAGTTCGTACACGCCATACACCTGCGGCGCATCGGGTCGCAGGCCATTGGTCTGCCGAGCGGGCTGCGGCCGACCCTGCGCATCGCGCTTCTGATCGAGCAGATAGAACTCCAGTTCCACCGCCATCACCGGATGCAGACCTTCGGCTTTCAGGCTATCGATCACCCGGCCCAGCACATGACGCGGATCGGCCACCACACTGGGCTTGCCCAATTCGGGATGCAGGCTCACCTGCATCTGTCCCGTCGGCACGTCCCGCCAAGTCTGCAGAGTCAGGCTTCCGGGTACGGGGAGGGTGAGGCAATCGGCATCGGCCACTTCCCACACCAGACCGCTCTCGACCACGTCTTCGCCACGTACTGTCAGCGCCAGAATCGAACTCGGCAGTGGTCGACCCTGCGTATACGCCGCCATCAGCTCGTCACGATGCAGCAACTTGCCGCGTGGAATGCCGTTGGTATCGAACAGCATCATCTCGATGCTGCGCACCTCGGGATGCGCCGTGAGAAAGACCTGCGCCTCGGCAGGATCGGCGAATTGGTGGGCGATGGGGGTCATAGGTCTTCCGGCATTCGTGAATCCGACATCAGGCATCTGCGGCTCTCAGCGCGTTTCGGGCCAGAAAAGGCATCCCGCGATGGGCTGCGGTCCGCAGGTGATCACTGCGCACTGATAGCGCTTGGAGCCGTCCAAGCTCATCACACCATCCGCGCATTCGGCAACGCCAACAACTCGACCAGTACCGAATCCAATGCCTGAAGCAAGGTATTCACATCGGCTTCGGTCGTCGCCGGACAACACAGCGTCATGTTGTGGAAAGGGGTGATCAGCACGCCGCGATTGATCAGGGCAAGATGCAGGGACATTTGCAGGGGATCGTCGAACGCTGCTTCAGCTTCGGCCCCGTTACGCGGCGGTATGGCGCAAAACTGGAATTCGCAGCGCGCGCCCAGTTCGGTCACCGACCAGGGCAAGGCGTGCTGCGCAATCACCCGTCGAAAGCCCGCCGCCAAGCGCGCTGCCAGCGGCAGCATGTGTGCGTAAGCCGCTTCGGTCATCACTTCCTGCAGATTCACGCGCATGCAGTGCATGGCCAGCGCGTTGGCCGACAGGGTGGTGCCCATGCCGCTGTGCCCGTGCCCATGGCTGCTGTCGCGAATCGTCTGCTGCACGCCACGCATCGCTTCGGCCATCGGCGCGCTGATGCCAAACACACCGCAGGCCACACCACCGGCGACTGGCTTGCCCATCACGAAAAAGTCCGGTTGCAGATCCCAGAGCCGCGTGCAGCCACCGATGTCGGTGGAAATGGTGTGGGTTTCGTCGATAACCAGCAGCGCACCGTAGCGCCGCGTCAGTTCGCGCGCGGCCTGCAGAAAACCCGCCTCGGGCAGCACCATGCCGATATTGGTCATCGCCGGTTCGCACAACAATGCGCAGACATCCCCCTGCGCCAGCGCCGCTTCCAGCGCTGTCAGATCATTGAAGGGAACGGCTCGACTGTGCGACGACAGATCGTAAGCCTGCCCGACCAGACCGCTGCGATGCACCGTGCGGCCGTCTTGCCAGCGCACCATCACGTCGTCCACGGTGCCGTGATAGCAGCCATCGAACACCAGTAACGTCTTGCGCCCGGTGATCGCCCGTGCCCAGCGCAACACATAGCGATTGGCATCGGTCGCCGTCGCCGTCACTTGCCAGAAGGGCAGACCAAAACGCGCAGCCAGCAGCTCGCCACAGATCACCGCATCCTCACCCGGCAGCATCGTGGTCAGACCGCGCTCGGCCTGTTCGCGCAAGGCGCGCGCAATCGGTTCCGGCGAATGTCCGAACATCGCCCCGGTATCACCCAGGCAAAAATCCACATAGCGATGCCTGTCGACATCCTCGAAACACGCGCCCTGCGCGCGCTCGACAAACAAGGGCACCGGCGTCGACCAATCCGCCATCCAGTGCATCGGCACACCACCGAACAAGTGGCCCTGAGCCCGCTGCGCCAACGCCACCGAACGCGGATGCGCCCGCAAGAACCGCTCGCGCTCAGCCCGCGCAAACAGCGCCACCGCCTCGGCCGAAATCCCACTGCCCCCCATCGTCGCCCCCAAGAATGAATGCGTCGCGTGAGCGTGAATGCTGCTGGGCGGGGCGAACGATGTCAAAACCACAGGGCCGCGTTAAGCAACTCGACCTCCGGCCAATTCCGCACCAGGCGACGACACGGCAAACTCCGCTCCGCTCGGACTGTCGGAGTTGCCATGCCTTCATCCACCCTTCAACCCCGCGTCGCGCTGATCAGTGGTTGTGGCAGCGCCGAGGGCATTGGCTTTGCCATCGCGCGACGCCTAGGGCGCGCAGGTTGTCGGCTGCTGATCACCGCGAGCAGTGCGCGGGTGCATGACCGCGTCGGCGAGTTGCGCGACTTGGGCTTTGACGCGCTGGGCGCCACGGCGGATTTGACCGACGAGATGCAGGTGCAGGCCTTGTTTGCCTGGGCCAACGCGCAATGGGGCCGCGTGGATGTGCTGGTCAACAATGCGGGGATGGCGATGCAGGGCAGCCCCGAGCCGTTTGTCGAACTGGCCGACATGGACTTCACCACGTGGCAGCAGTCGATTGCGCGCAATCTGCATACCGCCTTTCTGCTGACCCGCGCGGTGCTGCCGGGCATGCGTGAACGTGGCTTCGGGCGCATCGTGCAGATCAGTTCAACCACCGGCACGCGCGGCAGCAATCGCGGCGAGGCCGGTTACAGCGCAGCCAAGGCGGCAATGCTCGGCATGAACATGAGCCTGGCGCTGGAAGTTGCCACACAGGGAATCACCGTCAACAGTGTGGCGCCGGGCTGGATTGCGACGGGCTCCAGCACGCCCGAGGAGCACGAGGCGGCGCGCTACACACCCATGCAGCGCGCAGGGCGGCCCGATGAAGTCGCCGCTGCGGTCGCCTTTCTCACGTCGGATGAAGCCAGCTATATCACCGGCGAGGTTCTGGTCGTCGACGGGGGCAACTGCCTGATCGAGAACAAGGCGCCGGCGCACTGACTATCCAGAGCACATAGAACACCGGCGCCACAGCGCGCCGGTCTGCTGGATTTTCTGCGTCCGAGCTGGCATAGATGGCGCCCCTGTCTCTCGCGCCTTTTCGATGGACCTGAGTAACGAGTTCTATGTGTTCGTTGCGGTGGGTCTGCTTGCCCAGTTGGTCGACGGTGCGCTCGGGATGGCCTTTGGATTGCTGTCATCCAGCATTCTGGCAACCACCGGACTACCGCCCGCCATCGTCAGTGCCAGCGTGCATGCGGCGGAAATGGTCACGACTGGCGTTTCCGGCGCTTCCCACCTGGCGATGCACAACGTTGATCGCCGCTTGTTTCTGCGTCTGGCCATTCCCGGTGTGGTCGGCGGGGTGCTCGGCGCTTATGTGCTGACCTCGCTTCCCGGCGAACTGGTTCGCCCCGTGGTGTCGTTGTACCTGTTGGCGCTTGGCGGGCTGATCCTGTGGCGTGCTGCGCGCCAGCGCTCGCGTCAATTCCCGTCCGAGCGGGTACCAGCCCTCGGCTTCGTTTCGGGCGTCCTGGATGCGATAGGCGGCGGCGGTTGGGGACCGCTGGCAACCTCGACGTTGCTCGCTGGAGGCGGCGAGGTTCGCCAGACGATCGGCAGCGTGAATGCTGCCGAGTTCGTGGTGACGGTGGCCATCTCGATCAGCTTTTTCGGCACGATCGGCACGGAGCATCTCGACATCGTGCTCGGCCTGATGCTCGGCGGTGTGCTCGCCTCGCCGTTGGCTGCCGTCCTGGTGAAACGTGCCCCCGAACGCTGGGTGCTGGTCGCGGTTGGCCTGCTGGTATCGGGCATCAGCGCTTGGCAACTCGCCCGCTGGTGGCTGGTCTGATTGGGGATTTTGTCGAGCGGCGTCGCACTTGCCGGTGATAGGAAACTGCGGCCCTTGCCCTCACGAGCCCGCAGTAGCAAACTGCGACACCTGACGCGCAACGTCACCTTTGTTCACGTCACGCCCACATCAGCGAAAGCTGATCGATTTCAGAGCTATCGGTACCCGGAGTCCGGTGTCCTGGATTCCCCCCTGTTCCATTCCACCGCCGGGTGCCGACCTCTCTGTGGAGCCTGAGGCTCCACGCCGACCGCACTGTCGGCGAGCTGCTTCCCTCACGCGCACCGACCGGCCCCTGTTCCAATTTCCGGTCAGCGCAAGCGCCTGTCGCGCAAGGTGCGTAAACTTTTCAGCACATTTCGTGCCATTGTCGGTTGCCCCTGTGCGCCCGCTGAGAGTCTGTGATGCGATTTCCCGAATCCTTTGACGTGATTGTGGTCGGCGGCGGCCATGCCGGTACAGAGGCAGCGCTGGCCGCCGCGCGTGCCGGTGCGCGCACTCTGCTACTCAGCCACAGCATCGAAACCATCGGTGCGATGAGCTGCAACCCGGCCATCGGCGGCATCGGCAAAGGTCATCTGGTACGCGAAATCGATGCGCTCGGTGGTGTCATGGCCTGGGCGGCGGATCGGGCCGGTATCCAGTGGCGCACGCTGAACGCCAGCAAGGGCCCAGCGGTGCGCGCCACACGCTGTCAGGCCGACCGCATGCGCTATCGCGCCGCGATCCGCCATGCGGTCGAAAATCAGCCCGGCCTGCAACTTTTCCAGCAAGCGGTCGACGACTTGCTGCTGCAGGGTGAGCAGGTAATAGGCGTACGCACCCAGATGGGTCTGGAATTCATGGCCAGCCGCGTGGTGTTGACCGCCGGCACCTTTCTGGCCGGTCGCATTCACATTGGCCCAGCGCAGTACAACGGTGGGCGTGCGGGCGATCCGCCAGCGACCACGTTGGCGGCGCGTCTGCGCGAACTGCCGCTCGGTGCGGATCGGCTGAAGACCGGCACGCCGCCGCGCATCGACGGCCGCACGCTCGACTACGCCGTGATGGAAGAGCAGCCCGGCGACACACCTTGCCCGGTGTTTTCCTATCTCGGCAGCGTGGCCGACCATCCACCACAGGTCAGTTGCTGGATCACCCACACATCGAACCAGACCCACGACATCATTCGCGGCGCGCTGGACCGTTCGCCGCTTTACACCGGGCAGATCGAAGGCGTTGGCCCGCGCTACTGCCCGTCCATCGAAGACAAAGTGGTGCGCTTTGCCGAACGCGATTCGCACCAGATCTTCGTCGAACCCGAAGGGCTGGATACGCACGAAATCTATCCGAACGGCATCTCGACCTCATTGCCCTTCGATGTGCAACTCGCTCTGGTGCGCTCGATCCGTGGTTTCGAGCGGGCGCAGATCACCCGCCCCGGCTATGCCATTGAATACGACTTCTTCGACCCACGTGGGTTGAAGTCCTCGCTGGAAACCAAGGCCATTCACGGCCTGTATTTTGCGGGTCAGATCAATGGCACCACCGGCTACGAAGAAGCCGCCGCGCAGGGCTTGATCGCTGGACTCAACGCGGCGCTGGCCGCGCAGGGCAAGACCCCGTGGACACCCGCGCGTGATGAAGCCTATGTCGGCGTCCTGATCGACGACCTGATCACCCACGGCACCCGTGAGCCCTATCGCATGTTCACCTCGCGCGCCGAATACCGCCTGCAACTGCGCGAGGACAATGCCGACCTGCGACTGACCGAACAGGGCCGCCAGCTCGGTCTGGTCGACGATGCCCGTTGGGCGGCGTTTGCGCGCAAGCGCGAGGCCATCGAAGCCGAAACCGCGCGCCTCAGAGCCATGGTCGCCGCACCAAACAACGCACTCGGCGCGGCGCTGATGCGCGAACTGGAATTGCCCCTGACCCGCGACACCGCTGCACTCGACCTGCTGCGCCGCCCGGAAATCGGATACGCGGACCTCATGAACGTCGAAGGCTTTGGCCCCGGCGTCAGCGACTCGCAAGTCGCGGAGCAGGTGGAAGTTCAGGTGCGCTACGCCGGCTACGTGGATCGCCAGCGCGAAGAAATCGAGCGCCAGCGCCGCCACGAAGCCACGCCGATTCCCAGCGACTTCAACTACGACGACGTCACCGGCCTGTCGACTGAAGTGCGCCAGAAGTTGCTCAAGTCCCGTCCGGAAACCATCGGTCAGGCCGCACGCATTGCAGGCGTCACGCCGGCAGCGATCTCATTGCTGCTGGTGTTTCTGAAGCGGCATGCGGGCCGCAGTGCGGCGTAGTGCGCGTGGGCACGCAGTGCCCCACCCCTCAATCTGAGTCCAGTCCAGCCCAGACCACACGGCCATGACCAATGGCCCTTGGTCATTTGATCGGAGAAGCCGCACGGTCGTGGCTCTGGCCCAAGGAGCACACCATGCGTCGTTCGTTTTCTTTCGCCGTCATCGCGCTGACGCTTTGCCTCGCGCTTCCCGGTCTGCACGCCAGTGAGAACACGCCAACGGCGTCTCCGTTGAGCCTGCCTATCTCCGGCAACCCCTTGCTTCAGGTCTGGGATGCACCCTTCGGCGCGCCGCCCTTCGATCAGATCGACGCGATGCATTTTGAACCGGCGCTGGAAGAAGCCATGCGACGGCAACAAGCAGACTTGCAACGCATTCGCGAGCTGACCGACAAACCGACTTTTTCCAACACCATTGAAGCGCTTGAACGCGCTGGCGCGGATTTGCGTCGTATCGCGCCGGTTTTCATGAACCTCTACAGCGCGAATTCCACACCGGAGCTACAGAAGCTCGGCGGAACGTTGCTGCCCAGGCTGATGAGCAATCAGGCGGCGCTGTTTGTCGACAGCCGCCTGTTTTCCCGCGTAAAGCCGATCTATCTGCAGCGCGACATGCTTGGCCTGAATGACGAGCAAAAGCGCGTGGTCGAGCGCTACTACACGCAGTTCGTACGCGGAGGCGCCGCGCTGGAGGGCGAGGACCGCGCACGTTTCAAGTCCAACCTGGATCAACTGGCGCAGTTGGCGGTGCAGTTCAACCAGAACCTGCTCAGCGAAACCAACCGGTACCTCTTGTTGATCGCGGATGCCGAAGAACTGGCTGGATTGCCCGAGGATGTCGTTGCCGCCGCCGCAGCGACCGCCACGGCGCGCGGCAAGGACGGTCAATGGGCTTTTACCCTGCAAACACCGAGTCGTGTTCCGTTCCTTACGTATGCGCGCAATCGCTCGCTACGAGAAACCTTGTTCAAGGCTTACATCGCCCGCGGCAACAACGGCAACAATGCCGATAACAACGCCATCATCCGCGAGACCGTCCGTCTGCGTGCCGAGAACGCCCAGTTGTTGGGTCATGCCACCTTTGCCCACTTCACGCTGACCGAGAACATGGCCAAGACGCCGGACAACGTCGGCGATCTGCTGATGAAACTCTGGATACCCGCACTCGATAACGCCAAACGCGAACGCGACGCCCTGCAGCAGGTCGCCGACGCCGAGGGTGACACGCTGCAAATCGCCGCATGGGACTGGTGGTACTACAGCGAGAAGCTGCGCCAGCAGCGCTATGCGATCGACGAGTCGGCACTGAAGGCCTACTTTCCGATGCCCGCCGTGCGCGCCGGCGCATTTGACGTCGCCAACCGCCTATGGGGTTTGAGCTTCAGTCCGCGCAAAGACATTCCTGTGTACCACCCGGATGTCGAAGTCTTCGAGGTCCGCACTGCCGATGGCAATCACCTTGGACTGCTCTATACCGACTATTACGTGCGCGATAGCAAGCGTCCCGGCGCCTGGGCCAGCCCGTATCGTTTACAAAGCGCACTGGACGGCCCAAGCACGCCCATCATCGTCAATGTCTGCAACTTCGCGCGTCCGAATGGCGAAACGCCCTCGCTGCTCAGCTTCGACGAAGTAACCACCCTGTTCCACGAGTTTGGCCACGCCCTGCACGGACTGATGTCCAATGTCACTTACCCCAGCGTCGGCGGCACTCAGGTGCCACGCGATTTCGTGGAGTTCCCATCCCAGGTCATGGAGAACTGGGCAGCGCAGCGCGAAGTGCTGCAGCGCTTCGCACGCCACTATCAGACGGGCGAGGCGATCAGCAGCGAGTGGCTGGACAAGCTCGACGCGGCGGCGCGCTTCAACCAGGGATTTGCCGCTACCGAGTATCTGGCCGCCGCCCTGCTGGACATGCGTTACCACACCCTCAGTGAACCTGGCGATCTGGATCCTCAAGCCTTCGAAAAGAACACCCTGCGCGAGCTCGGCCTGATCGACGAGATCGCCCCGCGCTACACCTCGACCAATTTCGGTCATGTCTTCGGTGGCGGCTATGCCTCGGGCTACTACGCCTACATCTGGGCCGAGGTACTTGATGCCGACGGCTTCGACGCCTTCCGCCAGACCGGCCTGTTTGACCAAGCCACGGCGACCAAGCTACGCGACGAGATCTTTTCGCGAGGCGGCAGCGTCGATCCGATGACCGCCTATCGACGTTTTCGCGGTGGCGAACCCAGTGTCGATGCGCTTCTGGAAAAGCGTGG
>DEHW01000231.1 GCA_002352135.1 Lysobacterales bacterium UBA2790
CTCGTTGCTGCGATACCACGCCACGCGCAGCAGTTCTCCACGCAACAAGCTGGCTTCTGGCGGCGCATCGATCACGCGGAAATCGAAGCGGACCAATTCAGGTTCCTGCGCGGGCAAGCCTTCCACCCGACCGTTGATCAAGAAGTCCTGCGCTGCCATGGAGGCTGGCAAACGCGCTTGCAGGCGAACATCAGCCGCCCACAGCAGCCAGCTCGCCCCAAGCAGGAAGGCACCCGCCCAGCGGAGCGGCACGAACAAACACAACAGCACCCCAAGGATGCCAATGATCGCCAATGCGGCCATGTTCGGCAGACTTGGCAACGCGGCAGCCGCGACCGCGCCGATCAGTGCCGCAAAGGCAAACCCGGGCGTGATCGCCGGAAGGCTGGGGCGGAGTGTCATGCCCTGCACGCTCCGCCGCTGCGTATCTCAGACCGTCGCCAGCGGACGCAACACACCGCCGACCAGTTCCATCGCACGATCCATGGTGCGCGCCAATGCCCGATCATGCGTCACCAGCACAAAACTGGTGCCGATCTCGCGGTTGAGTTCGAGCATCAACTGATACACCACGGCGGCGGTNNACGCGGCTCAGCAGCGACTCGGCACGCGATTCCGCCTCCGCCACCGATACGCCACTGATCAGCAGTGGCATGGCGACGTTTTCCACCGCAGTGAACTCGGGCAGCAAGTGATGGAACTGGTAGATGAAACCCAATGCCTGATTACGCAATCGTCCGCGCTCCTGATCACTGAGCCGACTCATGGGTTTGCCCACGACATCGACCTCGCCCGCACTCGGCACATCCAAGCCACCAAGCAGATGCAGCAAGGTCGACTTGCCCGCACCGGAAGCCCCGACGATCGCCACGGTCTCACCGCGCCTTACCTGCATATCAATGTCGGCAAAGACCGGCGTCCGCAGGTCGCCTTCGGCGTAGGTCTTGGCGAGTCCGCGACAACTCAGAACGATGGCATCAGTCATTTCCGGCTTACTCATAGCGAAGTGCCGCCGCCGGTTCGGTACGTGCGGCGCGCCAAGCGGGATACAGCGTGGCGAGCATGCTCATGCACAGCGCCACCAGGGTGATCTGCAGGACATCCCATTGGCGCAGTTCGGTCGGCACACCGGTGATGTAGTAGACATCGGCAGGCATCAACTCGGTGCCCAGCAAACTTTCGATTGCCTTGACCACCCATTGCAGATTCAAGGTCAGGCTCACGCCGCCAATCAAACCCAGGATCACGCCGACCACACCAATCAAACTCCCCTGCACCACGAATACCGCCATGATGGAGCGCGGCGACATGCCCAAAGTGCGAAGAATGGCGATGTCGGCCTGCTTGTCGGTGACCAGCATCACCAGCGATGACACCAGATTGAAGGCCGCCACACCAATGATCAGCGACAGGATGATGAACATCACGGTCTTTTCCATGCGGATCGCGCGGAAGAAGTTGGCATGGTCGGCACTCCAGTCGCGGATGCGATAGAAACTGCCCAGATGGTCGGACAGGTCACGCGCCACCTTCCAGCCATCAAACATGTCGCGCAACTTGAGCCGCACGCCGGTGACGCCCTCGCCCATGCGCAGCAGACGCTGACCATCACCGATGTGGATCACCGCCAACTGCCGGTCGTACTCCTGCATGCCTGCGGTGAACAGGCCGACCACCGTAAAGCGCTTCATCTGCGGCATCACCCCAACCGGTGTGCTGCGGAACTCGGGCACGAACACCGTGACTTGATCGCCCACATCCACGCCCAGCCAAAGCGCCAACTCCGATCCGAGCAGGATGTTGAATGCACCCGGCTGCAGCGCACCGAACTCGCCCTTGACCATCTTGGCGTTCAACTCCGACACCTCGGGCTCCTGCGCCGGATCGATACCGCGCAGCAAGGCACCTTGGGTACGACCGCCTTGCAACATGGCCTCGCGCTCGATGTAGGGTGCCGCGCCGATCACACGCGGGTCTTTTCGTGCCGTCTCGACGGCCACCGACCAGTCCGCCATCGGCTGCCCGGCACCGCTGATGGTCGCGTGCGCCACCATGCCGAGAATGCGTTGCCGCAACTCTCCTTCAAAGCCGTTCATCACCGAAATCACTGTGATCAAGGCGGTGACGCCGATGGCAATGCCCAGCATCGAAGCCAGCGAGATGAAGCTGATGAAGTGGTTGCGCCGTTTGGCGCGGGTGTAGCGCAGGCCAATCGCCAGCTCGATGGGACGAAACACGTTCACCTCAGGAAAGGGGAATCTAAGTCAGGGCGATGCGTTTGCAACCACAGTCGCAATCGTCGCCGCTCACCCGTCGACAGCGTATCAGGCGCACCACACCATCGCCGGCGACGACCTGACTCGCGGAACGCCAAGACCACCAGCGGCCCGCGAAGTTGCAGGGCGTCAACCTCGACCCCAACCGGGTCCACGGTACGCTGGATGTGGGGGTCAAGTGATCGACGCGGCGTCCAGAGTGCGCGACCATCCTCATGCAGCAGCAGCCATCCACGCACCTGGCGATGCAAGCCCCACAAACTCAGCGACAACAACAGCGGGATCAAGCCAAACGCCTCGTTTGGCACCGATGAGCGCCAGATCGCGAGAGCAGCGCCCAATGCGAGGCCGCATAGCGCAAACTGCAACCACCGCGACGGACGCAGCTCAAGCTGGAGGGAGGTCGACGATGACATCGACGATACCCGCGATCTGCGGGTCCGAAGGACGTTCGCGACCGATGAACCAGCGCCACAGCGCGTCATCCTCACAAACCAGAAGCGCCTCAAACGCGGCCAGATCGAAGCGCTCCGGTGCCGTGCTGGCCAGGTCGAGATAACGCCCGAACAACTGATCCAGCTCGCGCATGCCACGCCGCGAACGCCAGCGCAGTCGACTGAGTTCGGCGACCGAAAGACTCACAGGACATGCACCAACAGAACACCCCACATCGCCCAAAGCGTGAGTCCGCCCAGGACATACACGGCAAACCGGTGCATCACCTTGTTGTAGCTGCAGTGAATGCCGCTGTGCGCAATCCTCAGCACCACAAAGGTCCACGCCAGCCACCACAGCAGCGGACTGTTGACCGCATGTAACTGCGCGAACAGCAAGGCCGCGTAGAACAGCACAGGCAGCTCGAACAGATTGCGGAAGTTGTCGGCAGCCCGCGTATCGGCAAGACGCGAATACATCTGCGCCGAACTGGCGACCGACTGCGGATGAATGCGGTTTTGCCGCATCTGCGAGAGTCGTTCCACGTACATCCGCAGCCACACAACCAGCGTCAAACCCACCATCGCCAGCATCGGCCAGATCCACTGACTAGGCATTGATCCCTCTCCAGATACGACAACGGCCTGCCGTCGGAAGACGACAGGCCGCCGGAAAAGCTCATACTACAGACCGCGACGTTGAACCATCAGCTTCTTGATCTCGGCAATCGCCTTGGCAGGATTCAAACCCTTCGGACAAGTGCGTGCGCAGTTCATGATGGTGTGGCAGCGATACAGACGGAATGGATCTTCCAGATCGTCGAGACGCGCGCCGGTGTCTTCATCGCGCGAATCGATGATCCAGCGATAGGCCTGCAGCAGGATCGCCGGGCCAAGATAACGCTCGCCATTCCACCAGTAGCTCGGACAAGACGTCGAGCAGCAGGCGCANNTAGAAGTGGGTCAAGTCAGGCACCAGATCCTTGATCACCGGCATGTGCGGCAGCGGGTAGATCGGCACTTCCTTGCCACCATCACAATCGCAAATCGCCTTGGTGCAGGCCAGTGTGTTGGTGCCGTCGATATTCATCGCGCACGAACCGCAGATGCCCTC
>DEHW01000084.1 GCA_002352135.1 Lysobacterales bacterium UBA2790
TGCGACACCGACATGAACGTGGTCATGATGGCCGGCGGCGGTTTCATCGAAGTACAAGGCACCGCCGAAGGCCAGGCGTTCAGCCACGCCGAACTCGACGCCCTGCTGCGACTGGCCGAACGCGGTATCGCCGAGCTGGTCGAAGCGCAGAAAGCGACCCTCGCCGGCTGAAAGGAGTATCCGCCATGCTCGACCGCCTCGTCCTCGCCAGCAACAACGCCAAGAAGGCCGCGGAGCTCGCTGCGCTGCTTGCGCCGCTGGGCATCACGGTAGTGCCGCAATCCGATTTCGATGTGCCCGAGGCCGACGAACCCCATCCGACCTTCGTCGAGAACGCACTGGCCAAGGCCCGCCATGCCGCGATGCTGACCGGTCTGCCGGCCATCGCCGACGACTCTGGCCTGTGCGTCACCGTCCTGGGCGGCGCCCCGGGCGTCATGTCCGCCCGCTATGCCGGCGAGCCCCGCTCGGATGCGCGCAACAATGCGCTGCTGCTCGAGCGCCTGGCCGGCGAGCACGACCGGCACGCGTATTTTTACTCGGTGGTGGTTCTGGTACGACATGCCGACGACCCGCGCCCGTTGATCGCCGACGGCGAGTGGCACGGCGAGATCCTCGAGACACCGCGCGGCGAAGGCGGATTCGGCTATGACCCGCTGTTCCACATTCCCGAACTCGAACAAACGGCGGCCGAACTCGACCCGCCGCTCAAGAACACCCTCAGCCATCGCGGCGCGGCCATGCGCCACCTGCTCCAGCGCCTGCAGAGCGGCGAGGTCTGATTCATACCGCCATGAAAGTCATTCCACTGGTCGCAAGAGCCCCCGCGGCGGGCACGCCGGATCCGGCACGCCCCGCCCTCGCGAGTTCGCCGCCGCTGTCGCTGTACGTGCATTACCCCTGGTGCGTCAAGAAATGCCCGTATTGCGACTTCAATTCGCATGCGTTGCGCGGTGACGGCCACGCCCTCGACGGCGACACCGAGCGCGCCTACATCGACGCCCTGCTGGCCGACATCGAATCCGCCCTGCCGCAGGTGTGGGGCCGCCGGGTGCTTTCGGTGTTCATCGGAGGCGGCACCCCCAGCCTGATGTCGGCCGCCGCGCTCGACCGGCTGCTGACCGGCATCCGGACGCTGCTGATGCTCGACCCCCTGGCCGAGATCACGCTCGAGGCCAANNCGCCTGTCGATCGGCGTGCAGAGTTTCGACGACGACCAGCTCGCCCAGCTCGGCCGCATTCATGACGGCAACGCCGCGCGGCGTGCGATCGAGATCGCACTCGCACACTTCGAGCGGGTGAACATCGACTTGATGTACGCCCTGCCACGGCAAACCCTTGCTGCCGCGCTGCGCGACCTCGACACCGCCCTCGCCTTCGGGCCGGGCCACCTGTCGTGCTACCAGCTCACGCTCGAGCCCAACACCCCGTTTCACCACGCCCCGCCGCCGCTACCCGACGGCGATCTCGCCGCCGACATGCAGGACGCCATCGNNTTCGGCGACTACCTCGGCATCGGTGCCGGCGCGCACGGCAAGCTCTCCAGCCACACCGGCATCGTGCGCGAAATGCGCCACAAGCACCCCGTCCGTTACCTCGAAGCCGCCGCGGGCCGCGACTTCGTCCAGGAACGGCGCGAAGTCGGCGTCGCCGACCTGCCCTTCGAATTCATGATGAACGCCCTGCGCCTCAACGGCGGGGTGCCGCTGACGCTGTTTCAGGCACGCACCGGCCTGCCTCTAGACACCATCGAACCGGCCCTGATCGCAGCACGCCAGGCCGGGCTGGTGAGCATCGCGGAAGAGCATGTCCGCCCTTCCGATACCGGGCGGCGCTTCCTCAACGACCTGCTCGGGCGCTTCCTGCCCGAGGACTGAATCGATCCGATCAGGGCGCCGCGCATAGGCAATGCACGTACTGGTGCCGGGGATCATTCCAGCCCGACAGCGCATCGAAATCGGTCCGTAAAACCGCGAGCACTTGCTCGACCGGCGACGGACGGCTGGCGCGCGCCGGTAACTCGATACCCGTCATGTCGCTCAGGCGACGCATCAAGCGCTGCGCCGTCGAGAGGCTGGCCTCCGCCCACACGACCTCGTAGTCGCTCAGCCCGGCGCGGCTCGCAGTGGCCTTGAGCGCGGCATCGAGCCCCCCCAGCCCATCGACCAGCCCCAGCTTCTGGGCGGTTTCACCCGTCCATACGCGGCCGCGCGCGATCAGGTCGACCTCTTCCGGGCTCATCTTGCGCGCATCCCCCACCGTCTTCAGAAAACGCCGGTAGCCATGTTCGATGCCGATCTGCATCGCCCGCGCGGCGGCATCGTCGAGCGGACGGCGCGGATCGAAGGCGCCGGCCAGCGGCCCGGTGCTGACACCATCGACGGTGACCCCCAGGCGACCCAGCGGCTCCGCCACCTCGGGCATCATCGCAAAGATCCCGATCGAGCCGGTCAGGGTGGCCGGATGCGCCCAAATCTCATCCGCCCCCGCGGCGATCCAGTAGCCGCCCGAAGCGGCCGTGGAGCTCATCGACGCCACCACTGGCTTGCCGGCCTTGCGGGTCATTTCGAGCTCGCGCCGGATCACCTCCGATGCAAACGCACTGCCGCCGGGGCTGTCGATGCGCACCACCAGAGCTTTGATGCTTTCGTCGTCGCGCGCTTCGCGAACCAGCTCGGCAAACGAGTCGCCGCCGACCGAGCCGGTGCTGCTGGTGCCGTCGATGATCCCCCCCTGAACCACCAGCACCGCAATCTTTGCGCTTGCAGGCGCCGCCAGCGCACGATGATGGGCGAGGTAATCGTCCACCGCGACCTGGTTGAAGTCGCCGTCGCCGTCCTCGCCGACCCGGTCCTTGAGCATCGCGGCCCATTCATCGCGGGTGCTCAGCCGGTCGACCAGCCCGGTGCGCTGCGCCGCCAGCGCCGCATCGCCACCGCTGGCCTCAAGCGCGGCGCCATAGTCGATCACGTAGTTGTCGAGCACGTCGAGCGTGATCCTGCGGCTCGCCGAAACATCGTTGCGAAACACGTTCCACAAGCCGTCGAGGAGATCGCGCGAGTTGGCGCGGTCCTCGTCCGACATGTCGGTGCGGGTGAATGGCTCGCTGAACGACTTGTACTCACCCACCCTGAACACGTGCATCTTGATGCCGAGCTTGTCGAGCGCGCCCTTGAAATAGCTCACGTAGCGCGCCAAGCCGGTGACCAGCACGAAGCCGTCGGGCGCGAGATGCACTTCGTCGGCCACGCTCGCGAGGTAGTATTGACCCTGGGTATAGCGTTCGCCGCGCGCCAGCACCGGCTTGCCACTGGTCTTGAAGGCTTCGATCGCGGTCCGCAGTTCAGCGAGCTTGGACAGCCCGGCGCCGTCGAGATCGTCCACCTCGATCACGAGCGCCTTGATGCGGTCATCCAGCCGCGCAGCCGCGATGGCCTCGGTCAGGTCGGATAGCGCAGTCTGCGGATCGGGCGCGCCACCGGCGCGCAGCAAGGCCAGCGGATCCTCGATTTCGCGTTGTTCCACCAGAACGCCGGACGGCGCAATCACCAATGCCGCGCTCGCGGGCAAGGGCAGTTCCGGGCGCATCAGCACCATGACGACGGCCACGACGACCAGAACGAACACCAGATTGAAAATGAGCACGCGCAGGCCATTCACGGCCCGCCACAAGTAAACGAGGATTCTGCCGAAGAACCTGAACAGGCCGGTGATCATGCTATTGCTCTCCTGGCGCCACGACATTCACGTCACGCGGACGGCGCTGAAAAATCAGGTCCCAGACGCCGTGTCCGAGNNCCGCGGTTCTCGAACTTGGTCAGTGGACGGTAATCGGGGCGCGGCGCAAAGCCGTCGGCCGTGTTTGCGAGCAAGGGCTCGGCATCGAGCACGTCGAGCATCCAGTGGGCGTATTCTTCCCAGTCGGTCGCACAGTGGAGATAGGCGCCCGGCGCCAGCCGCGATGCGATCAGCGCGACGAAATCCGGCTGAATGATGCGGCGCTTGTGATGGCGCTTCTTGTGCCACGGATCGGGAAAGAACACGTGCACACCGTGCAGCGCCCTTTCCGAAACCATGTCGCGCAAGACCTCCACGGCGTCATGCTGCATGATCCTTAGGTTGTCCAGGCGCTCTTCGGCAACCAGTTTGCACAGGTTGCCGACACCGGGGCCATGCACCTCGATCGCGAGAAAATCCCGATCGGGCAAGGCTGCCGCAATGCGCGCGGTGGTCTCGCCCATTCCAAAACCGATTTCGACGATCTTCGGCGCCGCGCGCCCGAATGCGGCGTCGAGATCAAGTGGGGCAGGACGGTAGGACAAGCCGATCAGCGGCATCATTTCGTCGAGACAACGCTGCTGCGCGACGGTCATGCGCCCCTGGCGCAGCACGAAACTGCGAATCGAGCGGCTGGAAAAGCGTTGTCCCGGATCACACCCGTCGTCATCGTGGCGGACGCCGCCCTCGCCGGCTTCAGCCGGAACATATCTGTTTTCGCTCATGTGCTCGATTACATCATGATTTTGGCAACACGCGAACGATCCAGCGGCTGGAAACGCGATCGCACTCGTCGCAATTGCATGTCTGTTCGCCGCTGTTTAGAATGCGTGGCTCGCGCGCTCGGCGCGACAGTTTTTGCGGGTGTAGTTCAATGGTAGNNGGTAGAACGGCAGCTTCCCAAGCGTGCGACGCGAGTCGCATAGGTTAGCGCCTACTCGACGTTTTTCGAGAAAAAGCCCAAGTCGTTCAGTCCCTGAAAACGACGCACCTGCTCGCAGGGGGGATTTTGTTGGTAGCTAATAAGATCGAGGAAACTCGATTTGCCTATGCAGCGAAGGCTGCACAAGTAATCGATCAGCTCCCGCAAGGGATGAATTGATCCTGGGGTTCAGCCCCCTGTAGCCTAGGAGCAGTGCGCCGCTGGTAACGGTGGGGTGCCGAGCGCTCCAACAATGTAGCCACCTTATGGGGTACGCCATATCCCGTGAGGGGTCTGGTGTGATTTCGGGAGTTGCACCCGGATGAGGCGCTAGGCTGGGTTGGATGGTTAACGTAAGTGAACCGCTTATAAACGTCGTCAAGCTTGAAAGAGCCAAAGGCAACTTGCAGTATCGGGCTCTGGCCAAAATGGCATGTGATCGGTTGTCCGCTTGCTTGGTGCGGACACGCTGACATGTGATCACCGGCGAAATTGCGGAACCTTCCCAACTCTTGTTACTTGTGCGGAACGCGGTAAACCCAATACGTCGTCCGGCCAGTCTGGCGGACAAGGTGGCCTGTGAGGGTCATTGATGGCGTAGTGGGCAGAGGATGATGGAAAAAGCGAATGCTTCGCTGTAATAGCGGAGATAGGGGATGAAACGATTGCCCCGACGCGAAAGCGTGCAGACTTCCATCTGGTGACCCGTCGCAAGACTGGTCTGTTAATCGCCGCCCTGCGGGAATGATGTACTATTCCCGCTAGGGGTAGTTGCGTCCTTCCTTTACGGGAACCGGGCGGGTGTAGTTCAATGGTAGAACTTCNNCGATTCCCATCACCCGCTCCATTCAACCGGGGGTTGATATGGACGCAAGTCTCAACGATTGCGATGTCGCCTCCACGACCTGGCAAGCTTGGCACCACATCCCGTGGGTCGATGCGCACCGGATCGTCGCGAGGTTACAGACGCGAATTGCGAAAGCAGCAACAGCGGGGGAGTGGCGGAAGGTTCGCGCCCTGCAGAAGCTCCTGACCAAATCCACCAGCGCGAAAGCGTTGGCCGTGAGGCGGGTAACGGAGAATCAAGGCCGGAAAACTCCAGGTGTCGATAAGCAAACCTGGGACACACCGGACAAGAAGTGGCAGGCGGTTGTCGGTCTCGGCAACAAGAGATACAAGCCCTTGCCATTACGTCGCATCTACATCCCGAAAGCCAACGGTGAAAAGCGCCCACTGGGCATTCCAACCATGCGTGATCGGGCCATGCAAGCGCTGCACTTATTGGCGCTGGATCCCGTCGCCGAAGTGACCGGCGATGCCCATTCCTACGGTTTCAGACGTGAGCGCTCGACGGCGGACGCCATCGAACAGGTGCGAAACGCACTTGGTCGCAAGGCCTCGCCGAAATGGGTGCTGGAAGGGGACATCAAAGGCTGCTTCGACAACATCAGTCACGACTGGCTGGTCGCCAATGTCTGCATGGACAAAGGCATCCTGCGCAAGTGGCTGAAGGCGGGGTTTATCGAAACGGGAAGGCTTTTTCCCACGCATACCGGCACGCCACAGGGAGGCATCATTTCCCCGGTGTTGGCGAACATCGCGCTGGACGGCCTGCAACGCGAGCTGACCACACTGTTTTCGACGGTGAGGGAGGCGCGCGGGGCCAAGGTCAATCTGGTGCGCTACGCGGACGACTTTGTGATTACCGGCAGCTCGAAAGAGTTGCTGGAAAGCAGGATCAAACCTCTGGTGGAGCGGTTCCTGGCCGCCAGGGGCCTTGGCCTCTCGGAGAAGAAGACCAAAATCACGCAAGTGACGGAGGGCTTCGACTTCCTGGGGTGGAATGTGAGGTATTTCAATCGCGTGCTGGTCACCCAGCCGTCGAAGAAGAATATCAAGGCGTTCCTCGACAAGGTGCGTACGCTGCTGCGTGAAAGAAAGGCTGCCGCGCAGACCGAAGTGGTGGACACGCTCGCCCCCGTCATCCGGGGCTGGGCCAACTACCATCGAAGTCAGATGGTATCCCGGACGTTTGCACGATGCGATCATCAAATCTGGCAAATGCTGTGGCGTTGGGCGTGCCGCCGTCACCCGAACAAGGGAAAGCGGTGGATCAAACAGCGTTACTTCAAGTCCCTGCAGGGGCGCGATTGGCGATTTGCGGACAAGGACAAGCTGCTGCCCAGCTTGAGTGAGCACCGGAAACGGCGTCACATCAAGATTATGGGCGAGGCGAATCCCTACGACCCGAAGTATGACGAGTACTTCTCCAGAAGGCTTGGACAGAAAATGGAGATCATGCTAGAGGGTCGCCGCAAGCTCCGCTGGCTGTGGTGGTGGCAGGAAGGACTCTGCCCGATCTGCGACCAGAAAATCACCCGTAAGACGGGGTGGCATCTACACCACATCGTCAAGCGGTCTGAACGGGGCTCGGACAAGCCGACCAACCTGGTCTTGCTACATCCGAACTGCCACATGCAGCACCATGTTTTAGAAGGAAAGTACGGCCCTGCTGGCGTCTCGATGTACAAATGAGGCGTTTGTGGGTTGCTTGAGCCGTATGCAGGGAAACTTGCACGTACGGTTCTTAGGGGAGGAGATTATCGTGAGGTAATCTCCTTACCCTCCTGCATACGTGGGTTCGATTCCCATCACCCGCTCCACTGCATCAATCCACGGAAATCCGTGGAGGTCCATGAAGCGCTGTAAGTCGTTATCGCCAAACGACTTTTCATCGAAGCAGCGTTCCGGGGCCGTCCACTGAAATCCACCTGAATCCGGGACTTTTGGGCCCATTTTTGGGCCCATTTTCACGGGTACGGCGGCTTCCGGATTGTTGCTAGAGGCGCGAGGCTGATGTGACCAGCATGCAGTTCCTGACGAATGTTCAGGAGCTAGAGCATGGTGCTATCAGACATGGCTGTCCGGCGCGCGAAAGCCACCGGCAAGGCCTACGACCTCTACGACACGTTGGGCTTGTACCTGGCCGTCACCGCCAACGGTGGCAAGAGCTGGCATTTCCGCTACTACTGGCTGAACAAGCGCAAGCGGATGTCGTTCGGCACCTATCCGGAGGTGTCGCTACTCGAAGCCCGTGCGCTTCGCGACGAAGCACGGGCCTTGGTCGCCAAGGGCATCAATCCCCGTGTTCACCGCAAGCAGAAGCGTTCGGTTGCCAAGCTCGCCGGTGAGAACACCTTCGAAGCTGTGTACAGGAAGTGGTTCGCCCATCGCGAACTCAGTCTCAAGAAGGGCCGGCAGTGCACCGCCTCGGTACTCCCACGCATCTTCGACAAGGACGTTCTTCCGTTGTTGGGCAAGCGCACGATCTACGAGATCAAGCGCCCTGATTTGCTGGAAGTCATCGCCAGGATCGAGCGACGCAAGGCACTGTCCGTCGCCGAGAAGGTGCGGACCTGGTTCAACCAACTGTTCCGCTATGCCCTGGTGGCCGTGCCGGGTCTGGAACAGAACCCGGCCTCCGATCTCGATGTGGTCGCGGTGCCGCTGCCGCCCGTGAACCACAACCCGTTCCTGCGCATGGCCGACCTGCCGAAGCTGTTGCAGCGGGTACGCAAGTATCGCGGCAGGTTGCAGACGCAGCTTGGGTTGCGGCTGCTGTTCCTGACCGGCGTGCGCACCGGCGAGTTGCGGCTCGCGACGCCGGACCAGTTTCACCTGGACCAAGGACTGTGGATCATCCCGCCCGAGGTCGTGAAGCAGTTGCAGATGGACATGCGCAGGAAGCGTCAGCAAGCGAAGGACATCCCGCCCTACATCGTGCCGTTGTCTGTGCAGGCCATGGAGGTCGTCCGCTACATGCTGGAGCACTTCAAGCCGGCGCAACGCTATCTGTTCCGACACGACTTCGATTTGAAGAAGCGCATGAGCGAGAACACGCTCAACACCGCACTCAAGCGCATGGGCTATCGCGATCTGCTGACGGGGCACGGCATCCGCGCCACGATGTCCACCGCGCTCAACGAGTTTGGCTATCCCAAAGCCTGGGTGGATGCGCAGCTCTCCCATGTCGATCCCAACAAGGTCAGCGCCACCTACAACCACGCCGAGTACGTGGAGCAACGCCGGCGCATGATGCAGGACTGGGCTGACCGGCTCGACCTCTTCGAGCAGAACATGGTCGAGGTGGCCAGCATGCCGCTGACCATTCACTTGGAAGGCGGACCCGCAATCGCTAACGAGCAGGCAACCAACGGCCCGCCAACAAGGACAGCCACGACGTCTCCGATCCTGCTGGTGACGAAGCCTGGCGATGCGATGCCGCTGGTCTCCGCCGCCACGCATCGACTGTCTGCCGTTGCGTTGCCTCAGCCTGCGGTGCCGACGCCACTCTCTGATGTCCAGCGCGAGCGGATGGAACTGATCGAAGTCTTCGAGTCACCGCACAACCTGCTGGTCGCCGCGTACGCAAAGATGGCCGGAAAATCCCGTCGGTGGATCAGCTACGAGATCAAGGCCGGCAACCTGCTGGCGCTGAACGTCGGCAACCGCGGTCAGCGCGTACCCGACTGGCATCTTGACCCGAACAAGCACGCCTTGATCCAGGCCGTGATGAAGTTGAACCGCGACGCCGACCCTTGGCGGATCTACCACGCGCTGTTGCAGCTGCACCCGATGCTGGGTCGTCGCTCAGCCATCGAAGCCGTCACCGCGAACAATCTCGACAAGGCCATCATGGTCGTATCGACCGCCGTGAAGGAAAGCGAATGGACGCCTCTGCAGGTGGCGTAGCGGCCAGGGCAACAGAGTCACCCAGGTCTACGCCCCGATCGCCCGCGCGTGTTCGACCAGACGGTCGACGGAGGCAGAAGAAGCGGAGTCGGGACGAACTAAGTAGGTCGTGATCTCCACGGGCCGATGTGCCAAGGGGCGACCGACAACACCGAGCGGCCGGTATGACTCCACTGTGGCCGCGGGCGCCAAGCATACGCCATAGCCTGCGGCTACCAACGTCATCATCAGGTCGAACGACCGCACTTCGATCGTGCTTGAGGGTGATGCGTCAGTCGCCGCCAGAAGCCGCCCGATCTGCGCGCGATAGCCCGCGCCAGCTTGTGCATCCAGGGTGATCCAGACACTGGGCATCATGTGTTCAAGCGACACTGATTCGTGGGCAAGCAATGGATGCCGACGCGCAACGCCCATCATCAGCGCATCGCGCCAGACGGGGGTAGCGCTGAGGCCACGTGAGACGGGAGCGGATTGGCAAAGGCCCACATCGAAGGTGCCATCCTCCAGTCCTTGGATCAGTTCCGCTACGGAAGCCTCCCGGAGTCGAACGCGCACGCCAGGTTCGTGCTGGCGATGCAGCGTCAGCAGCGCTGTCAGCCGGGGATAGACCAGGCTGTCCGACAAAGCGATGTGCAGCGTATCCAGGGAAGTCATCGCAACACCTGCTCAGCACCTGACGCTAATAAATCCAAGAGCCGGGTTCGTGTGAGTTAAGTTTAACGTGGTTTAAGTCGGCGTGATATTCGACGCTTTCATGGATGCAGAAGCGATCGATACAGCGCGGACGACCCGCAGGAACAACGACCTATGAAGCCTTGCCTGCGCGCGCGTTCGGCGTGGCGGTGCGTGAGGCAAGGACCGTGCAAGGTGTGGCCCAGGAGACCTTGGCGGGCCTGGCAGGTATCGAGCGTTCGCACATGGGCAAGATCGAGCGGGGCGAGCACATGCCGAACCTGGCGTTGATCCTTCGGATCGCCAACGCGCTGGGGTGCAGCGCCGCTTCACTGATCGCGACTACCGAATCCCGGTTGGCCGACCAATCGGAATCGGCCGGCCCGAACTGACGCGCCCCATTTGTCGCCTCCGGCCCATCGATCTCAAGGGGCCATCACGGATTTGCCGTCGATCAGCTTCAGATACGGATGTTGGCGATGATCTGTGACAGCACATGGGTCGGCTCCTCCAGTAGATAGCCGTGCAGCCGACGCGACTTGCGCGGCCCGGTCACTTCGCAGGTCCAGATGTTTAATCCGCTGTCCTGCTTGCGATGCAGGTGCAGCCGCTCGAACTGCTTCTGCACCCATTGCCAATCGGCCAGCTTCTCCTGCTTCGCCAGTGAAGCGACCTGCGGATGTTCTTGAACGTAGCGCTGGAAAACGCCGGGACTGACCAGGTACGCGGTGTCAGCCACCGTATGCACCAGCGCCTTCGCATCGTTGAGGATGAGCCGATGGGACTGGAGGCCCTGTCTCAGCCACTCCACGAAGTTTTCACCAGAGGGCATTGCGCCGCGGGCGTTCTGAAGCGTCGGCGCCGATTCAGGCGCCAATGTCGCAGATGTCGTTGCAGGTGTGGACTCCTCGGTGAGTTCTTCTTCCGGCGCCAGACTCTGGGGATCATGAGCGTTCAACCGCAAGCGGGCAGCCACGGGTAATGCGGTGCTGGCCCAGTCCGGATTGAAACGGGAAGGCAGGCTGTACCGACCCTACGATGAGTCCTTCTGACCGACCGGAGGCGTGCCATGCTGATCCAGATTGACAGCGTAAGGAAAATTCCTTACCATGCGGGCGTTGTCATCCCGAGAACTGCCATGCCCGAAATCCATGAAGTCGCGACGCTGACCTCCAAGGGTCAGATCACCCTGCCCAAGCCCATCCGGCAGGCCTTGGGCGTGGACACCGGCGGAAAAGTGGCGTTCGACTTGCGCGGGGGCGAAGTCATCGTGACCCGAGCCGACGAACACGAAGACCCGGCGATTGGCGCCTTCCTCGGCTTGCTGGAGGCGGACATCCGCGCGGGGCGCAACCTCCAGCCGCTGCCGGAGGATCTTGCCCGAGCGATGCTGGCGAACATTGGGCACGCGGTGAACCTCGATGAAGACATCGAAGGCGAAGTGGAGCTCTGATGCAGCGGCATGGCTGGACGCTGCTGTTCCACGATGGCGTGGTCGAGCAGTTGCGCAAGCTGCACGTGGCGGCGCAGCGTGCCGAGCAGAACGACCCAGCGGGATTCGAGGGCAACGCCAACGTCAAGCTGTTCCGGGCGCTGAGCCAGTTGATCCTGGAAGTCGTGCCGAGCGACCCCGCGCGAGACGAGTTCCGGCAGGGCAATACCCTGGGTGCGGCGTACCGCCACTGGCGGCGCGCGAAGATCGGACGACGCTTCCGTCTGTTCTTCCGCTACGACTCCAAGGTGAAGGCCATCGTGTACGCCTGGGTCAACGACGAGCAGACCCTGCGATCGGCGGGCAGCAAGTCCGATCCGTATGCGGTGTTCGAGAAGATGCTGGGGCGAGGCAATCCGCCCGACGATTGGGCGGCCCTGGTCGCGGCAAGCCAAGCGGACTGGGCCGCATCCAAGAAACCAAAATAGGCAGACACATGAGGTAGTCACGATGAAAGCCTCTCTAAAAATGACGAGGGCGGAGGGCGCCGGCCGAACTCTCGGCCGCGCCTACCGAGCAGCCATGCGTCGAGAGGCCCATGTCGTGCGGTGGCTGGTTGGCAAGGGCCTGCCGATTTCGGGTGCCAAGGCGATTCTCTGGATCATCAAGCTCGCGGTGATCGGCGTGTTGCTTTACGTAGCGTTCTGGCTGGCGCTCCTACTGTTGCTTGTCGCCTCCGCGGCTTGGCTGGCTCGTGGCGTGGATCAAACGGAACCAGAAGAGTGGGCAGTCGGCGATCAGGCGGATCACAAGAAGAGCGTCTTCTATGACCCGATCAACTACAACGACGACCCAGATCCGCGATTCGACGACGATCGCTAGGGTCTGTTCACAAATGAC
>DEHW01000140.1 GCA_002352135.1 Lysobacterales bacterium UBA2790
ACCGACTGGCGCTTGGCCGAGGCACCGACGATGGTTTCGCCATCCTTGGTGAACGCCACGATCGACGGCGTGGTGCGATCGCCTTCCGAGTTCTCAATCACCTTGGCCTGACCACCCTCGATCACTGCAACGCAGGAATTGGTGGTGCCGAGGTCGATACCGATGATCTTGCCCATGAAATTCTCCTTACAAAGTTCTTGCCCAGTGCAATCGCCGGGCTCTGTGCGCTATCTGGGGTTGTCGCAAAGCGCTTTCAAGCGCTCTTCACGGCGGTTATGCGTCGATTCATTCGGCCTGACTGACCACCACCAACGCGGGTCGCAGCAGTCGGTCATTCAACAGGTAGCCTTTCTGGAACACTTGAATCACGCTGTTCGGCGGCACCGCATCACTATGCTGGGCAGTCATCGCCTGATGCTGCTCGGGGTTGAATGGCGTCCCCGCCGAAGGCGAAACCTCCACCAGACCGCCGGTCTCACACACTTTCAACAACTGCTTCAGGGTCAGCTCCAGCCCCTCGCGTACTTGGTCCGACGCACCCGCCGCGCTTTGCAGTCCACGTTCCAGACTATCCAGCACCGGCAACAGGTCACCCAGCAGTCGTTCGTTGGCAAACTTCCGCGCCTGCTCGACATCGCGAATCATGCGCTTGCGCTGGTTTTCCAGATCCGCCCGCTCACGCAACTGTTCTTCTTTCAGTTGGATCAGACTGAGCTGCAACTCGTCCACCTTGGCGGCCAGCGCTTCGGCGCGGTCGTGCTCTACCTGCTCAGTGGACGGCGTGTCGTTGGGGGTGTGCTCTTGAGTCATTGCGCTCTCGCTGGATAGGCAAACAGGAAGCCCGCACGACGCGGGTTTCCCACGAGGGAAAAGGATCGACCAGCCGCGTTTATTGGGACTGTTGCGCCTGATTCAAGGCCGCCGTCAGCACTTGGGCGGTGGTCTGCACCATCGGAATGACGCGTTCGTAGGCCATCCGGGTGGGACCGATCACGCCCAGCACACCCAGCACCTTGCCTTCCACACCATAGGGCGCAGCCACCAGCGAACAGCCGCCAAAGGGCGTCATGCCCGACTCCTCGCCAATGAACAAACGCACGCCCTGCGCATGAATACAACCTTCGAGCAACTGCAGCAGTTCGCGCTTGCGCGCAAAGGCATCGAACAGTTCGCGCAAGCGATCCATGTCCGACAAGTCGTGCACACCCATCAAGCGGGTTTGTCCGGCAACTACGACGTCCTCTTCAGTGCCCGCCGGGAACACCGACTCGGCGACCTCCACCGCTGCCGACAGCAGGCTGTCCATCGCCGAGCGGGTTTCCCGCAACTCACGAACCAGATCGGTGCGAATGTCGCCCAGCGGTCTGCCCGCAAAATGCGAGTTGAGGTAGTTGCCGAGCTGTTCCAGCTCTGCCGGGCTGTAGAAGCGTCGGGTCTGAATCACCCGGTTCTGCACTTCGTTGTCGGCGAACACCAGGATCACCAGAACACGATGCCCGTCCAGTGCGACAAACTCGATATGTCGCAGCGCAAACTGATCACGCTTCGGCACGGTCACCATACCGACGAACTGCGACATGGCCGACAGCAGCTCCGACGAACTGGCGAGAAGCCCCTGAGTTCCCAATTCCGGTGACAAACGCTGCCGCAGGGCGTCGATCTCCGCAGTCCGCATCGGTTGCATCTGCAGGAGACTGTCGACGAACACCCGATAGCCCTGCGCGGTCGGCACGCGCCCCGCCGAGGTGTGCGGCGTGGCGACCAGACCGACATCCTCAAGATCCGCCATGACGTTGCGAATTGTCGCCGGACTGACATCCAAACCGGAATGTTTGGCCAAGGTCCGCGAACCCACCGGCTCGCCATCACGGATGTACTGCGCAATCAACGCGCGCAACAACTGGCGGGAACGGGGATCGAGCAATCGGGAAGTCATACGCACTAGATATAGCCTGCGCCGATGCCTGACAAGCCCTGTGCCCATGTCTTCGGCTCGTCTTGGCCTGTTTCCTGCGGAATGCTAGCGTTTGCGTCCTTGTGTCCATCGAGCCCGCCCATGCTGTCCAGTCTGTACGTCAAGGATTTCGCCATCGTGGAAGAGGTGGAACTGACACTTGGACAGGGCCTGACCGTCATTTCCGGCGAAACCGGCGCAGGCAAATCCTTGCTGGTCGATGCCCTGCTGTTTCTCAGCGGCGCGCGCGCCGATGCCACGATGGTCCGGCACGGGGCAGAACGCGCCGAACTGTCGGCGCAGTTTCTGCTGCATGAGGAGGATCGCGCCCTGGGTTGGCTGCGCGAACAGGAACTCGACGACGAACTCGCCTGCTCCTTGCGTCGGGTCATTCGTGCAGATGGCGGATCGCGGGCCTGGATCAACGGCCGTCCTGTCTCAGCCAGCCAACTTGGCGAACTGGCCGAGCAATTGATCGAGATTCATGGCCAGCACGAGCACCAGGCCTTGCTGCAAAAGCCACAACAGCTCGCCCTCTTGGATGCCTGGGGCAGACATTCCGCATTGCTCAATGAGGTCAGCAAGCACGCCCTGCAATGGCAGTCGTTGCGCAAGCAACGCGACGCACTGCTTCGGCAAGCCAGTGACCCGGGCCCGCAAATCGAGCTGCTAAACCATCAGTTGCGCGAACTTGAACAGGAGGCGCTCAGTCCGGCGGCGTTCGACGAACTGGTCGTGCAGCATCGACGCACCGCGCACGCGCTGAAACTTTATGAAACCTGCGAGTGGACGCTAAGCCAGTTGGATGGCGACGAGCGCAGCGATCAGGCGCGCAATCTCCGCCATCTCGCGCAGGCACTTGCGCGTCAGGGCGAGTTCGATTCGCGCCTGTCGGAAGCCGCCGATCTGCTGGAGGCCGCCGCCATTCAAGCCGAAGAAGCGGCGATGCGGATTCGTTCGACTCAGGATGATCTGGAGTTGGACCCTGCGCGACTGGGCGCGCTGGAGGAACAGCTCACCCGTTTGCATGATCTGGCCCGCAAGCACCGCACTGACGCCCGCGATCTGCACGACAAAGTGCAAGCCCTGCGCAACGAGATCGAGCAGTTGCAAGCTGCAGGTAGCGCGGTCGCCAAGCTGGATGCGCAACTCGCCAAACTGCAGAACCAATGGGAGGCTGCAGCCAAGCAATTGAGCGCGGCACGCCGGGCCTCGGCGCTGCGCTTCGAGCAAGCAGTCAGCGAAGAAATGAGCCTGCTTGGCATGCAGGGCGGACGCGTCAGTGTGCTGCTGGAAGACAACACCGATTCGCAGCCCGACCCCACTGGCGCGGAGCGGATCGAATTCCTGGTCAGTACCAATGCCGGACAACCACCGCGTGCGCTGCGCAAGACGGCCTCGGGCGGCGAACTGTCGCGCATCAGCCTCGCTATCGAGGTGGCCGCCCTCGGGATGGATGCCGTGCACACCATGGTGTTCGATGAAGTGGACACCGGCATCGGTGGAGCGGTCGCCGAGATCGTCGGCCAGAAACTGCGTCGACTGGGCGGCGAACGACAGGTCCTGTGCGTCACCCATCTAGCGCAGGTTGCCGCGCAAGGCCATGCGCACTACAGCGTGCGCAAACAGGCCGATGACGGAGTTACCCGCAGCGCCCTGCACACCTTGTCGGATGCCAGTCGCGTCGATGAACTGGCGCGTATGTTGGGCGGCGTGCAGATCACCGAACTCAGCCTCGCGCATGCTCGGCAGATGCTGGACGACGCACAAAAGCAGAATTGAGACGTCGCCGCGTGACCGCGTGATCAGCCCTGTGCTTCGGGCCGCATGTAGGGAAACAACAGCACATCACGGATCGAGGCACTATTGGTCAGCAGCATCACCAGCCGGTCGA
>DEHW01000108.1 GCA_002352135.1 Lysobacterales bacterium UBA2790
CCACGACATCAAACCGCGTTGCCGCCGCAGCTGCCTTCGCCTTCCTTTTTGGCTTCGCCACCGCACTTGCCTTCACCGCAGCTGCCTTCCTTGGACTTGTCACCGCCGCAGGAGCCCTCGGCACTCTTGTCGTCTTCGGCTGGTGCCGGTGTGGGGGCTGGATCCATCTTCGGCGTTTGCGCCTCATCGGCAATCAATTGATAACCTCCTTGCAGGTCGGTCAGTTGGAATGCCTGGGCCATGTTGCTGGAGGCCAAAGCCAGACCACCGACCAGAATCGCGCCCATCGCCAGGTTCAAGGTGTTGTTGTTGCTCATTGCAGTGCTCCTTGTGATTGCGGCAGTGCCGCGGGGTGAAATGGTTTCGCTTGTTTGCTTGTGATACCCGCGCACGAGTGATGGTCGCGTCAGGATTTGAGGTATTCGCGGACCATGGCGCGCGCTCGATGCAGACGGGATTTGACCGCCGCGCGTTGCATGCCGAGACGCGCCGCCATTTCTTCGATCGTGAGCTCTTCCGCATCGCGCATCAGCAGCACCTCCAGATAGTGTGGCGGCAGCGATTGCAGGGCCGCCGTGAGATCGCGCCGTAACTCGTTGGCGGACTGCAGCACCGGTTCGGGCATCGGCAGATCCGGTGCATAGTCGTAGACGTTCATTCGCACCGCACGCTTCAGACGGTCGCATTCGCGCTTGACGATGCGGAACAACCAGCCGTTGAAGGCTTCCAGTACCCGCAGTGCGTTCAAATAGCGCGCGGTGAGGATCAGGGTTTCCTGCACCGCATCTTCGACGTCATTGACGGCGCAATGGCGCTCGGCATAACGGATCACCTGGGTCCGGCTGCGTGCCAGCAGGCAGTTCAATGCCTCGGGATCGCCCTCGCGGGCGGCACAGAGCAGCGGTTGTAACGGATGCTGGGTAGCGGAAGCGGTCATCATCAATTCCTGCGTCGGTAACGACACCAGGGGCCATTGCACTGCTGATCAGGGCTTGCGCGCCCCTGCCAGAAGCCATGTGGACCACAGTTGCGCCTACAAGAGCCGCTATGTAGGCGAAAGGATTCGCGCTCGATCAAAAATAATTCACTCCGCTGTCAGGGTGAGCGTATGGCGAGTCTCGCCAGGCAGGAAGGGTGAAGGCTCGCCACGCATCCAATCGGCGTGTCCTGCGCCCCAGAATGGTGAAAGCGGATGGCCGCTCTGGCCGCCGGGCATGTGGAACAGACCCTCAGCTTCGTGACCGGGAGCCACCACCATGCGCTGACTGGCGCCAAAGCCGGGACCCGCCACGCGGGGCATGTTGCTGTCGCCGCCTTGTACCTCGCTGGGCATGCACAAGGGTTCAGCCAAGAAGGTGGGCAGGGCCATAGCCAACGGATGGCAGATCTGCGTGGCGTTCTTCTCGCCCCAGCTTCGATTGTTCAGGTCGCCCGGCACGGACTGCAGTTGGGACTGCAGTTCAATCAGGCTGGCGTGCAGGAATTCGTCCCATTGTGAGTAGTCGGTCGGCAGCAGCTCTGGAATCGTATTCTCGATGGCGGGCCAGAGCATGGCTTCAAGCTGACTGAGCTTGGGTGTCGTGAAGCGCTCGCCCATGGCTTCNNTCCCACCAACGCTGCAGGAACAGGGCGCGATCATCGAGCTGGATCGCCAGCAGATCTGCTTCGCTGAAGTGAGAGGCGGCCTGCAGGTCATCGCGAATCTGGCGCTGCCTTGCACCCAGGTCGTAGCCGCCATCGCCGATCAGCGCCAGCGCTTCCGCATCCACCACGCGCGAATTCGCCGTCCACAGACGCTGGTCTGTCGGACGAATCACGCTCGGCGCGGCATCGGGTGGCATCCAGCCGTCCCAGTCGCATCCGCGCGCAGGAATCAGGGGTGCTTTCGGATCACAGTCGCCGATCCGGTGCGGAATGCGGCCGATCAATGTCCATGCGATGTCGCCGTGGCGATCACCGACCAACAGGTTCTGTGCGGGCACGCCTGCCGAATGCGCCACATCAAGGGCGTCGTCGATGTTGCCGACCTGTAGCAAGCGACCGAGGTCGAGATTGATGGCGCCCGGCTGATGCGCTGTCCAGCGCAGCGCGAGGCTGTGTGTGTCGTCGAGATCATGCAGGATCGGACCCCAGCGGGTTTCGCGAATGCTGAGGATTTCCGGGTTTCCGCCGTGCGTGTCGAGGGTTTCTTCCACCACTTCGACGCTGGCCTCACCCTCGGCGGTGCGGTAGCGGGTGTGCGCTTTGTCCAGCCATTCGACGAGCACCCAATCGGCCCAGTCGCCGTAGCTGTTGGTAAATCCCCAGGCGATGTGACGATTGCTGCCGACCACCAGTGTTGGCACGCCGGGCAGCGAGACGCCGGTGGCGTCGACTTGCCCGTCCGGTGCGGCCGCGTCGGGATAAATCAGTCGCGTGCGAAACCAGATATTCGGCGCGCGCAGACCGAGGTGCATGTCGTCCGCCACGATGGCACGCCCATCGGCGGTCAAACCGCCCGCCACGGCGAAGTTGTTGCTGCCGACAGGAGCGGCATTTTGGTCAACTACCGAGGAGGACAAGTTGGTGCCTGACTGCACTGGCTCATCCTGCGTTTCCAGCGGTTCCGGTGTCGCCTGCCAGGGTTTGAAGGGTGACTTGAACGCGGCGCGAATCTGCCCCGCGCTCAGCGCGGCGCGCGCATCACCCATCAGTGGTGCGTCCCACTCACTGCCATCGGCCGCCAGCAGGTTCACGACCTCAGACGGCAGGTGTTCGCGCATCTGCAGCCAAGCCAGCTCGCGGCGGTTCTGGCTGTCCTGCAGATCAAAGAACATCGCGAAACCGGCCAGCAGACTGTCTTCGGGCTTCCATACGCCGGGCTGGTGGCGTAACAGCCAATAGGCCCAGGGGCGGGTCTCCAGCGCGGCGATACCCGCATTGACGCCGTCGGCATAGGCGCTCAGTGCCGCTTGGTCATCCTCTGACAGCGCCAAGACCGCCTGTTGGGCGCGGTAGCGCATGCGGTGCAGCCGATTAGCGCGATCTCTGGGCAGTGCCACGGGGCCGAACAAGCTGCCCAGTTCGCCGGCGGCGGAACGGCGCAGCAAGTCCATTTCGAAAAAGCGCTCTTGGGCATGCACAAACCCCAGCGCCCGCAGTGCGTCCTGTCGACTTGCCGCGCGGATAGTCGCCGTGCCCAGTTCGTCGCGCTCGATGTGCGCCTCTGCACCCAGGCCAGACAGCACGAGCTTGCCATCCAGTGTCGGCAGGCTTTCCTGCAATGCCCACCAAGCGCCACCAACGATCAGGACCAGCCCAACAACAGCCAACAGCAACAAACGACGAATCCAGGCCACGACAATGCTCGTTCGGAAAGGAGAGGCGCGAAGTGCATCATTGATGGGCGACTTTTGCCAGTGGCGTGGCGCGCCAGTTCGCGCCAATCCGTCTTCGAGTCGTCCCGGACGCGCACAGTGTCGAGTCGAGCCCCTATGATTCGGCAGAACGACGCGCTGGATTCAGCGCGTTGCCGTCCCTCGTCATGCAGGTAGTCCGTGAACACCCCGAACCCGTTGAATGCGTCCCCCGATCTGTCGGTTGCCGATGACTATCTGCGCCGGATTCTGCGCTCGAGGGTGTATGACGTGGCGCGCGAGACCGAGTTGGAGTTCGCGCCGCGCTTGTCCAGTCGATGCCAGGCGAAGGTGTTCTTGAAGCGCGAGGACAACCAGCCGGTGTTTTCGTTCAAGCTGCGCGGTGCCTACAACAAGATGGTTGGCTTGAGCTCCGAGGAGCGCGCTCGCGGCGTGCTGGCCGCCTCGGCGGGCAATCATGCACAAGGCGTGGCGCTGGCTGCGCGACGTTTGGGCTGTCGCGCCGTGATCGTGATGCCGGTGACCACGCCTCAAATGAAGATCGATGCCGTCCGTAGTCATGGCGGCGACGCGGTCCATGTCGTTCTGCATGGCGATTCCTACAGCGATGCCTACGCGCAGGCTCAGCAATTGCTGGCCAGCGAGGGCTACACCTTTGTTCATCCGTTCGATGATCCTGAGGTGATTGCCGGGCAGGGCACGGTCGGCATGGAGATCCTGCGACAACACACCGATGATCTTCATGCGGTCTTCGTTCCGATTGGCGGTGGCGGACTGGCCGCAGGTGTGGCCGCGTACATCAAGTCCTTGCGTCCCGAAGTGCGGGTGATTGGCGTGCAGACCCATGATTCCTGTGCCATGGCGCAGTCGATCCGCGCAGGTGAGGTGGTGAGCTTGCCGGACGTTGGCCTGTTTTCCGATGGCACGGCGGTCAAACGTGTCGGCGATGAGACCTTTCGTTTGTGTCGGGCCTTGCTGGACGAAGTGATTTGCGTGGACACCGACGAGCTGTGTGCTGCGATCAAGGATGTGTTCGCCGATACGCGCAGCCTGCTGGAGCCTGCGGGTGCCTTGTCGATTGCGGGCTTGAAGGCTTACGCCGCGCGCAGCGGTCATGCCGGAGAGACGCTGGTGGCCATCACATCGGGTGCCAATCTGAACTTCGACCGCATGCGCTTTGTCGCCGAGCGGGCGGAAACCGGCGAGCAGCGTGAGGCGCTGCTGGCGGTAAGCATTCCCGAAGAGCGCGGCAGCTTCCGACGTTTTTGTGGTTTGCTGGGCGGGCGCAACATCACCGAGTTCAACTACCGCATCAGTGATGCACGCTCGGCGCACATCTTTGTCGGCCTGCAGACCAGTGGGCGGAGCGATGAAAGTTCGATCATTGCGCGGGCGTTCGCTAGCGAGGGATTCGCCACACTCGATCTCACCCACGATGAACTGGCCAAGCTGCATCTGCGGCACATGATCGGCGGCAAGTCCGCTCTGGCCAGGGATGAGCGACTGTTCCGCTTCGATTTTCCCGAGCGTCCAGGTGCCTTGATGACGTTTCTCGCCGCCATGCATCCCGACTGGAACATCAGCCTGTTCAACTACCGCAATCACGGCGCTGATTACGGGCGCATTCTGGTGGGATTGCAGGTGCCGCCGTCTGATCAATCCCAGTTCGAGGCATTTCTGCGTGGCTTGGGCTATCCGCATAGCGATGAAACGGCCAATCCCGCGTACCGGCTATTGCTGGCGGCCCAGCCATGAATCCTACCCTGTCGAACCTGCAGGGCGAATCCAGCGGGGCGGAATGGTGTCTGCGCATGCTGGGTGTTGGCAGCAGCGCCGCAGTTGAACTGGGGTCGTCTTCGGCGGTGCTGGAATGTGACGCCAAGCCCGTGCTGATGATCGATTGCGGCACCGAGGCGTTGACACGCTATCTCGACATCTACGGTCAGCCGCCGGAGGCCCTGTTCATCACACACGCCCATCTCGACCACATTGGCGGCATGGAGCGCTTATTCTTCCAGTTGTATTTCGATCCGGAGCGGCGTGGTCGCTGTCGTCTATTTCTGCCCGCTGCGCTGATCCCGATCCTGCAGTCCCGCCTGGCGGATTACCCCAGCGTGCTGGCCGAGGGCGGCGCCAATTTTTGGGACGCGTTCGCGGTCGTACCGGTTTCGCAAGGCTTCTGGCACCGCGGCTTGCATTTCGATGTGTTTGCGGCGCGGCACCACGCGCCGAATACCGCGTTTGGCTTGGCCCTGCGCGGCAGTTTTGTTTTCACTGGCGACACACGGCCGATCCCTGAGATCCTGCAGACTTATGAACAAGAGCTGTTGCTGCACGACTGCGGCTTGCAGGGCAATCCGTCCCACACTGGACTGGACGATGTGCTGCGCGAGTATCCTCGAGACTGGGATATGCGCCTGCGTCTCTACCATTACGGCAGCGAGGCCGCGGCTGAGGCCATGCGTGCCACGGGTTTTCATGTGTTGAGACGAGATGAGCAGATTGCTCTGGCAGCGCCGTCAGCGCACGCTGAACGTGCAACGGCGTAACGAAACGTCTGCCGCATTGCGCCACGACCTGCTGTTCCTCTCTTGCTGGTTGCCTTGCAACTGCTTGATTTTTTGACTGCTTGGCTTTCGTGCGGAAGCCCCGTCGTGCCGCTTGGCCTCTCCATCGAGTCGACAAGGTTTGCCGTCAAATCCCCCAGGCGCTAGGCTAAGTGCCTGATTTGCAGATGTGGTGGCGCATGTTTTGGCGAAGTCCTTTGACGCGCTTCGGGCGCTGGATGGGTGGGGTGGGCCTGCTGGTTCTCGGCGCGGCAGCCTTTGCGGCGGGCGAGGGCGTGATCGACTTCACGCCACGAGGCACCCAGCCAGGTCTGGTCCACGACATTCAGAGCTCAGGCAATTGTGCCGGATGCCACAGCGGCGGCGCCTTGGAAACCTATTACCCTGCGGTCGGTTGGCAGGGCAGCATGATGGCCAATTCGAGCCGCGATCCGTTGTTCTGGGCAGCACTGGATGTCGCCAATGCCGACGGCGAGGCGCTTGGTCTGGAAGGGATCGGTGAGTTCTGTCTGCGTTGTCACACGCCGGAAGGCTGGTTTGGCGGGCGGGTGCGCAAGGACGGTTCGGGCGGCATCGTCGATGGTGCCAACGGCTGCCGCCTGCAGGGATCGCACGATCAGGCCTCGTTGTTCAACAACGACTACGCGGGCATCGGTTGTCATACCTGCCATCGCATGCAGGCGCAGGGCCCGCAAGGCGAGCCCGGCATTCGCGAAAATGCCGATTTCTGGCTGGACGATCAGAGTTGCCCGAATGGCGCGAACGAGCCTTGTCGTGCCGGTCCCTACAGCTACCCTATTCAACATTTCGGTGCGCCCTTCGAGCCACCCCACCCGTGGAAATTTTCCGCGTTTCATACGCAAAGCGAACATTGTGGAAGTTGCCACAATGTGAGTTCGCCAACGGTCGGTGGACAGATTCTGCGCACGCTCATCGACAACAGCGGTGTCGATACTGGGATTGCCTTCCCCATCGAGCGGACCTATTCGGAGTGGCTTGCCAGCGACTTCGCCGGCGAAGCGCTGTTCGCCGATGGTGCCGAGGCAAATGGCGTGGTCCACACCACCTCGTCCGTGGCGCCCGCCCAGCCCTGTCAGCAGTGCCATATGCCGAATGCCTACGACCCCGATCCCGAGGTGCATTTCGAGGCGGCAGCGGGCGGCCCCAACCGCAATGGCAATTTGCCGCAGCATCATTTTGCCGGGGCCAACACCTGGATTCCGCAGATCCTCAAGGGCGAGTTTCCCAACCTCAATCTGAGCACGGCGTTCGATCAGGCCAGTCAACGCTCGCTGCAGATGCTGACCGAACAGAGTGCGACGCTTGAGGTCACCGGATCTCGTGAGGCGGACGCGCTGAGTGTCAACGTCAAGGTGACCAATCTGAGCGGTCACAAGCTGCCCACCGGCTACTCGGAAGGGCGGCGGATGTGGTTGGAGATCCGCGTCTTCGACGCCAGCGACACCCTGCTGTGGAGCGATGGCGTTTTTGATCCCGATACGGGAGCGCTGAGCAGCAGCGCGCAGACGCGGATTTACGAGGTCAAACAGGGCATCTGGGACAGCGCGTCCAGCACCTGCAAGACTTCCGATGCGCAAGGTCGCGAGATGTTTCACTTCGCCCTCAATAATTGCATCGCCAAGGACAACCGCATTCCGCCGCTGGGCTTTACCGGTGGCGACAACCCGGAAATCGCGCCGGTCGGCATCAGCTATCCGACTGACCCCTCGGGAGCGCATCGGCTGGTGAATTTCGATCAGGCGAGCTATTCGATCGCGTTGCCCGAGGGAACGCCCGCCGGTGTGCGCGTCGAGGCGCGGCTGCAATTCCAGGTGGCCAGCAGGGACTACATCGAGTTCCTGCGCAATCAGGC
>DEHW01000155.1 GCA_002352135.1 Lysobacterales bacterium UBA2790
ATCTTGCGGCTGCCACCGTAGGCCTTCTCCACCGCGGCATCCAGCACGCGCACCGAGGCACGCCAGATGTCGGCACCAGTGCCGTCACCTTCGATGAAGGGAATGATCGGGTTGTTCGGCACATTCAACTTGCCGTTTTCGATGGTGATCTTGGCGCCACCGGCGGGGGCGGTGATGACGGGCTCGGTCATGGTTCTCTCCGTGTGATGCCGTAACCCGAGTGGTCACGGCCAATGGTCGTGCCGAGGACGAAAGCGTCGTCGGCCAAGGCGTATTGTCGCCGCTTGCGCGGCTGACATGAAGCAGACTTTCGCTGCAGACCGGTGAAAGACCTATTTGACGGGCAGCGGTCCCAGACGTGCGATGTCCAAACCGGCGACCTCGAAGCGGAACGATTTGCTGCCACCACGCACTGGCATGGTCAAGGTCACCCAGTGGGCGTTGGGCAGGGCTTCGAGAAAACGCTTGGCTTCTTCGACAAACATGGCGGGTTCCGGCGCACCTTCCGGCTGGCTGGCTTCAAACGGCTTGGCGGCAGCGTCATCGAAGGCGATCTGCACTTTGCAGCGCGCGCCGCAGGTGAAGTGACCGCCCGGAAACAGCAGGTAGACGTTGCGCCCCCACTCCGGGTGCTGACGCAGGACCAGCTTGGGTCGCAGGTCGCGATCCATTGCAGCGGAATCGGATTCGTACATGAAGGCGGTGAACACCGGGCCTTTCTGCTCGTTGACCTGGTGATAGATCCACAGGTTGGCGAGGCGGGTGACTTCGCGCTCGGCATCGGCCATGGCGGTGACCTCGGCCATGGCCAGTTGCACCTGTGCGGCGGCGGGCGAGCCGGGGTATTTCTTGCGGATGTCCTCAGCGTAGGCGCGCGCCAACTGGCCTCGACCTGCCGCGCGCGCTTCTTCAAACAGCGCCAGTTGATCGGCAGCCGCTTTCGAATTGGCAGGCGGTGGTGCCGACTGGCCGGGGTCACCGCTCGAACAGGCCGTCAACACCAGCAGCGCACCCAGCACGCATCCACGCGCCGCCCATTTCCCCATCGGTGTGCTCATCTCCCCTCCCTCGCCGGATCGGCTGACTACGCTCACTTCTTCGCAAACAACACTTCGGCACGTTGAAACAGAATCCAACTGGTCGCGATGTACTTGTCACCGCCCTTCGGCGTGTTGCCACGATGGGTGTGAGTGAAGCCCGACGGCGCAATCAACGCTGCGCCACGCTTGGGTGTGATCAGGCGATCCTGGTAGTAGAACTCGGTTTCGCCCGCCTCGAAATCGTCGTTGAGATAGGTCGTCCACAGCAAGGTGCGATGCAGTGCCTCGCAGGATTCGTCCTTGGGATAGGTCTCGCAATGCCAGTACGGGTAGCCGCCCTTGCCCGCGCGATATCGCTGGATATTGATCTTGCCGGGGCGGAATACGGTGCGAACCAGATTGGCGAGATCGCTCTCGGCCATGCTCGCGATATCGCCCGCATCCAACTGCACGCGTTTGCCATCCGGGCTCTGCTTCTGCAGCATCAGCGGTGCCAGTACGACATACGCGTGGCGTCGCAGATAGGTCAGCAGGCACGGGAAAATCGCCTCGTTGATCAGGTTCTCGGCCTGCCGCCATTCGGGCGGACCGCTGACCAGAATGTCGTCGCTGTCCTTCAGGTCTTTCATCACCCCGCCGCCGACCTCGCCCGGCAATTTGCGGCCACTGCCCTCGAAGGCGGTGATCAGTTGTTGACACAACTCGGGGCTGAGCGCGTTCTCGAAGACTTCGATGAAGTCAGGCGAACGCTCAATTGCGGCGGACATGGATGCTCCAGGCAAATGCAAACGAGCAGCAAGCCTACAACGCGGCTGTGACGGGCGCGATGGACTTGGATCAAGCGGCGCGCGTGGCGTGGCGTCGAACCGACCTGGGATCAGGGCGAGCGCCGATAGCGACGCAGCAGCTTCTGCAGTGCGGCATGGTCAATCGCCCTGGCATAGCGCCCGTCCTGACCTTGCATGTCGCGCGCGGCGATCATCGCGTTGACGATGGCTTCTTCCGTGGCCTGCACCGTGGCCTCGAACAGCGGGTCAAGTTGATCGTTGCCGATAACCTGCGCGTTACCACGCGCCACACCGCTGAGCGCACTGCCATTGGCGGTGGAGAACGCCACGAAGATGTCGCCCGAGCCATTGCCCGCATAGCTGCCCATGCGCGCCAAGCCCATGCCCGCGCGCTTGGCGATGCGGTTCAACTGGTGCGGCAATAACGCCGCATCGGTGGCGACCACGATGATGATCGAGCCGGTATCGCTGGCTTGCGGCGTGTCCTCACTGTAGACACGGTCGTTACGCAAATGCTGCCCTACCGGCACGCCGGCGATGCGCAGTGAATCACGCAGACCGTAGTTGGCCTGCACCAGCACGCCGACGGTCTGCCTCTGCGCCGCGACGCTGACACGACGCGAGGCGGTGCCGATGCCGCATTTGAATTCGTGACAGATCATCCCGGTGCCGCCACCGACATTGCCTTCCGCTACCGCGCCGTCGCGGGCATTGGTGAGCGCGGCGAAGACATGCTCGGCGCGCACATGGAAGCCGTTGATGTCGTTGAGGTGACCATCCCAAGTTTCCGCGACCACCGGCAAGGACCACCAGTAGCCGGACGCATCGGCACCACCTTGCTGCACGCGCCAGGCAATCGCGGCATCGCGCACCACGCCGACACTGTGTGTGTTGGTCAGCAGTACCGGACCTTCGAGCTGACCCGATTCGGCCAGCCATTCGGTGCCGGTCATTTCGCCGTTGCCATTCAGCGAGAACCAGCCCGCAAACACCGGCAACTGCGCACTGGCGGCGCCGCGCGGCAGGATCGCCGTCACGCCGGTACGGACCTTGCGGCCATCGTCCAAATTCTGGATCAGCGTTTCGTGACCGACCTGCACGCCCGCCACATCGGTGATCGCATTCAGCGCGCCGGGTTCGCCGTCGAAGGGAATGCCGAGATCGCGAGCGCGCGGTGCATCTGCAGCATGCGCGCACAGGGACAAAGAGAGCAGGATGGGCACAAAGACATATCGCATCGGATTCACGCTCGCGGCATCATGGCGACGGGGAGTGTCGAGCATACACAGGGGGCGGGTATGGGACGTCACGCAGTGCAGCGCGCTGTCGCGGGCTTGGTCATGGCATGCGGCGCATGGACATCCGCTTGGGCAAACGAACCTCAGCGGGTGCATGTTGGACACCTGATCGATGTGCGCGGCGAGCGCGTTCTGCACGATCAAGTGATCGAGATTCGCGAAGGCCGAATCAGCGCTATCCGGCGATTCGATGCGCGTCGCGATGCGGGCGAAGACACCATCGATTGGTCGAACTACACAGTGACTCCCGGCCTGATCGATCTGCACACCCATTTGATTGGTGACATCCAGTCCGCCAATCTGGCTTCGCCGCTGCTCAGCAGCGCCTCGCGCGACACCTTGCTCGGCGTGAAAAATGCCAAGGCCACGCTGTTTGCCGGATTCACCACCGTGCGCGACGTTGGCGCCTATCGTGCCTTCACCGATGTCGCCCTGCGCGACGCGATTGCCGCTGGCGATGTGCCGGGTCCACGCATGTTCGTGGCCGGGGCCTATATCACCGTCAGTCAGGGCGGNNCGCGGCGTCGCCGACAACGCCGATCAGGTGCGTCAGCGGGTGCGCGAGCTGATCGCGCGCGGTGCCGATGTCATCAAGGTGATCGCCACCGGCGCGGTGCTGACCGCTGGTACCGAACCGGGCGCTTCCGAATACTCCGAAGTCGAGCTCAAAGCGGCAGTGGATGAAGCGGCGCTGCATGGGCGTTTCGTGGCAACCCACGCGCATGGCAGCGAAGGCATCAAGCGCGCCATCCGTGCGGGCGTGCGCACCGTCGAACATGCTTCCTATCTGGATGACGAAGCCATCGCGCTGATGAAGCAACACGGCACCTGGCTGGTGGCCGATATCTACAACGGCGACTACATCAGCGAAGTCGGCACGCGCGATGGCTGGCCCGAGGAAATCCTGCGCAAGAACCGTGAAACCACGCAGACCCAGCGCGATGGTTTTGCCAAGGCGGTGAAGGCGGGCGTCAACATCGCCTTTGGCACCGATGCGGGCATCTTCCCGCACGGCGACAACGCCCGTCAGTTGGCCTACGCGGTGCGCTATGGACTGACACCCATGCAGGCCTTGCGCTCGGCCAGCTACGACTCGGCCCGTGCATTGGGGCGCGAACAGGATTTCGGTGCGCTGGATGTCGGCTTGTCGGCTGACATGGTCGCCGTTGCAGGCGACCCCTTGGCAGACATCGATCAGATGCGCGCGGTGCATGCCGTGATGAAGGCAGGCGTCGTGCAATGCCAGCAAGCCACGTTCACACCCTGTCGCAACGCGAGCCCCTGATATGAGCCAGCCGATTGATCCTGCCCTGCGCGTCGCCACCGCCCTGCCCGCGCGCTACTACTTCGGCGAGGCGATGCAGCGCGCCGAACAGACCGCTGTGTTTGCCAGGAGTTGGCAGTTGGTGGCGCATGTCGGTCAACTGGCAGCACCCGGCGATCACATCGTCGAGAAGATCGGTGGCGTGCCGATTCTGGTGTTGCGCGATGAACAGGGGGCGCTGCGCGCGTTTCCCAACGTCTGCAAGCACCGCGCTGGACCGCTGGCGCACTGCAATGGTCACGGCGCACGCGCGCTGCATTGCAAATACCACGGCTGGACCTACCGCCTCGATGGCACGCTGCGCAACGCGCCGGAAATGCAGGACGCCGACGACTTCCGCGTCGAAGACATCCACCTCACCCCGTTCCGTGTCGTCGAATGGCAGGGTCTGATCTTCGTCGCTGTTGACCCCGCAACGCCCGCCTTTGAAGAACTCTACGGCGACATCGCCGCGCGCATCGCGCCCATCAATCTGGCGGCCATGCGCTTCACCCGGCGCGACAGCTACGACATCGACTGCAACTGGAAGGTGTACGTCGACAACTACCTCGAGGGCTATCACCTGCCACATGTGCATCCGGGCCTGTCCAAGGTGCTCGACTACCGCATCTACGACACCACCCTGTCGCCGTGGAAATCGCTGCAGCATTCGCCACTGCGCGACAGCGCCGACATCTATGGCGAGGGCGAGGCCTTCTACTACTTCATCTACCCCAACGTGATGCTCAACATCATGCCGGGCCGTATGCAGACCAATCGCATTCTGGCGCTCGGGCCGGAACGTTGCCGGGTGGAGTTCGACTACTACTACGCCCAGGACGAGGCCGCACTGGCGCGCATCGCGCGCGATCAGGCGTTCAGCGACGAAGTGCAGCAGGAAGACATCGACATCTGCCTTGCGGTGCAGAAGGGACTGGCTTCTGGCCATTACGATGCAGGTCGACTATGCCCCAAGCGTGAATCCGGGCTGTGGCATTTCCACAATCAGTTGCGTGAGGCCTACGCCGCGGCCGGGCTTTGACCATGCGGCGTATCGGATGCCGGTAATGGCATGAGATGCCTGTCGATCTGGCTTTGTTGAGACCATCATCCGGGGAAGCGCATGGCAGAAGTGACGTCGCAACGGCAACTCGGTTTCTGGATGTGTACCGCACTGGTGATCGGCAACACCATCGGTATGGGCATTTTCGTGCTGCCCGCCTCACTGGCACCGTACGGCTTCAATGCGAGCATCGGCTGGCTGATCACGGTGGTGGGCTGTCTGCTGATCGCTCTCGTGTTTGCGCGACTGGCGCGGATGATGCCGCGTGCCAATGGGCCGTATGACTACATCCGCTACGAACTCGGCGAGCTGCCCGCTTTCATTGCGCTGTGGTGCTACTGGGTCAGTCTGTGGATCACCAATGCCGCCATCGCCACCGGCGTGGTCGGCTATCTGCGTGAAGTACTGCCGGGACTGAAGACCTTGCCCGCGACTGGCATCGCCCTGGTTCTGCTGTGGACCTTTGTGGCGATCAATCTGACCGGCACGCGCAGTGGTGGTCGCTTACAAGTGGTCACCACACTGCTGAAGCTGCTGCCGATGCTGGGCGTGATCGTGTTGGGGGCATGGCTGTTGGCCACGACGCCGGAAGCCTACAGCGCGTACCCGCCGAGCAACCCGATCGGCTTCAGTCAGATTCTTCCGGCCTCCACCATTGCCTTGTTCGCCATGCTTGGCGTGGAATCGGCCGCCGTCCCCGCCTCGCGGGTGCGCGACGCCGAACGCACCATTCCGCGCGCCACCCTCGCAGGCACGGCCATCGTGGCCCTGATCTACCTCCTCATCAGCACCGTGCCGATGCTGTTGATTCCGCAACGCACGCTGGCGGAATCCAGCGCACCATTCGCCCTGCTGCTGGATCGGTTTCTGGGCGAAGGCAATGGCCGTTGGCTGTCGATTTTCGTCGTCATCAGCGGACTCGGTGCCCTGAACGGCTGGACCTTGCTGATCGGCGAGCTGACCCGCAGCATGGCGCTCAACGGTGCCTTGCCGCGAAGCTGGTCACGTTTGAACAACCACGCCGCACCGGGTCGCGCCTTGCTGCTCACCGGAGTGCTGGCCAGTGGCATGGTCTGGCTGACCTACTCGGAATCGCTGGTCGCCGGCTTCACCTTCATCACCTCGGTGGTGACCGCCGCCAACCTGCCCCTGTATCTGTGCTGCGCCGCCGCGCTGTATCTGCAATGGCGACGTGGTCACGTCGGGGAATTCCGTGACCTTGGCTGGATCAGCTACCTCGGCATGGCCTACGT
>DEHW01000060.1:0-10510 GCA_002352135.1 Lysobacterales bacterium UBA2790
CGTTGCGCCAATGCGCGGGTGCGTCGGGCGCGACTGATCACGCCGGTGACCAGATGACGCGGCGGAATCGGCTTGGTGAAGTAGTCGTCACCGCCGGCGGCCAGCACATCGAAGCGCACATCCTTTTCGTGATCGCCCGACAGGAACACGATCGACAGCAGCTCACCGCCCGGCAAGCCACGAATTCGCGCAGCCATCTCGATGCCATCCACCTCCGGCATGTGCAGATCGAGCAGCACCACTTCTGGCTGGAAATCGCGAACTTCGGCCTCGACCTGGCGGGCATCGGACGCAACACGGGTCTCGATATTCTGACTGCGCAGCACCGCCTCGCAGAACATGCTCTGGCTGCGGTCGTCATCAACGATCAGCACGCGGAAGGGATCGCTTGGGCCGGGTCGCACCGCCTCAACAATGCTGTGCACCAACGGTGCCAGATCCTCGCCGAGGCGAAGAACTTCGTCTGCGCCAGCTCGCAGCGCAAACATGCGTTCATTCAAATCGCCACTTCGTGTCAGCACATGCAGGGCACAGCGGCGTTGCGGATGCCGATAGATCTGCGAAAACGTGCGGCTACGCTGCGAGAAATCGGTCAGCTCGTTGGCATCGACCACGACCAGATTCAGCACGCCCTCGGCGGGATCAGCAATTGCCTCATCCACGCTGGATCGCACGACCAACTGGATACCTTTGCCGCGCAACGCTTCGTCCAGACTCAAGGCGAGTTGATCATCACCACTGACCAACAAGACGCCGCGATCCGCCTCGCGCGCATTGGGTTGGATCGACGCGCTGATCTCTCCGGGCGCAATCGCCTCGCAGAGCTGGCGCAAATGCTCGCGCTGGGTATCGTCAGGGTGGCGGCCCTCTTCCATGAAGGAGCTGAGATACACCGAAATGGCCAAGGTCTGCTCAAACAGGCGCGCATCACCGGCGTGATCGGCGGCATCAACCAGCGCGTCCAGCGTGTCCTGTAAGGCCAATGCCAGATCCAGAGGCCAGCCACGTTGCAGGCAGAGATTCAATTGCTGGACCCATTGCACCGCCATGGCGTGCAATCCGGTCGCTGGGGAAGTGGGCTCGGACATAGGTGCTCAGCCGACAGACAGATTCAGCCGCGCAGAGTAGCAGGCAAGGGCCGAGCAGAAGCTAAACCTAGTACCACGACCTTCGGCGAAGCGGGAACCTTGGCCGACCGCCTGCAGTCCGTAAGCCCCATCTGTGCCTGGAGATTGTCATGAGCCAACCGATTCGTGTACTTGCCTGGATGTTGGGTGTCCTGGCCGCCGTGGCGGTGCTGGCCGTGATGATGATAGGGCCGCTCAGTCAGGCGTTCGCGGCGACACCTGGTTTCAATGCCTTGATCTTGGCCGTCTTCGGTGTCGGCATCGTGGTCAATCTGCAGCAGTTGCTGCGGCTGCAGGGTGAAGTCCGCTGGATCGAGAACTTCCGTCGCAACGCACCGGACCGCGCACCCACCGAAGCGCCGGTATTGCTGGCGCCGATGGCCAAGATGCTTGGCAAGAGCGAACGCAAGCCGATCAGCCTGTCGATGGCTTCTACCCGCACCATTCTCGACAGCGTGTACCTGCGACTGGAAGAACAGCGTGATCTGTCGCGCTATCTGATCGGCCTTCTGATTTTCCTCGGCCTGCTCGGCACCTTCTGGGGACTGCTGAAAACCATTGGCTCGGTCAGCGACATCATCGCCGGGTTGTCGGGCGGCAGCGACGCGGTGGCGATGTTCGAGGCGCTCAAAGACAAGCTGCAGCAACCGCTTTCCGGTATGGCGACCAGCTTTTCAACCTCGCTGTTCGGTCTGGCGGGTTCGTTGGTGATCGGCTTGCTGGACCTGCTCTCCGGTCGTGCCTCCAATCGCTTCTACAACGAACTCGAAGAATGGCTGTCGGGCATGACCAAATTGTCGGCAGGCGGCATCGGCAGCGAGGGTGATGCGTCCGTACCCGCCTACGTGCAAGCCTTGCTGGAGCAAACCGCCGATGGTCTGGAGCGCATGCAACGCGCGATGTTCGACTCCGAGCGCGATCGCCGCGCCAGTACCGAGCAGATGGCGGAACTGGCAGAGCAATTGGGGCGCCTCAACGACACCCAGACCGAACTGCGCTCCGCGCTCCGCGCCCTGGCCCAGAACGGCGGCGCGCAGCAGGGCCTGAACGAAGACCTGCGGCAGGAGTTCCGCTTGCTCAGTCGCACCATCGCCGCCGCCGTCGAACACAAGCGCGACTAAGCCCATGAGCACCCTTGCCGCGCGCAAGCGCCGACACATCGATTTCTGGCCCGGCTTCGTCGACGCCTTGTCGTCTCTGTTGATGGTGCTGGTTTTCCTGCTGCTGATCTTCAGCCTGGGCCAGTTCGTCCTGTCCGACGCGTTGTCCAGCCGCGACCGCACCCTCGCGCAGCTCAATCAGGAACTGGCGGAACTGGCCGAGACCTTGTCGATGGAAAAGGCGGCCAAGTTGCAGGCGCTCACCGAAGTGGGTGATCTCAGTGCCAGCCTGCAGCAGAGCGAAAGCGAGTCCAGCACACTCAAAATGAATCTAGATATTGCCACTGAGAAGCTCGCCCAGAACGAGGCCGATATCGCCCGTTTGACTGCCGACATCAATGCGCTGAATGCGCTCAAGCAACAACTTGAAAGCGAAATCGCCAGCCGCCTCGCCGAGCTGGAGGAAAACAAGGAAATGCTCACCGTACAGACCGACTTGTCGGCCAAGGCAGCGGCGCAAGCCGAACTGCTCAACCGGCAATTGGCCGCATTGCGCGAACAACTCGCCCAGGTGCAGAAGGCCTTGGACATCGCCAAGATCGACATTGAATCCAAAGACACCGAGATCAAGGACCTGGGTGCGCGACTCAATCTGGCGCTGGCCGACAAGGTCAATGAGCTGACCCGTTACCGCTCCGAGTTCTTCGGCAAGCTGCGTGCTGCACTCGGCAATCGAGCGGATATCCAGATTGTTGGTGACCGCTTCGTGGTGCCGTCCGAGCTGCTCTTCCCCAGCGCCTCAGACGAGTTGAATCCCACCGGCATGCAGCAGCTCAATCAACTGGCCGCGACTCTGAAAGAAGTCACCGCACAGATTCCGCCCGACATCGACTGGGTACTGCGCATCGATGGTCATACCGACCATCGGCCCATCAGCACGGGCCGCTTTCCCTCCAACTGGGAATTGTCCTCGGCCCGTGCCATCGCCATCGTCAAATTCCTCAGCAACGCCGGCATCGCCCCGCGCCGGCTCGCCGCCAACGGCTTCGGCGAATTCCACCCACTGGACAACGGCAGCAGCGAGGAAGCACTGGCGCGCAATCGGCGGATCGAGATTCAGTTGACGAATCGGTGAGGGGAGCGTTCACCGCTGCGGCGGCTGATTCAACTCGGCAAGGTCGAGATGGCCGTTGTGGTCGCGATCCAAGGCATGGAACTGGCGGGCGAAGCGTTGTTCCAGCGTGGTGAGGTCTAGCGCGTGGCGGTCTCGATAGCGGGTGCCGTCGGGTAGTTCTTCTGCGGCGACGATGCCGTCGTGGTTGCGGTCCATGGCTTCGAAGCCACGGCTCAGGTAACGCTGATATTCATACAGGGTGACTCGGCCGTCATGATTGCTATCGAAGCGTTGCAGCAGGTCGGTTGGGGAATTGGCCAAGTCGGCTGCGTGCAGACGGATCGCGCCAGCAAGCAGCAAGAGCAAGCTGATCGCCAAGTGGTATTCGATTCGATGCGGCGAGCGTGCGGACATGACTTCATCGCGACGGGTTTGTGGCCAGAATAGCAGCCGCTGCCTTGCTCGCTGGAGTCGTGATGCCTGAACTTCCCGAAGTGGAAACCACCCGACGCGGTATTGAGCCGCATGTGCTGCATCGTCGGGTGCAAGGGCTGACGCTGCGGCGCGCGGACCTGCGCTGGCCTTTCCCTGAAACATTGCAGCAACTGGTTGGCGAACGCATTACGGCCGTGGAGCGGCGCGCCAAGTACCTGTTGCTGCACACGCGTCGGGGTGCCGCGCTGCTGCATCTCGGTATGTCGGGCAGCTTGCGGATCGTCGATACCGCCTTGCCGCCGCGATTGCACGATCACGTCGATATCGTGCTGGACGATGGGCGCGCACTGCGCTTCAACGATCCGCGACGCTTTGGTGCGCTGCTCTGGCAAGCGGCGGGTGAAGTGCATCCCTTGCTGCAGGCACTCGGGCCGGAGCCCTTGGGTCCGGGCTTTTCGGGCGAGCATCTGTTCGCACTCAGCCGAGGCAAGCGCAGCACGGTGAAAGTGTTTCTGATGGATCAGGCCGTGGTGGTGGGGGTCGGCAACATCTATGCGGCGGAAAGCCTGTTTCGTGCCGGAATCGATCCACGTCGTGAAGCCGGTCGGGTCAGTCGGGTGCGCTACGGGGGTTTGGCCGATGCGGTTCGCGACATCCTTGCGCACGCGATCACCCGAGGCGGTACCACCCTGCGGGACTTTCTCAATCCGCAAGGCGAACCCGGCTACTTCGAGCAGGAGCTGCAGGTCTATGGCCGTGAAGGGCTGCCCTGCCGAGTCTGCGGCACGACGCTACGACACGTCACGTTGGGTCAGCGCGCCACGGTGTGGTGCCCGCGCTGCCAGCGTTGAGCCGATGAAGCGTGGCCCGAGTGATGTCGGGCTGCTTCACTTGACGGCGGGACGCAACGCCACAAAACGCGCTTCCAGTGTCGCGGCTTCGCGCCCATCAGCGAGCACGATGGCGGCGCGCATCGGGATGCGGGACTTGCCTTTGTCATGGAGGATGTTCAGCGCCTCGGTCCAATCGTGGCCTGCGGTGGCTTGGGCGACGGCGCGCAGATCTTCGTAAACCGGCGTCAGATAGCGGATCTGCGAGTCCTGCACGTAGACCTCGGCGTGGATTCCGGCACGCAGCAGGTGCAGGTTGAACAGTCCCCAGCAGGCGACGGTCATCAGGCTGGCCATGCTGCCGCCGAAGGCGTTGCCCTTGTCGTTGACATTGAGTGCCAGCGGTGCGCCCAGCACGAGGTGTCCGTGCGTGGCATCGAATACCGCGCAACCAATGGCGTGCAACGGCGGCATCGCGCTCAACGTCGATTGCAGTTGCGCGCGTTGTGCGGGTTCAAAGGGCTCGGCGGTGGTGAGGAGATGAGGTGGCTTGTCCATACAGGCAGAATGTCACAGCAGGAGCCCGTCATGCACCGAAATCACGACACTGTTTTGGACGCTTTGCCACTGTCAGGCTGGACGGTGATCAACCTGCGTGCCAGCGCTGCACAGGCGAGCATTCGTACAACGCTGAAGCGCTACGGTGCGCGGTCCCTGGCCTTGCCGGGCTTCCGCCTGCAGGTCAATACCGACGCCGATGTGATCGCGCACCTGGGCAAGGCGCTCGCCACAGGAACGGGATTGTTCGTCAGTCCGATGGCAGTGCGTGCGGTGGAGCGCCTGTTGCCTGGTGCCTTGGCGGCGCAGCCATCCGCATTGGCGGTGGGTGCGGCGACGGCGATGGCCCTGCGTGCTGTGGGCGTCGCCCACGTGGCTGTGGGGCAACCGGAGACCTCCGAAGGATTGCTGGCTCTTCCGCGATTGCAGCATGGCAATGATCAAACGCTGGTGTTGATTGGCGCACCGAATGGTCGTGGTGTGCTTGGACCAACGCTGCGGGATCGGGGCTTTGCGGTGACCGAATGCGAGGTGTACGCGCGGCTGCCGGTGCGTTTGGATCGCCGCCATTGGCGGGCGCTCGAAGCTGCAACATCGCCGCTGGCGGTGATGTTGAGCAGCGAACAGGCGCTGAGCGCGGTCTGGGCGCAGGCCGCAGAGCCGTACCGAAGACGCTTGCAGACCTGTGTGGCGCTGGCTAGCAGCCCACGTTTAGCCGCTTACGCGCGTTCGCTCGGCTTTGATCGTGTGCTGCAGGCCGCAGGGACCCGGCCGGAACAGCATATGCAGTGTTTACACACCTGGGTTCAGCAGAATGTCCTCATCAGCAATGGCGCACCGTAGACTTGGCACATCGTTGATGCGTTTGAACGACGCGGATGCCCTCCCCCACCATCCAGCAAGAATTGAACTGTGACCGAAAACGCCCAAGACGCTCTCGTATCCGAATCTTCAGCAACCACCGTGACGCGTACGCGCGGATGGCTCTGGGCGGCGGTTGCCAGTGGATGTCTGGCGCTGTTGGCTGCTTGGATATGGCAACAACAGTCAACGTTGCGCGAGCTGGAGCAGAGCCGCAACGAGTGGCGTTCCGAGGCGGACGCGCTGGCGGCGCGAGTCGAGTCGATGCACCGTCAGCTGGAGACGCTGCGTAGCGATTCGAGGGCGTTGGATGACCGTCTCAAGAACCTGACCCAGACCCATCGCGTGATGCGCGACGAGTTGCTGGCGGCGACTGAACGTGCGGCGAGCATCGAGGATGCCGTCGCACGCCTGTCGGACGAACGTATGCGCGGCGATCTGATGCTGCGCTTGAACGAGGTCGAAAGTCTGTTGCTTGCGGGCGGACAGCGTTTGCGCCTGGCGCAGGATCTGGACGGAGCCAAACTGGCCTATGCGCTGGCGGCGCAAGTCCTCGACAGCGTCGAAGACCCACTCTATGCCAGTCTGCGCGAACCGCTGGCCAGCGAGCGCGCGCTGCTCGACAGCGTTTCGACCGATCCGGTCAACGAGATCCGCCATCGACTGCAGCAGGTTCTGGCGCAGTTGGAGCCCTTGCCGTTGCGTGATCGCGGCGGTAGTGACGCGGCGGTCCTCGGAGGGGAAACCTGGCTGGGGCAGGCTTTGTCGAAAGTGTTGACGGTCCGTCGATTGGACGCCGCCAGCCTGCGCGTGCCGCGCGATGCACAGCCCGCTGCGCGATTGTTATTGACTCAACAAATTGAGCGTGCCATCACCGCGGCGGAACGACGCGACGAAGCCACCTTTCGTGATGCGCTTGCCGCAGCGGCCGCCTTGGCGGATGCGCTGTTCGACCCGGCGGACAGCGGTGTGCAAGCGGTGATCGTCGAACTCGATACGCTGTCGCAGCAGGGCTTGGCTTGGCAGTTACCCAGCTTGGGCGCGAGTCTGACCGAGCTGCGCGCGTTGCGTGGCGCACGACAAGTGCTGCAATCCAACCTGTCTCCGCCGACTGCAACGAAGGCAGAAGCGGGCGTTGCCTCTCCTGAGGTGCGAACGCCCGACGCCGATTCGAATGGCGCAGCCAGCGCATCCCCAGCGCCTCCTGCCGAACTCTCGGTTGAAGCGGAAGTGCCTGCCGGAGGTGAGCAATGAAGGCCTGGCGATGGGTATTGCTCAGCTTGCTGCTGATCCTGCTGGTCGCCTTGGCCTGGCGCGAGCTGTCGCGTGATCCCGGTTACGTGCAGATCATCTGGCGTGGTTACAGCATCGAATCCAGTCTGGTCATCGGCGTGGGTCTGATTGTTGGCGCGTGGCTGGCGCTGAAAGTGCTGATTGGCCTGCTGTTGTTTCCGTTTCGAGCCCTGAGTCGACGTAGTCGGCGCGTAGCCCGTCGCCGCCTAGCCGAAGGCGTGCTGGCGGCGCATCACGGCCAGCACGCGCGAGCACAACGCTTGTTGCGCAAGGCGGCGGGTAACGAGTATGTGCAAACGGCGGCCTTGGTGACTGCGGTGGTGGCTGCGGATGCCTGCGACGATCAAGCTGGTGCCGAAGCGCTATTGACCGAATTGGACGCCCACGACCCAACCGAAGCGACGCTGTTGCGCGGTCGCCGGTGGCTGGCAGCCGGTGATGCACAGGCAACGCTCAACGCCGTAGACAGCTTGCCAGAGCCGCTGCTTCCGGCGGCCATCCGCCTGAAGATTGAAGCGCTGCTTGATCTGAATCGTGCCCGAGAGGCGCAGACCCTGTTGCCTGAGCTGCGACGCAGCAAGAGTCTTCCAGAGGTGGTGATGGCGGAGCTGGATGCCAAAGTGGCCTCCGCCTTGTTGGTGGCGGCTGATTCCCGCGATAGCCTGCGTACCGAGCTGGGCAATTTGTCCAAGACGCTGCGTCAACATCCCGAAGTGGTGTTTGCCTACGCCAGGAGCGCACAGCGTCTGGGACAAGCGGAACTGGCTGACGACGCCATCGAGGGCAGTCTGTCTCGGCAATGGTCCGAAGCGCTGGTCGCGATCTACGGTCTGGCGGGCAACTTGCCACACGCGACCCGCCTCAAGCGTGCCGAAGGATGGCTGGCGCAGCACGCGGACAGCCCGGCACTGCATGTCACTCTAGGGCGCCTGTGCCGCGAAGATGGCTTGTGGGGCAAGGCCGAGGCCTATCTGCAGGCGGCCCTGCAGTTTGATGCGCGAGCGGATGCTTGGGAAGAATTGGCCGCGACACTGGCGGCACAGGGCGAGGAGGCGCGTGCACGCAAGGCACTGCAAAATGCGCTGCGCGTGCAACGTGGCGAAGTTCCCGCGCCCTTGCCCAACCGCCCGCGCGTTGCTGCCGCTGCACCGCAGGCAGTGTTGGAGTCGCGCAGTTCGATGGGCGTACCGATGTTGCCTCTGGAGGCATCACCGGATCGTTGAGCGCGCCTATCGGCAAGCTACGCGCTGCGCAGATTGCGCCTGCCCACTTCGCATACAGAATGCTGCTTGTTACAACGTCCCGCGATGCTTGCCGACGAAGGGTGCGTAGTACTCGCGTAGGGCAAGCATGTCGGCTTCCATGTCATCGCTGGGAAGGAACACCTGACCCAAGCCAATGACTTTGTCGGGATAGTGGAAATACGCGCATAGCACTGGCACCTCCGCCGCCCGCGCGATGCGCCAGAAGCCGGTCTTCCATTGCTCAACCCGGCGTCGAGTGCCCTCGGGCGCCAGCGCCAGCCAAAAGCGCTCACGCGTGGCGAATCGTGACGTCACTTGTTCGATCAACCCGACGCTGTTGCGCCGATTCACCGGAAACGCGCCCAGCCAGCGCAACAACGGGCCAAGCGGCCAGAAGAACAACTCCCGTTTGCCCATGATCGCCAGATCGACGCCCAGGGCGAGCATCGCGGGTAGTCCCCAGATTCCATCCCATGCGGATGAATGCGGAGCCACAATGAGTACCAGCTTGGGTACATCAGGAAACTCGCCAACGATGCGCCAGCCTCCCAGTCGCAGGATGCTGCGACCCAGCCAACGCAGAAAGGCGTTGCCGCGGCGAGGTGCCTGAGGCGGCGGTGAGGGGACACGATGGTCGTGCCGCGATGGCGTCGAGTGAAGCGCTGCCATCAGTCGTTCTGCCAGGCATGCGAGGCGCGTTGCCGCTTGAGCCCGGCGCGCTCGCGCTTGCTACCAAGCCGACGCTCCTTGGAAGCCCGCGTCGGACGCGTTTCAATTCGTGGCGCGGGCGGCTTCAGCACCGAAAGAATGAAGGTCGCCAGCCGTTCGCGCGCGTCCTCGCGATTGCGTTCCTGCGTGCGGAAGCGCTGCGCGGTGATGACGATCACCCCGTCGATCGTCAGCCGACGATCCCGCTTCGCCAGCACGCGCTCGCGTAGCGCCTCCGGCAAGCTGGTCGACTGCGCGACATCGAAACGCAACTCCACCGCCGTCGCCACCTTGTTGACGTTCTGTCCGCCCGGCCCGGAAGCACGGATGAAGCGCTCCACCAGTTCGGTATCGGGGATGGCAATGGAAGGCGTGATCCGCAGCATTGGCGCGTCGCCGATGGAAAGAGGCGCGGATTGTAGCGAGTGCGTGGCGCAATCCGTGTGTTGGCGACACCGGAGGGTGTGCGGCGTGACAGGCGGCGCTCGGGTCTGGATACTTCGCGCCCCCTGTTCGATTGAAGCTGACGAATGACTGATTCCGCGCTGCCGGTTCGTGATGCCAACCTGATTGCGCTGCAGATTGCGGCGCAGATTGCCGAGGACATCGGTGCCAAGTCGGCGCAGGTCAATGCGGCGGTGGAGTTGCTGGATGGCGGTGCCACCGTGCCCTTCATCGCGCGCTACCGCAAAGAAGTGACGGGCGGGCTGGACGACACCCAGTTGCGCGCGCTGGAAGAACGCTTGGGCTATCTGCGTGAGCTGGAGGAGCGCCGCGACAGCATCCTCGCCAGCATCCATGAACAGGGCAAACTGAGCGACAGCCTGCGCGCGGCGGTACTGGCCGCCGACAGCAAGGCACGTCTGGAAGATCTCTATCTTCCCTACAAGCCCAAACGCCGCACCAAGGCGCAGATCGCGCGCGAGGCGGGTCTGGAGCCGCTGGCCATCGGTTTGCTTGACGATCCTTCGATGCCGCCAGAGCAACGGGCGCAGCCCTTCATCGATGCCGACAAGGGCGTTGCCGATATCAAGGCAGCACTCGACGGTGCGCGGGCGATTCTGATCGAGCGTTGGGCGGAAGACGCGGCGCTGGTCGGTGGCCTGCGCGATTGGCTCTGGCAGAAGGGTGAGATCGAGGCGCGTGTGGTCGACGGCAAGCAGGTCGAGGGTGCCAAGTTCAGTGATTACTTCGATCACCACGAGCCGCTCGCGAAGATTCCCTCGCACCGTCTTCTGGC
>DEHW01000060.1:10580-18261 GCA_002352135.1 Lysobacterales bacterium UBA2790
CTGGCCGAAGCCGAGGCGATCCGGGTGTTCGGCGACAACCTGAAGGACTTGCTGCTGGCCGCGCCTGCCGGGCCGAAAGTCGTCATGGGTCTGGACCCCGGCTTGCGCACGGGCGTCAAGGTCGCGACGGTCGATGCCACCGGCAAGCTGGTTCACACCAGCACGATCTATCCGCATGTGCCGCACAACCGTTGGGATGCGTCGATCCAGGAGCTGGCCCGCGCATGCGCCCAGCATCAGGTGCAATTGATCTCGATCGGCAATGGCACGGCCTCACGCGAAACCGACCGGCTGGCGGCGGAGCTGATCAAGCGGCATCCCGAGTTGGGGTTGCAGAAAATTGTGGTGAGCGAAGCGGGCGCGTCGGTGTATTCCGCGTCCGAACTCGCCGCGCGCGAATTTCCCGAGTTGGATGTGAGTTTGCGCGGCGCCGTTTCCATTGCGCGCCGACTGCAGGACCCGTTAGCGGAGTTGGTGAAGATCGATCCCAAGTCGATTGGCGTCGGTCAGTATCAACACGACGTCAATCAGATCCGTCTGGCCAAGGCACTGGACGCGCGCGTCGAAGACTGCGTAAACGGCGTTGGCGTCGATGTGAACACCGCTTCGGCACCTCTGTTGACGCGCGTCGCGGGTTTGTCGAGCAGCGTCGCCGAGAACGTCGTGCGGTATCGCGACGAGCATGGCCCTTTTCGTTCGCGCCGTGCCTTGCTGAAGGTGCCGCGCTTGGGCGAAAAGGCGTTTGAACAGGCGGCGGGCTTTTTGCGCATTCGCGATGGCGACAATCCGCTGGACGCTTCGGCCGTGCATCCCGAAGCCTATCCAGTGGTGGAGCGCATTCTGGCGCACTGTGGACGCGATGTGCGTCAGGTGATGGGCGAATCCAGCTTCCTTGCCAGCCTGAAACCGGAGCAGTTCACCGATGCGCGATTCGGTGTGCCGACGGTGCGCGATATATTGCGTGAGCTGGACAAGCCGGGGCGCGATCCCCGACCGGAATTCCGCGCTGCCCGTTTCGAAGAGGGCGTGGAAGATATCAAAGATCTGAAGCCGGGCATGGTGCTGGAAGGCGTGGTGTCCAACGTCGCCGCGTTTGGTGCCTTCGTCGACCTCGGCGTGCATCAGGATGGACTGGTACACGTGTCGGCCTTGTCAACCAAGTTCGTCAAGGACCCACGCGAGGTCGTCAAGGCCGGTGACATCGTCAAGGTCAAGGTGATCGAGGTCGACCTGGCGCGAAAACGGATTGCCCTGACCATGCGTCTCGATGATCCGATTGGCGAAAGCAGTGGCGCACGCGGCCACGAACGTCCGCCCGCACGCGACATGCCGAGCCGCCGCGCGCCCGCAGCGGTGTCGCCGCCGCCCGCGAATGCGCTGGCAGACGCTTGGGCGCGTGCCAAGCGGAAGTAGCCGAGGGATGGTGCGGGTGGCTTTGCGTCGCCTGCGCCGCTGGCCGATAATCGCCAGCCCTGCGCAGTCCGCGCGGTTCACCGGAAGCCTTCTGTGTCCGAATTTCTAGCCCGTCTGCCGCAATTCGTCGGCGACAACTTGATGCTGAGCATGGCCTTTGTGGGCGTCACCATTGCACTCGTCATGAATGAGTTCTCGCGCTTCGGGCGAGGTTTCAGCTTTCTTGCGCCGGCCGAGCTGACCCGCTTGATGAATGCGGAAAACGCCTTGATCGTCGACATCAGCCCGATTGCCGATTTCGAAAAAGGCCACATCGTCGGCGCGAAACACGTCGCGATGAGTCAGTTCGACCCGGAGAGCAAGCTGCTGGCGAAAGCCAAGGATCTTCCCGTCGCGATCGTCTGTCGCAGCGGCATGACCGCGCAGGGCGCAGCCAAGCGCTTGGCGAAGGCAGGCTTCACGCGCGTCCATGTGCTGGAAGGCGGCATGGGCGCTTGGCGCTCGGCCGACATGCCGGTTGTCAAGGGCAAGGCTTGAAAGTCGATCCAATCGACCGCATTGCTGGCTTCAGTCTCCGGTCCGATTGGAATGGCAGACGCGCTGTGTAGTTGCCCGAGCCTCACTTTCCCAGTTCTGCCTACCGCGCGAACTGTTCCCTCTGTTCTTTTCATTCTGGAGTAGATCATGTCTGAAGAATCCAACACCAACGGCGCCGCTGGCCAGCCGAATCCGCCGCAGCTCGTGCTGCAGAAGATCTACGTGAAGGATGCCTCGTTCGAAGCACCGAACGCGCCACAGATCTTCAACGAGGAAACCGCGCCGCAGTTGCAGTTGAACATGGCGCAGAAGGTGGCGGGCCTGGCGCAGAACGTGTTCGAAGTCTCCTTGTCGCTGACGCTGACCTGTTCCGTGGGCGAGAAGACCGCCTATCTGGTCGAGGTTGAGCAGGCAGGTATCTTCAACATCACCGGATTCGACAACCGCAATCTGGATGCGATTCTGGGCACCTACTGCCCGAATGCGCTGTTCCCCTACGCGCGCCAGGTGATCTCGGATCTGATCCAGGCAGGCGGTTTCCCGCCCTACTTCCTGCAGCCGATCAACTTCGACCAGTTGTATGCAGAGACTCTGCGTCGTCGCAATGAGCAGCAGGTCAGCGAGGCGACCTTCCCGGAAGGTGGCGTGGCTGGCAACGCCTGAAGCGAGCGGGAGAACAGGTGATGACACCCTTGTGTGTCGCCGTCATCGGCGCGGGCTCCTGGGGCACCGCGCTGGCGGCGCAGGCGGCACGCAATGGTCATGTCACCACCTTGTGGGGACGTGACACCGCACAGATGGCGGAGATGCGTGCGAGGCGCGAGAATCCACGCTATCTGCCTGGCGTGGTGCTGCCTGAGACGCTGTTGTTCGGTTCCGATCTGCCCGAGGTCGCAGGCCATGCCGACCACATTCTGGTCGTGGTTCCCAGTCATGCCTTCCCTGCGGTGTTGAAGGAGTTGGCACCGCACCGGGCCGCTGGCGTCGGCGTGTCCTGGGCAACCAAGGGCTTCGAGCTGGGCTCGGGGCGTTTTCTGCACGAGGTGGCGACCGAAGTGCTGGGGCGCGACTGCGCACAGGCCATCGTGACCGGGCCTTCGTTCGCCAAAGAGGTAGCGCAGGGTTTGCCCACGGCCGTGACCGTGCATTCCCCCGACGGTGCCTTTGCCTTGCTGGTTGCGGAGATCCTGCACGGACCGACCTTCCGCGCCTATACCGGCAACGACATGTTGGGTGCCGAACTCGGCGGGGCGATGAAAAACGTCCTGGCAGTGGCGACGGGCATTGCCGACGGCATGCAGCTGGGTTTGAACGCGCGCGCGGGGCTGATCACGCGTGGTCTCAACGAGATGATGCGACTGAACGACGCGCTCGGCGGGCGTGTGGAAACCCTGATGGGTCTAGCCGGTCTTGGCGATCTGGTACTGACTTGCACCGGTGATCTGTCACGCAACCGGCGGCTGGGGCTCGCGCTGGGACGCGGGCAATCCATTCAGGACGCGGTGGCCGCCATCGGGCAGGTCGTCGAGTCGATCCAGACCGCGGATGAAGTTATGCGTCTCGCCAGACGCCACGGCCTCGATCTGCCCATCAGTGATCTGGTGCAACAGGTTCTACACGGCGACCTCACGCCGCACGAGGGGCTGCGCAAATTGCTCTCGCGGGAGCAGAAGCCGGAGTATCCGCCGGGTTGGTTTGCCTGAGACGAGCCTGATCGCTCGGTGCTCAGGCGGGAAAGATGCCACCCAGCACACGTGGCCCGCGAGCACCCGTCACCGCGCAAAGATTTCCCGGACGACCCGCCAAGGTTTCTCTTGCCAGCCAAGCGAATGCCATCGCTTCGATCGCATCGGGATCGACGCCATGCACTGCGGTGCTTTCAACCTGTATGCCAGGCAAGGCCGCGCTGAGTCCATCCATCAGATGACGATTGTGTACGCCACCGCCGCAAACCAGCAGGCGCTGCGCTTCCGGCATGCTGCTCCGCAACGTGTCGGCTACGCTTTCCACCGTCAACGCGGCAAGCGTTGCCTGCACGTCTTCAGCGAGGATCCGCCGGTCCGCCAGATGGCCTTGCAGCCAGTCCAGATGGAAATGGTCTCGACCGGAACTTTTGGGCGGTGGCAGGGCAAAAAACGGGTCGCGCAGCATTGTTTGCAATAGCGTCTGATCGACGCGACCGGAGGCAGCAAACGCGCCATCGGCATCGAAGGCCGAGCCGGTACAGCGGAGAATCCAGGCGTCCAGCAGGCCATTTCCCGGACCGGTATCAAATCCACTGACGGCACCGCCCTTCGGCAGCAAGCTGAGGTTGGCGATGCCACCGATGTTGAGCACCGCACGCGATTCGCGATCAGAACCGAACACCCCGGCGTGAAAGGCTGGCACCAAGGGTGCGCCCTGGCCACCGGCGGCCACGTCGCGACGGCGGAAGTCCGCGACGACCGTGATGGCGCAACGTTCGGCGATCCGGCTGGGATCGCCAAGCTGCAAGGTGAACGGTTGCACCGCATTGGGGCTGTGGCGCAAGGTTTGTCCGTGCGAGCCGATTGCCCGGACGTCACTGGGTCCCAGACCCAGCTCGCCCAGCAGCGCGTTGATGGTATCGGCGAAGGCATCCGCGATTCGCCCGTCCAACTCGCCCAGCTCATCCAAGGTGATCCGCGGGTCGGCTTGCGATAGTCGCAACACATGCTCGCGCAGTACCGCTGGATAAGCGCCGGTAACAGTCCCAACCAGCTGGCACTCGCGCGCCGAAAAGCGCACGACAGCGACATCCACGCCGTCCGCACTGGTCCCGGAAATGGCACCCACGAACAGCCCGCCGTCGTCGGCAGGCAGTTGATGAAGCATCGTCATCCTCAGCGGACAGCCAAGCCGCGTTGCGTGGCGTCGAGTGTCTGCAGTCTCGCCAGCATGGGCTGAGTCTGGTTCTGGAAACGCGCCAGTTCGCTGGCCGGGAGCGGCTGTGGCTTCGGCAACGTCACGGTCAATGGATCGCGATGCACGCCAGCCACGCGGAATTCGTAATGCAGATGTGGACCGCTGGCCAGACCCGTCATGCCAACGTAGCCGATGGTGTCACCCTGACGGACGCGTGCACCGGTCTTGTATTTTCCAAAGCGCGACATGTGCCCGTAAAGCGTTGTGTAACCCTGACCGTGATCCACGATGACGACGCGCCCGTAGCCGTTTTGCCAACCCGCATACGTCACCTTGCCATCGCCGGCGGCCATGATCGGCGTGCCGGTGCCTGCGGCGTAATCCACGCCGCGATGCGCGCGAACTCTTCCAAGGACGGGGTGGCGGCGGGCGCTACTGAATCGGGAGCTGATCCGCGCATATTCGATCGGCATGCGCAGGAACGACTTCTTCATCGGTCGGCCTTCGCCGTCGAAATACTCGGTACGACCGTCAGCGAAGCGATAGCGGAAGACATCGTAGGTGCGCCCCTGATTGACGAACGTGGCGGCGACGATCTCGCCACTGCGCAGACGCTCGCCATCGCGATAAATGTCTTCATAGACGACGCTGAAGCGGTCCCCTTCGCGCAAGTCTTGAGCGAAGTCGATGTCGTAGCCAAACACCTTTGCCATTTCGAGCACGCCCGCAGCGCTCATGCCAGCGTCACTGGCCGCTTGCGACAGGGAAGAGCGAATCACACCGGAGGTCATCACGACGCGGCGTTGCAGGTCGCGCGGCTCGACGCGCTGGCGCAGGCTCTCGCCATCAATGTCGATCTGTACCAAGGCCGTCTCATCGCGCTCGAAGCGGAATGCGACGAACTCGCCTGCGGCGTTACGCGCGAACCCGAACTCGGCACCGGGCCGAACACGCGTCAACGGCTCGCGTGCGCCGGGCAGGTCCAACAGTTGGTGAAGAAGCCGCGCGGAGATGCCCTGCGAATCGAAAATCTGCCCGAGCGTTTGTCCGGATTCGATTCGAACCGTCGTCCACTCGGGCGTGTCGAAAAATCCGGGACTGAGGGTTGCGGAGGGCTGCGCTGGCAAGTCGAGGACCAAGTGCTGCATGACCTCGGTGCCGTTACCCAAATGCGCGTCGGCGAAGCGTGGAGTGCATAGCGATGCAAGTACGGTGACCGCGGCGAAGACGCTGGCGAGGATCCAGTGTTCGCGTTGCCAGCGATGCAGTGGTGTCAAACGAATACTGGCTGGGATCGAAGCGGACGGTGCGGCGGAGGCGCAGGCGCGGGTGGTCGGACGGTTGTCTTGCTCGCGCTCAATCAGATCTGCAGTCATCACCCGTCCTACACATTGTTGCGATCGTGCGACACCATAAACCGATGAAAAACAGCGGTCAAACCCTTGTTGTTGTTCAGATTTCCGGAGTGGGTCAAATTTAACGTGTTGTTAACGCGCCACAAACATCGATCCGCCTGCACGGCGGGTCTGTCGAGGATGGGAAACCTGATGCTTACGACGATCCAGACGGAGGGCTTATCCTTCCGCGCTTTACCTTGCGTTGATCGAGAGTGCACGTGAGTACAACCGCTGAAGCAATGGCCCTGATTGCTCGGGGAACGGAAGAGATTTTGAAGCGCGATGAACTGGAGAAGCGCCTTGCTGGTGGGAAGCCGCTACGCATCAAGGCGGGCTTCGACCCAACCGCGCCGGACCTGCATCTGGGTCATACGGTGTTGCTCAACAAGATGCGCCAGTTTCAGGACTTGGGTCATCAGGTGATTTTTCTGATCGGCGACTTCACCGGCATGATCGGCGATCCCACCGGAAAGAACGCAACGCGCAAGCCGCTTACGCGTGAAGACGTGCTGGCCAACGCTGAAACGTATGCGGAGCAAGTATATAAAGTATTGGACCGAACCAAGACCGAGCTTCGATTCAACTCGGAGTGGTTCGGAACCATGACCGCCGCGGACATGATCAAACTGGCGGGCCAACACACAGTGGCGCGGATGTTGGAGCGTGATGACTTCGCCAAGCGCTACGCGGCGCAGCAATCCATCGCGATTCACGAGTTCCTGTACCCGCTGGTTCAGGGTTACGACTCCGTCGCGCTGAAGTGTGACGTAGAGCTGGGTGGAACGGATCAGAAGTTCAACTTGCTAATGGGAAGAGGCTTGCAGGAGGCAGCGGGCCTTCCCCCGCAGGTTGTGATCACGCTTCCGTTGCTCGAAGGCCTCGATGGCGCCAACAAGATGTCGAAGTCGCTTGGCAACTACATCGGCATCAACGAACCGGCCAAGGACATCTTTGGCAAGACCATGTCCGTATCTGATGACCTCATGTGGCGATGGTTCGAGCTGCTGAGTTTCAAGAAGTCGTTGGCCGAACTGGCCGACATGCGCCGAGCCGTTGAGGCCGGCGAGGCGAACCCGAGGGACTTCAAGCTTGAGCTTGCCTACGAACTGACGGCGAGATTCCATGGCGCGGGTGCGGCAGATGCCGTATTGGGCGCATGGCACGCGAAGCGCGACGGCGCGCTGCCGGAGGATATCCGGGAGTTTCACATCCGCGTGCCCCAAGAAGGATTGCGTCTGGCTGCTGCGCTCCGCGAGACGGCGCTCGCGGCGAGTGGTGCTGAGGCCAGCCGAAAAGCCAAGGAGCGCGCGGTTCGCGTGGATGGCGTCGTTGTTGAAGATCCAAGCCACCTCCTCCCGCCGGGCACTACGTACCTGTTGCAGCTGGGTAAGCGTGGTTTCGCGCGAATCAACCTAGCGGAGGAATCCACCCCTTGACACACGCATTGAATT
>DEHW01000164.1 GCA_002352135.1 Lysobacterales bacterium UBA2790
ACCGAGCTGCATGACCACCCACCACTGCTGTTGAGCGGGGAGTTCACTGGCGTTGCCAATCAGGCCCTGCCCTTCATGGTCATCAACAACCACACCAAATCACGTAGCGGTGTGGACACCAGCAACGCGGACGGCGAACGCAATCGCGCCAAGCGCTTCCTGCAAGCCAAATCGATTGCCACCTTGGTGCAGGCGATTCAGACCGATGAACTGACCGCGCAGATTCCGTTGATCGTGGTCGGCGACCACAACGCGTATCAGTTCACCGACGGCTATGCCGATGTGGTCGGGTTGATCGCCGGTACCTACAACGATGACGCCAACACCTGTGCGCCAGCGAATGGGGTCACCGACTGCAAACTTGGAACGGGCAATATCGTCACACCCACGTTGCAGAACGCGGTTTCCACCCTGCCGACAGTCGAACAATACTCGTATCGCTTCACCGAGAACTTCGGTGCTATTCAAGGATCGACAGGTCGCGATGTCGCCACCAACCAGGTTCTGGATCATGTCCTGATGAATGTCGCCGCCCAGCCCTTCTTTGCTGGCGTGGCTTACGGCCGCGGCAACACCGATGTGTCGGGCGAACGGATTCGGGTCTGCAATTATCCGAACTTCAACGCGACCTCCTGCGGTGTCGTCGCTCCGGCAATCGCCAGTGCCGTGGCGGCATCGGATCACGACGGCATGGTTGCGCGCTTCGATGCCGATTGCTCGGGTGACTTGGCCCGCGACGGCGACGAAGACGGCATCTGCACCATTGCGGACAACTGCCCAGTGTTTGCGAACCCGGATCAGGTTGACGCCGATCTTGACGGTATCGGCGACGCCTGTGATGACGTGATCAGCTTCCTGCTGTTCCAGGACGGTTTCGAAGACTAAGTCGCGCAGACCTGGACTCGCCGCAAGTCATCGCGGCGAGTCCAGTACTGAAAATAACAAGGCCGCCTCAATGGGCGGCCTTGTTATTTGGCGAGTTCGCAACGATGCGTCAACCGCCCAAGCGACGGATACTCGCGCCAAGTCCGCCCAGCTTCTCCTCAATGCACTCGTAGCCACGATCAATGTGGTAGATGCGATCAATCACGGTCTCGCCCTCGGCAACCAAGCCCGCGAGGACAAGGCTTGCGGAAGCGCGCAAATCCGTCGCCATGATCGGGGCTGCCGTGAGCCTGTCCACACCACGCACAATCGCCGAATTGCCCTCAACCCGGATATCCGCGCCCAAGCGCCGCAGTTCTTCGATGTGCATGAAGCGATTCTCGAAGATGGTCTCGGTCACGATGCCAACGCCCTCGGCAACCGCATTCAAGGCGACAAACTGCGCCTGCATATCGGTCGGGAACGCGGGATAGGGTGCCGTCGTCAGATCGACGGCGCGCGGACGCCGGCCCTGCATGTCGAGTTCAATCCAGTCCGGCCCGGTATTGATGTGCGCACCGGCCTTTTCCAGCTTGACCAGCACCGCATCCAACAAGTCAGCCCGCGCTCGCTTGGCGAGAACACGGCCTCGGGTAATCGCTCCGGCGACCAGAAAGGTTCCCGTCTCGATACGGTCTGCCTGCACGTCGTAACGACAGCCATGCAAACGTTCGACACCTTCAACCGTGATGGTGCTCGTCCCCGCACCACTGATTCGGGCGCCCATTGCGGTCAGGCAGGCAGCCAGATCAACGACTTCGGGTTCCTGCGCGGCGTTCTCGATGATGGTCGTTCCCTGTGCCAGCGTCGCGGCCATCAGGATGTTCTCGGTGCCGGTCACCGTCACCATGTCCATCACGATGCGTGCGCCGCGCAACCGCCCGGCCTTGGCGCGGATGAATCCGCCTTCGACGGTGATCTGGGCTCCCATCGCTTCCAACCCGCGAATGTGTTGATCGACCGGGCGCGACCCAATCGCACAACCTCCGGGAAGACTCACTTCGGCCTGCCCGAAACGGGCCACCAAGGGACCGAGAACCAGAATCGACGCACGCATGGTCTTGACCAGTTCATACGGAGCGACGAAGCGATCAACAGTGCGCGCATCGATATCCACGCGCATCTGGTCACCCATTGCGACCTGCGCGCCCATCTGCCCCAGCAGCTCCAACGTGGTCGTTACGTCCTGCAGGTGCGGCACATTGCCGATATCCACTTCACCATCGGCCAACAAGCTGGCGCACAGGATCGGCAACACGGCGTTCTTCGCGCCAGAAATCCGCACTTCGCCATCCAGTCGATGACCTCCCACCACCGCAATACGTGCCATCAGAGGGCTCCGGCTTCGTCGGGCGTTTGGGTGCGCAGCGACAAGGCGTGAATCTCGCCGCCCATCAAACTGCCCAAGGTGGCGTAAACCATGCGGTGACGAGCCAAAGGCAGCTTGCCCACGAACTGGGATGAGATCACGCGCGCTTCGAAATGCACGCCATCGTCGCCGTGGACCTCGACTTGGGCGTCGGGCAGGCCTTGGAGAATCAGTTGCTTGATCGTGTCTGGAGTCATGGGCTCACTGGATTGCCGCGACGTTCACCGGCGCTCAAGGCCAGCGCGTGCGGCTGCGTTAGAATGGGCGCCGATGATAGCGAATAGCCCCGCAGCCGACACCTGCGGCCACCTGATCGATTCAGCTCACGCGGCCCTCGCCCATGAATGCGCAAGTCCAAGTCCTCTCCAGCCAACGTGATGCGGTCGGTCTTTCCGCCGACGCGCTGATCCAGAGCGGGCGAACCGTCATCGACATCGAACAGAACGCCATCCATGCCTTGCATGGCCACATCGACGCCAGTTTTGTTGCGGCGTGTCGGCTGATGTTTGCCTGTCGCGGACGCGTCGTGGCTTGTGGCATGGGCAAATCAGGCCACATCGCCAGAAAGATTGCCGCCACCCTCGCCTCGACCGGGACGCCGTCGTTCTACGTTCATCCTGGTGAGGCCAGTCATGGCGATCTCGGCATGATTACCGACGCGGACGTGGTACTGGCGGTCTCCAACTCCGGCGAGACCGACGAATTACTGACCATCCTGCCGGTGTTGAAACGACAAGGGAATGCCTTGATTGCCATGACCGGTCGACCCAACTCGACCTTGGCCACGGTTGCCGATGTTCACCTTGATGTCTCGGTGCCAGCGGAAGCCTGCTCGCTTGGCTTGGCGCCCACGTCCAGCACGACGGCCGCCTTGGTCATGGGCGATGCCCTAGCCGTAGCGCTGCTCGACGCGCGGGGCTTCACCGCCGACGATTTTGCTCGCTCCCATCCCGCCGGTGCATTGGGGCGGCGCTTGCTGCTGCACATCAGTGATGTCATGCATCAAGGTGCGCAAGTTCCGACAGTTCATCTGCAGGCGAGCCTCAGCGAAGCCCTGGTGGAAATGAGTCGCAAGCGTCTCGGCATGACTGCGGTTGTGGATGAGGAACATCAACTCTGCGGCATCTTTACCGACGGTGATCTGCGGCGCACCTTGGACGATGGCGCGTGCGATCTGAGGACCACACCGGTCGCCCAGGTCATGAACGCACACCCCAAGACCATTCGCTCCGACCAGTTGGCCGTCGAGGCGGCGCAATTGATGGAGTCCCATCAAATCAATGCCTTGGTCGTGGTTGATGGCGAGCGTCGGGTCGTCGGCGCCCTGAACATTCATGATCTTCTGCGCGCACGGGTCGTCTGACTCGATGAGCACGACGGCAATCTGTCAAAGACAACTGCCAGAAGCAGTCCTCGCTCTCGGGCGAGAGATACGCCTGTTGGCATTGGATGTCGACGGCACATTGACTGATGGCCGCTTGTTGTTCGCCGACGACGGCACCGAATTGAAGGCCTTTCATGTCCTTGATGGACAAGGCTTGAAGCTGCTTGAGCGCGTGGGTATCGCGGTCGCCCTCATTACCGCCCGCAACAGCCCCTTGGTGGCACGCCGCGCAAACGACTTGGGCATTCCACATGTCGTCCAGGGTTGCCATGACAAGGGCCTCGCGCTGCGCAGTCTCTGTGACCAACTGGCGATCCCGCTGCGGCAAGCCGCATTCATGGGCGATGACCTGCCCGATCTCAGCGCGATGCAGATTGCCGGCCTGAGTATCGCGCCCGCCAACGCACACGCCTGGGTGGCAGACCGTGTCCACCTACGAACCGCATTGAGCGGTGGTCACGGCGCNNCGTGTTCTTGCGCTGCTGCTGCTTGGTTTGTTGGCCGCGGGCAGCTCCTGGTGGCTCTGGGTCCTGCAAGACAAACCTTCAGAGAGCGCATTGTTGGGTCCACCCCGCTCCGATTACCAACTGCTTGGCTTCGAGATGGTGTCCTTGGACAAGCAAGGTCACGAAGCGTTCTCGGCAAGCGGTCCGCAGCTCTCACGCCATCCCACCGCAGCCACGTTGACCGTGCTCTCGCCCCATTTCACTTTCCCGGACGCGCAAGGTGAGCGCTGGCAGGCACGTTCAAAGCATGCGTGGATCAGCGCAGATGGGGACGAGCTGCGATTGCTGTCCGAGGTTGTGGTCGACAATGTGTCGACTGGCAAACGACAAGCCAGTATCGAGACGGCCCGTCTGGATGTTTTTCCACAATCCAGTACGCTGCGAAGCGATGATGCCGTGACCGTCCGCGATGCCGCTTCTATACTGCGAGGCGTCGGTTTGCGCGCAGATCTGAATACGCGTCGCTTCCAGCTACTTTCCGAGGTCCGTGCCCGCTATGTTCCTGAAACCACTGCTCCCGACAGCGCTCTTCCGTGAAGTGCGGCACCTCGGCCTCTACGCGACCGTCGCACTCTCGGTCTTCGCCCTTCCCTGCGGCGCTCGCGCGGCCAGCGCGGACCGGCAAGAGCCGGTGGATGTCAACGCCAACACGATTGANNCACCCGCGACGCTTGAGCAGGTGGATGACAAAGGCCAGCCTGTCAAAGCCAGCGCGCATCAGATCATTTACCAGCCCGACTCCGAGACCATCGAATTGCTCGGCGGCGTGGTCATCGTGCAACCGCAGGGAAATCTGACTGGTGAACGCGTCACCTACCACCTTGGCACCGGGCGCATTCTGGCTGGTGGAGAAGGTGGACGGGTGTCCATGCGGATGAATCCCAAAGCGACGAAGACCGAGTCTGGAGCGCAGTAATGCTGATCGCCCAGGCGCTGCGCAAGCGCTATCAGAAGCGCGAGGTGGTGCGCGACTTCTCGTTGCGACTGAGTCCCGGTGAAGTCGTCGGCCTGCTCGGCCCCAACGGCGCAGGGAAAACAACCTGTTTCTACATGATCGTCGGACTGGTCGCGACCGACGGTGGAAAAATCACCCTCGACGCGCAAGACATTACTGGCATGCCCATGCACAGCCGTGCACGGCTTGGCGTGGGCTATCTGCCGCAGGAAGCGTCGGTGTTCCGACGTTTGAGCGTCGCGGACAACATTCTCGCGATCCTCGAACTGCGCGCCGACCTGAAAATGGAACAACGCCAGCGTGAGCTGGACGCACTGCTGGACGAGTTGCAGATCGCTCATATCAGCGAGCAACCCGGCGCCAGCCTGTCGGGAGGCGAGCGACGCCGCGTCGAAATTGCCCGAGCACTCGCGGCAAAACCGCGTTTCATGCTGTTGGACGAGCCTTTTGCCGGTGTCGATCCAATCTCGGTTGGCGAAATCCAGAAGATCGTCCGCCATCTGAAGGCACGCGGTATTGGCGTTCTGATCACCGATCACAACGTCCGCGAGACGCTGGGTATCTGTGATCGCGCCTACATTCTCAACGATGGCGGCGTTCTTGCAGAGGGGACACCAGAAGCCGTTCTGGCCAATCCCGATGTTCGCCGGGTCTATTTGGGCGACAGTTTCCGGATGTGATGCTGAAACCAAGTCTGCAACTTCGCCTGGGGCAGCAGCTCACGCTGACCCCGCAATTGCGTCAGGCCATCCGCCTGTTGCAAATGTCGAGTCTCGAACTTGAGACGGAAGTGCGCTCGGTGCTGGAAAGCAACCCGCTACTGGAGCTGGATGAAAGTGAGCCAGGCCCGGAAAGCGCGAGCGAACTGCTCGATGAGCGTGATATCGGCGAAGCCATCCATCATGCAGAAAGTGAATTTGCTGGCGTCGATGTTTCGGTGACGGACAGTTTCGAAACGCAGAACGAGATCAGCAGTCCGACAGCAGAAAGCGAAGTCCTGCTGGATAGCCCGCTGGATTACGAACCGGAGTGGGATTTCGAGCCTTCCACAGGCAACAGCAACAGCGGAGGTTCCGACAACGACGACCGTCCGGAACATCAGCAAGATGCCGCGTCGGAGACCCTGTTGGACCACCTGCTATGGCAGTTGAACCTGACGCCGATGTCGGCGCAGGACCATGCCATTGCCTTGGCCTTGATCGACGCGATCGGCGAAGACGGCTACCTGTCAGAACCCCTTGAGGCGATTCGCGAAGGGCTGGCACCCGAGATCAACGCGGATCTGGATGAAATCGAAACGGTTCTGCATCGAATTCAGCGTTTCGACCCGCTCGGCGTTGCCGCGCGCTCGCTGTCGGAATGCCTGTGGGTTCAACTGACGGAGCACGACGTCACCTTACCGCCCCGCGCACTGGCAATGGACCTTGCGAAGCATCATCTGGAAGCCTTGGCGAAACTTGGCAACGACAAACTGGCGCAGCAGCTTGGCGTGTCGAAATCCGACATGAATGCCGCGGTTGCCCTGCTGCGATCACTCGATCCGCGCCCAGGCTCCCAGATCAGCACCGCGCCCGTCGAGTACGTCACACCGGACGCCTTCGCCGTCCGCTATCAGGGTGGTTGGCGCGTCCAACTGGCCTCTGCTTGTTTGCCCAGACTCGGTATCAACCGCCACTATGAATCCTTGATTGGCCATGCCAGTCGAAGTGACTCCAGCTACCTGCGCGGGCAACTGCAGGAAGCGCGCTGGCTGATCAAGAGCTTGGAAACGCGCGCCGACACGGTTCTGCGCGTCGCGCAGTGCATCGTGCGTCATCAGGTCGGCTTCCTCGATCACGGCCCAGAGGCGATGCGTCCCTTGGTCCTGCGCGAAATCGCCGAAGAGCTGGAACTGCACGAGTCCACGATTTCGCGCGTCACGACCCGGAAGTACCTGCATACGCCGCGTGGAACCTTCGAATTCAAGTTCTTTTTTTCGTCAGGTGTGGCTACCGTCGATGGCGGTGGTGCTTCAAGTACCGCGATACAAGCCATGATCAAACGCATGATTGACGCCGAAGACCCGCGCAAACCGCTCTCCGATGCCAAATTGACGGCCGAACTCAAGGCTCAGGGCATCACGTTGGCGCGTCGAACCGTGGCAAAATACCGCGAAGCGATGAATGTGCCGTCTTCCAACGAACGTCAACGCGTCAGTTGATTGCATGACCCCGCACCGCCCCCATATCGTCCTCAAGCCAAAGACGGCCCGGCGATTGCAGGTGGACTGCATCCGGGTGCGCCTATTGGCCGCACCCGCATCATCGGTGGCGGAGCGCGCGCCCGTGATGCTTGTTTTCAGCGCTCCAGATACGGAGGTCTGTCATGCGGTTTGACATCAGTGGACATCAGGTCGAAGTCACGGCGGCGTTGCGCCAATACGTGGAGTCCAAGCTCGAGCGCCCCGCGCGCCACTTCGATCACCTGCTGACGGTACACGTCATCCTTTCCGTCGAGAAAATCGAACACAAGGCGGAAGCGACCATCAACGTCTCCGGGCGTAGTTTTCATGCCGAATCCGTGGCCGAAAGCATGTACGCCGCCATTGATCTGCTGGCCGACAAACTGGATCGCCAGATCCTCAAGCACAAAGAGAAAATCACCGATCACCATCGTGGTGAGGCGCTCTCCCACGGCGACACCATTGGCTGATACCCGGCCCGAGCGCAATTTTCCATGTTATTGATCGATCTTCTGACGCCCCACCGCACCGCGGTGGGCGTCAACGTCAGCAGCAAGAAACGCCTGCTGGAGCGCCTGGCCACCGATCTCGCAGAAGGGCAAGGCGAAGTCGTGCAACAGGCAATCTTCGAAAGCCTGTTCGCGCGCGAAAAACTGGGATCAACGGGCCTCGGCCGTGGTGTCGCCATCCCACACGGACGCACACCCGGATTGGTCTCTGCCGTCGGTGCCTTCCTGCGCCTGTCGGAAGCCGTCGATTTCAGTGCCATCGACGGTGCCCCGGTTGATCTCGTGTTTGCCTTGGCGGTGCCCGAGCACTTCAGTCATCAGCATCTGATTCTGTTGTCGCAATTGGCCGAGATGTTTGGCGATGCCGATTTCTGCCAGCGGCTGCGTGCCGCGCCAGACAACGCCAGCCTGTATGCGCTGCTGGCGGAATGGCAANNGCGGCGAGCGGCGCGAACTGGACACCTCGGAAGACATTCATCAGAGGCCAGCTCTGGTTGGCTACCTGAACACCATTCACCCGAACAAGGTTCAAATCATCGGTGCCGAAGAGCTTGCCCATCTGGACGCTCTGGCGCCGCAGCATCGCTGGGAAACGCTTGGCAAGGTGATGATGGCGCAGCCTCTTGCCTTGATTGTCAGCCGCGACCAGCCTGTTCCGACCGATCTGCGCGATGCCGCGAACCAGCAGGACTGCCCACTGTGGGTATCGCGAAGCACCGGGCATGAGCTGTTGACCTATCTGCAGTATCACCTCGCGCGCGCGGCGGCACGGCGCGAAACACTGCACGGCGTCTTCATGGAGGTCTACTCCATCGGGGTTCTGATCACCGGCGCCTCAGGATCAGGAAAGAGCGAGCTCGCTCTGGAACTCATCACACGCGGTCATCGGTTGGTTGCCGACGATGCAACCGAATTCACCCAGATCGCACCGGATGTGCTCGATGGCACCTGCCCCGAATTGCTGCAGGACATGCTGGAGGTTCGTGGCCTCGGCATCCTCGATATTCGCGAAATGTTTGGCGACACGTCGGTCAAGCGCAACAAATACCTGCGGCTGATCGTGCATCTGGAACGCCACGATCCCCAAGTCGACAACAAACCCATGGACCGCTTGTACGGGGACATCGGGCAGCGTCGTATTCTCGACATCGACATCCCGCAAATTACCCTGCCGGTCGCACCGGGGCGCAACCTGGCGGTGCTGGTGGAAGCGGCCGTGCGCTCGCACATCCTGAAATCAAAAGGCGTCGATGCGGCGCAAACCTTCATTGACCGCCAAGCCCATCAAATGCGCAGGCTGAAGACATGCTAGACCACGACAACCCAACGAAGCCCAGCGCACCGCCCGAAATCGACTCGCGTCTGGTCGTCGTCAGCGGCCTATCGGGTTCGGGCAAAAGTGTTGCCCTGCGCACCTTGGAAGATTTGGACTACTACTGCGCTGACAACTTGCCCGCCGCCCTGCTGCCGCAGTTTGTCGACAGTGTGATCGGCAACGACCGTGATCATCCGCCGCGTCTGGCGGTCGGCATTGATATCCGCAACCACGCCCAGGACCTGCAAGATCTGCCCCATGCGCTGTCGGCCATTGCAGAACGCGGCGTGGCATGCGAATTGGTGTTTCTCGACACCCGCGACGATGTCCTCATCAAACGCTTCAACGAAACCAGACGCCGCCATCCGCTCAGCAAGGATGGTCTGCCCTTGGCCGAAGCCATCGCCAGCGAGCGCCAACGGCTCAAGCCATTGATCGCCATTGCTGATCGGGTGATCGACAGCAGCGAATTCAATGTCCACCAACTTCGACGCTGGGTAACGACTGAGCTGGCCATCGACGCGCATTCGGGGCTGTCGATCCTCTTCGAATCCTTCGCCTACAAGCATGGCGTGCCGGCCGATGCNNCCGCTGGTGCGGGATTACATCGATCAGGTCATCCAGTTCCTCGATACGTGGTTGCCGCGCTTCGAAAATGACAGCCGTAGCTATGTGACGGTCGCGTTCGGCTGCACAGGTGGACGGCATCGCTCGGTGTTCTGCGCAGAGCGACTGGCCGCGCACTGTCGACGCAATGGCCGGGAGCAGGCAATGACGTTCCATCGGGAGTTGGAAGGATGAACGAGGCACACGCGACCGTTGGCGTATTGCTGATCAGTCATGTCGGAATCGCCAGCGCAATCCAGAGCGTGGCAACGCGTATGCTCGGACCCTTACCGCTGCAACACGAGATTCTCGAAGTGGCGTTCGATGCCGACCTTGATCAACTGAGCCGCCAAGTCGACCAGCTGCTGCGCCGTCTGGACAGAGGCAGCGGCGTGTTGATACTCACTGACCTGTACGGTGCGTCGCCGAGCAACCTCGCCGAGCGATTTGATCGTGGACGCGTGCACACGAGACGGGTTTCTGGTTTGAATTTGTCGATGTTCATGCGGGTGATGAACTATGCCGAACAGTCACTCGACGAGTTGGTCAATACGGCGGTGCTCGGCGCACGCGGTGGCGTGGTGATTGGCCGTGCTTGAGCGCGAAGTCACCGTCATCAACAAGCTGGGGCTGCACGCGCGTGCGTCCTCCAAGCTGGTGCAGTTGTTGTCGACATTTCGCGCCAACGCCTTCCTCCTTGGGCGCGGTCGCGAAGTGAACGCCAAGAGCATCATGGGCGTCATGCTGCTGGCCGCTGCGCAGGGCAGCACGCTGACATTGCGGATCGACGGTGAGGATGAAGTCGCTGCCATGGAGGCTGCCGTCGCCCTGTTCGAACGCTATTTCGACGAGGGCAGCTGATGCGACGCGCCGTGCAAGCACAGGGAGCATCCCGAGGGCTTGCGCTGGGACGTGCGCGCGTCAGACAAAGCCAGGTATTCGACGCCGCGCCAGAGCAGATTTCCGCGCAAGCAGTCGATGGGGAAGTTGAACGACTGCATCTGGCCTTCGATGTCGCCCGATCCGAGCTGATGGAAATGCGCCAGCGACTGCAAGGCGCGTTGGCACATGAGCTCGGTGAGTTCCTCGACCTGCACGGCCTGATCCTCGACGACCCCGAGCTTCTGCACGGGCTTGACGACCTGATCCGCAAGGCCAACTACAGCGCCGACTATGCCCTGCGCCTGCAGCGCGACCGTCTGGCTTCGGTGTTTGACGGCATCGACGACCCGTACATGCGCAGTCGCCGTGAGGATCTCGATCACGTCATCGGCCGTGTGCACGCCGCCTTGCATCGCAATCCGGGCAGTGACGTCATCGGTCTGGCTGGCGACGTGCTGGTCGCCGACACCGTCGCGCCTTCCGAACTGGCGCAACTGACCGAACGCGGCGTGGTGGCGGTGATCACCACGCAAGGCAGTGCGCTGTCGCACAGCGCCATTCTTGCCCGCAGTCTGCACCTGCCGCTGGTCGTCGGCGCGCACGAGGCATTCGCGAAAATCGCTGACGGCGATGCACTTCTCGTCGACGGCGCGAGCGGCGAAATCATCATTGAGCCGGACGCCGATGATCTGCGCCGATTCAAGCACCTGCAACGCGAAACAGCGCGCGACAGAAAGGCCTTGCAGCGACTGCGCGACGCCGAAACCATCACCTTGGATGGCACAACGGTCCGACTCTTTGCCAATGCCGAGTCGCGCGACGACGTCGCACAGGCCTACGAATTGGGCGCTTCAGGAGTTGGCCTGTACCGAACGGAGTTTCTGTTCCTGCAAGGTCGGGAATCCCCCGATGAAGAGCAGCAGTTCCTCGCCTACCGCGATCTCGTGATGGGCATGCGTGGCCGACCCGTCACACTGCGCACGCTCGATCTCGGTGCGGACAAGGCAGACAGTGCAGGCATTTGCCTGCAAGGCGAACCGAATCCGGCCCTGGGCGTTCGTGGCGTCCGCTTGTCGCTTTCACAGCCACATCTGTTCCGCACCCAGATGCGCGCACTGCTGCGCGCCTCGGCCTACGGCAAGATGAACATCCTTATCCCGATGGTGACCTGTCGCGAGGAGATTTACGCCGTACGACGCTTGATCGTGAGCTGCCGGGAAGAACTGCACGACGAAAACCACGCCGTCGCCAAACAGGTCAACCTTGGCATCATGGTCGAAGTCCCCGCTGCGGCCCTCGCCCTGCCGCAACTCGCCCACGACTGCGATTTTCTGTCGGTGGGCACGAACGACCTTGTGCAGTACCTGCTTGCCATGGATCGCGGCAATGAGGCGCTCGCCAAATCCAACAGCCCATTGCACCCCGCGGTGCTGCGCGTGCTGCGAGACATCCTCAGCTTCGGCTTGCGGCGTGGCATTCCTGTCTCGGTTTGCGGCGAGATGGCGGGTGATCCCGTCTTCACCCGATTGCTGCTCGGCCTGGGTCTGCGCGATTTCAGCCTGCATCCCAGCAATTTGCTGGAGGTCAGAAGGCAGATTCGCGAGGTGAGTCTGGCCGATTGCCAACGCCTTTGCCGCCGCGTGCTATTGGCCAAAGACCGGGCACATCTCGAAAAACTGGTACTTGGGCGCTCAACCACCACTGGCCACTGACCCACTCACGCGCACGCGATCGCGTCGGCCATCCGCCTTGTCAGGTCGCGCACGATCACCAACCGTTTTATTGACCGCACCCGATCTCGACACGGACTGGACGACACCACCGCGTGGCGACCCGCCACTGCTCGATGTACTGGAAGTCGAGCTTCACTGCCAGTTCGAAGGCTGGACGGCAGTGAGCAACAAAGGCACGGAAGAAATGCGCAGGAGCGTCGAAAGCGATGCCTGCGTCGGCCCGCCAGAAGAAGCCTGCACCCTGGCTGCCGTCTCCGACGCCTACAGCCGCTTGCCCAAGCCCGACGTCGTGGAATTCCACGCCACCCTGCGCAAGGCCAATATCACCGCGCATGGCGACAACACCGATTTCGACGACCACGTCGAAAACCGACTTCCACGCATCTTCGACGTTGTTCGCAGGCACCCGGATTCGTTCGGTGGGCTGAGATGAAGCAGCACGTGCTATCGACGCGCTTTCGACAGCAAGAACGGCAACCGCGCCAATCCAGCGAATGTCTATCCGCGAACCGCACTTCCTTGATGTTACCGGGTGCGTGGACGAAGTCCCCTACTCCGGCCCGCACCGCTTGGTGTGCCTTCTGCTGAAAGCCGAGCTGTGCGAATTGGGACAAGCCTGTGGTGCCTACGAACTCAACAACACCCTGGTGTTAGCGCCAGTTGGAAAATGACCCACCTGCCGATTGAAAGTTGACCCACCTGAGCGCATGCCGGGCGGCTTCGATGTGGACGGAGCCGCTGATGCTGATTCAGGAGGGCACTCGTCGATTGCCTTCAGCTGCTCGTCGGGGATCGATTGAAACCGAGGGTATGCACGACGTCCCCCCGATTTTGAGTA
>DEHW01000074.1 GCA_002352135.1 Lysobacterales bacterium UBA2790
GACGCCAACACGCGCGCGATCCTTATCTACATGGAATCGGTGACCGATCCGCAGCGCTTCATGTCGGCAGCGCGTGCGGCAGCGCGTTCCAAGCCGGTCATAGTGGTCAAGGCGGGACGTCACGCTGCGGGTGCCAAAGCGGCGGCGTCGCACACTGGGGCTCTGGCAGGCAGCGATGTGGTTTTCGATGCGGCGCTGCGCCGTGCAGGCGTGCTGCGCGTGAACGACATGGAAGAATTGTTTGCCGCCGCCAGCACGCTGTCGATGTTGAAACCCATCGACGGGCGTCGACTGGCTTTGCTGACCAATGGCGGCGGTGTGGGCATTCTGGCGGTCGACCGCCTGAGTGACTTGGGCGGTGTGTCTGCCGAACTGAGTGAGTCCACCAAGTCTGCGCTGGACAAGGTATTGCCGACGACCTGGTCACACAGCAATCCTGTGGACATCGTTGGCGATGGCGGGCCAGAACGCTACATCGCGGCCTTGGATGTGTTGCTGGACGCACCAGAGTGCGATGCCGTATTTGTGATTCATGTGCCGACGGCACTGGTGCAGCCGCTGGAGATTGCCGAGGCGGTTGCCGCGCACATTGAGCAGCGCCGCAAGAACGGCAGGCTGCAAAAGCCGATCCTGTCCTGCTGGCTGGCGCAGGAAAGCGAGGCGCGCGCATTCTTTACTCGAGCTGGCGTGCCGTCCTACCGGACCCTGACCGGTGCGGTGCGCGGCTTCGTGCATCTGGTCAAGTACCGCGATGCGCAGCGCCAATTGATGGTGACGCCGCCCGAGCTGCCGCAAGAATTCACCCCTGAGCCGGATCGCGCGCGCAAGGCTATACAGGCAGCGCTGGCACGCGGTGAACGCTGGTTGTCGGCGCAGGAAGTCCACGAGGTGCTATCGGCATACGACATTCCGGTCGCCGCCATGGGATTGGCGAAAACGCCCGATGAGGCCATGGCCGTCGCTGAGCCGATGTTGCAGCAGCATGCGCAAGTGGTCTTGAAGATTCTCTCACCGGATATCCAGCACAAATCGGATGTTGGCGGTGTGGTGCTTGGGCTTGGCAGCAAGGAAGCCGTACGCGAGGCGACCGAGGCGATGTTGCGGCGTGTGGCCGAGGCCTTACCCGAGGCGCGTGTGGAAGGTGTGCTGGTGCAACCGATGGTCAAACGTCGCTATGCACGTGAGCTGATCGCGGGCATTGCGGACGATCCGATCTTCGGGCCGGTCATTCTGTTTGGCGCGGGCGGCATTGCGGTGGAAGTGGAGAACGACACCGCCTTGACCCTGCCGCCCTTGCACATGACCCTGGCGCACGAGTTGATTGATCGCACGCGCGTGGTGCGGCGTTTGAATGCCTACCGCGACTGGCCTGCGGCGGATCGGGATGCGGTGGCACTCACCCTTGTGAAGCTGTCGCAACTCAGCGCCGATCTGCCCGAAGTCCGCGAGCTGGACATCAACCCGCTGCTGGCCGATGAGAACGGCGTGATTGCGCTGGACGCGCGCATTCTGGTGGCACCTGCCTCGCTGGGACGGCGTCGGACCAATCCCCGCTTCGCCATCGCGCCGTACCCGAAATCACTCGAAGCCCATCTGCCGCTGCGGCACCGTAACGATGTGCACGTGCGTCCGGTGCGTCCCGAGGACGAAGATCGACTGCGTCGCTTCTTTGCCGACGTCACGCCCGACGATTTGCGGCAGCGTTACTTCTCCCCCGTGAAACACATCAGCCAGGCCTTTGTCGCCCGCCTGACCCAGATCGACTATGCGAGGGTCATCGTTTTGCTGGCCGTCGATGGCAATGACGAAGTGCTCGGCATTGCGCAGATTCATGCCGACCCGGAACTGGATACGGGTGAATACGCGATTTTGCTGCGCTCGAAACTGAAGGGCCAGGGACTGGGTTGGGCCTTGATGCAGCAGTTGATCCAGCAGGCGCGCCGCTTCGGATTGCGCCACATCAGCGGGCAGGTGCTGCGCGAGAACACCTCGATGCTGGACATGTGCCGTCAGCTTGGCTTCAGTGTCCGGTCCGATCCCGACGATGCCAGCGTCTCCTTGGTCGAACTGCCGGTGGCGGATACCAACGAGGCCGTCAGTTCATCGTCAGGCCAGCCTTCCGGCTGAGGCGGCGCCGGGCACACCTCGCCCTCGAAGGTGTCATTGGCCGGCGAAGCCAGGTCGCCGGGCTCGGCTTCGGGGCCATCGACGCGGTCGATGCCGTCGACCTGCACGCGGTTTCTACCCGCCCTTTTGGCCTGATAGAGCGCTTGGTCGGCGCGCGCGATCAATGCGGCTTCATCGGCGTCGCGCCGCACGTCGAAACAGGCAACACCGATACTGGCGGTCACGCCGACCTGGGCTTCGATACGTTTTCGCAGACGCTCGCCCAGGTCGTGCGCTTCCTGCAGCTTCGCCGGTGCGATCAGGGCAAACTCCTCGCCGCCATAGCGCGCCGCGAGTGTGTCATTGCGGATCGAACCGCGCAGTTCGGCACCAATTTGGCGCAGGACGTCGTCACCAGCGAGATGCCCGTGCGTGTCGTTGTAGGCTTTGAAGTGATCGACATCGAGCATCAGCACCGCCAGCGGACGGTCGACAAGCAAGGCACGGGCTAGCGCATCGCGCAGGACCTCGTCGAAGTGGCGACGGTTTGCCAGTCCGGTCAGTGCGTCGGTCTCGGACAAGGTCCGCAGGCGCTGATTGGTGCTTTCCAGTTGCGCCAGCCGCTGCTTTACCAAAGCGTCCAGCGCACCCGTGTCGCCCAGAATCCGCCGAAGGCGGCGACGCATCCACAGCACCGTCGAGCCGATGCCGAGCAGCATTGCCAGCAGCCAAAGCGTATGGCCGAGCCACAAGGTCTGGTCGTTGATCTGCAGTGGCCAGCGACGCGTAAGCGTCTCCGCATGGCCGTCGCGTTGACTGAGCGTCTGCAGTTCATAGCGACCGGACGGCAATGCGAGCAAGGTCATGCGCGCGCAGTCCAATTCCGCGATGGTTGCCTGTCCTGCGTCAACAAGTCGACAGCGTGTGCGTAGATCGGTGGGTGTATCGATGCGCAACTGGAGCAGCTCTCCGGCGCGCAGATCCAGCGCGGACGAGTTCGCCACGCGCGTCGCGGCGACGCCGGGTGGCTCCCGCCAGAGCTCGGGCTCCGCGGCGATCGCGTGCGTCGCTGCCGTGATCAGTAGCGCCAGCAGGAAGGCGGATTGATACGTGTTGTCGCGCTGCAGTCGAACGTTGGTCGGACGTCGGGCGGGTTGAAAAGGACACATCGGAACGGCGTGGTGCTCGGCATCGTGATGGCGACATCATCGCATGCGGCGTTGACTGGCAGGTCTTGCGGCCTTGGTAGGGTGCTGCCTACCAGAGCTTGCCCTGGGTGGCCGCCGCGCGGACCGGGGCATAGCTAAGACGGTGCTGCGGGCAGATGCCGAACGCCCGTAGCGCTTGCAGGTGAGCGGCGGTGGGATAGCCCTTGTGCTTGGCGAAACCGTATTGCGGATACTCGCGATCCATTGCCATCATGCGTTGATCACGTGTCACCTTGGCGAGAATAGATGCCGCGCCGATGGCGCTGCAGCGCGCATCGCCACCGACCCAGGCTTCCGCGGGACAGGGCAGATCCTTGGGCAGAGAATTGCCATCGATGCGCGCGCTGTCGGGAGCCACCGTCAGTTCGCGCAAGGCCTGACACATTCCCGCCATGGTCGCTTGAAAAATGTTCAAGCGATCAATCTCATCAGGCTCGACGGACACGATGGCAAAGCTCAAGGCATCGCGAGTAATGAGGTCGAACAACTGCTCGCGCTTGCGTTCACTGAGTTGCTTGGAATCGCGAATCCCGCTGATCGGGCGCGCGGGGTCGAGGATCACTGCGGCCACAACCAATGGGCCAGCCAAGGGGCCGCGTCCGGCTTCATCGACACCCGCGATGTGCACTGCGGGCGAATCAGTTGGCATGCGTGGTTTCACGCAGCAGGTCGACAACCTCGGCGGCGGCGCGCGTGCTGGCGTCCTGGCGCAGCTGCTGATGGATCTGCAAATATCGAGCCTGCACATAGGCGTGCCGTTCCGCCGAGGACTGCAATTCGCTGACGGCCAGATACAGATGCGGCGGTGTGCAGTCGGCCTGCATGCATTCCGTCACCAGATCTTCGTCCGCCAGCGCATTGGGCAGACTGAACCGACTTACCTTCATCATTTTCAGGCGGCGCACCAGCCAGTGGGTCAAACGACTGATCCGATACGCGACCACCATCGGACGTTTGCAGAGCAGGGCTTCCAATGCGGCGGTACCCGAGGCGAGCAGAATTCGATCCGCAGCCTGCATCACCAGGTCGGACTGCTGGTCGACCAGTTGGAAGCGTGCACAGGTGTTGGCCTCCTGCAGTTGCGCTTCGAACAAGTGACGACAGGCCGGATTGGCCATCGGCACCCAGATCTGCAGACTCGGTTCTTCGGCCTGCAGGCAGGCAGCTGTCGCGATGAAGATCGGGCCAAGCCGACGGATCTCGCCCAGACGACTACCCGGAAGCAGGGCCAATACTGGTGCGCTGGCCGTGATGCCCAGGCGCTGACGCGCTGTGTCGGTGTTTGCGATCAGCGGGTAGTGATCTGCCAGCGGGTGTCCGACGAAACGCGCATCGACCCCGTAGCGTGCGTAAATCGGCGGCTCCATCGGAAAAAGGCAAAGCACGCGGTCGGCAGACTCGGCGAGACGTGCGGCACGTTGCTGCCGCCACGCCCAGACCGAGGGGCTGACGTAGTGAACCGTACGAATGCCCGCCTGCTTGAGCCTGCGCTCCAACGCCAGATTGAAATCCGGTGCATCAATGCCGATGAACACGTCCGGCCGTTGTTGCAGCAATCGCTTTCGGAGCTGCGCACGCAGTCTTAGCAGGCGAGGCAGGTGACGCAGTACTTCAAACAGGCCCATGACGGCCAACTCGCTGCAGTCCCACCAGGTCTCGACGCCCGCCGCGCGCATCTGCGGGCCACCGATGCCGACAAACTCGGCGTCGGGATAGTGCTGCCGCAAGGACGCAACCAGACCGGCCCCCAGAAGGTCGCCGGAGGCTTCGCCCGCGACGAGCGCGATACGCATCAACGCACCAGTGAACGTTGGCTGTTGTCGATGAAGTCCAACATCTGCTTCACGTCGGGCAGGTCGACGGCCATTTCAGCCAGCTTTTCACGTGCCTCGGCCAATGGCAGTCCCGACTTGTAGATCGCGCGGTAGGCGCGTTTGATACCCATGATGCGATCACTGGAAAAGCCGCGCCGACGCAATCCTTCCGAGTTGATGCCATGCGGCTCCGCGTATTGTCCGGCGACCGTCACGAAGGGCGGCACATCACGATTGATCACGCTGCCCATGGATGTGAAGGCATGGTCACCGACCTGACAGAATTGGTGGACCAGGGTGAAGCCGCCCAAGATCACCTGATTGCCGATCTTGACGTGACCTGCCAGTGAGGCGGCATTGGCGAACACACAGCGGTCGCCGACGAGGCAATCGTGGGCGATATGCACATAGGCCATGATCCAGTTGTCGCTGCCGATGCGAGTCACGCTGCCATCGTCGGCGGTGCCGCGATTGAAGGTGCAGAACTCACGGATCAGGTTTCGATCACCGATGACCAGCTCGCAATGCTCGCCATGGAACTTCTTGTCCTGCGGATCACCGCCCAGCACGCTGAAACTGTGGATCTGGTTGTCGCAACCAATCGTGGTCGGACCTTCGATCACCACGTGAGCAGCGACAGTGGTTCCCGCACCAATACGCACGTGTGCACCAATGACACAGAACGGCCCGATGCTGACGTTGGCGCCGATTTCGGCGCTAGGGTCGATCAGCGCCGTTGGATGAACCGACGCGGACGCATCAATGCTCATGTGCTGGGCTCCGCACAGAGGACTTCGGCACTGGCGACTTCAACGCCATCCACATACGCGCTGCACTCGTACATGCCCATGCGGCGCAGCATGCGCTTGAGTCGGGACTCAAGAATCAACTGATCACCGGGCACCACGGGTTTGGTGAAGCGAGCGTTGTCAACTTTCACCAGATAAAAGAGCGTCTGCTTCTGTCCTGGCGGGTCCTGAGAAAGTTGGGTCAACAACCCGGACGCCTGCGCCATGGCCTCGATGATCAAGACGCCAGGCATGACCGGCTGGCCAGGGAAATGGCCCTGAAAATACGGTTCGTTGAAGCTGACATTCTTCAATGCGCGCAGCTTGACGTTGGGCTCGATGTCGATGACACGGTCTACCAGCAGGAAAGGGTAGCGATGCGGCAGCATCTGCATGATCTGGTTGACATCAACCGGCATCGACAAGGAAGGATGGCTCATTCGATATTCTCGTTGTTTTGGGATGATTTCACGCGGCGCGCGAGTTCATCCAGATGGCGGAAACGTGCCGCGTTGCGACGCCAGTCGCGCGTTTCCTGCAGCGGAACGCCGGACGAATAGGAGCCCGGCGTGGTAAGGCTATGGGTCACCAGACTCATCGCTGAGACGGTCACCCGATCACAGATTTCGATGTGCCCAACGACACCCGCGCCCCCGGCAATCAGACAATAGCGACCGATTTTCGCCGATCCCGCCACCGCTGCACAGCCTGCGATAGCGGTGTGAGCGCCGATGTTGACGTTGTGACCAATCTGTACCTGATTGTCGATACGGACGTCGTCTTCCAGCACCGTATCTTCCAGTGCGCCACGATCAATCGTGGTATTGGCGCCAATCTCGCAATGGTCACCAAGGATCACGCCGCCCAGTTGCGGCACCTTGATCCAGTGTCCGGCATCCATGGCCAAACCGAAGCCATCCGCACCCAGCACGGCACCGGGATGGATCAGGCAATCCGTGCCGAGGCGCACCCGCTTGACCAGGGTGACGCGCGCGACCAGATGGCTTCGAACGCCCACCACACAGTCCTCACCAATTACGCAGCCTGCGCCAATAAGGGCGTGAGCGTCTACGCGTGTGCGCGGTCCAATGAACACACTGGGTCCGATGGATGCGGATGGATCAATTTCGGCTGATTCGTCGATCACGGCGCTCGGGTGAACGCCCACTGGCGCTTCGCTCGTGGTGTCGAACAGTGCGGCGATGCGCGCGAAACTGGCATACGGATTGGGAGAGAGAAGGACTGCACACGGCGCTGCCGACGCCTCCGCCGGGGCGAGCACGACCGCCGAGGCGCGGGTGGCCGACAGCTCTTTGCGATAGCGCGGATTGGCCAGGAAGCTGAGTTGACCCGGCATGGCGTTTGCCAAGGTGCCGACCCCGCAAATGGACAAGCTGGGGTCGCCGGAAAGTTCAAGCTGGAAGCGCTGAGCCAGATCAGCCAACGAAAACGACTTGTGCTTGATCACGGTGGGCTGTCCGGAATCTCGTCCGTCTGCAGACGCTGCAGAACCTGGTCCGTGATGTCGACACGATCATTGGCGAAGACCACAGGGCCGGGAAGAATCAAGTCGAAGCCCTGCTCATTGGCATAGTCGATGACGGCTTCATTGATCTGCGGCCAGGCGCGATCCACTTCCTCGCTGCTGCGCGACTCCAGTTCGCTGCGCATGCGTTCACTGGTGCGGGTGATCGAGCGTTTCAGACTGTTGATCTCGTTCTGCAGTGCCTCACGAGTCGGTGTCGTGGTATCAGCGGGCAGGGTGTCGAGGCGCTGCTGCATCTGCGACAGGCGCAATCGATCCTGGCGTAGCAGATCGTCACGTGCCGCGAACTCGCTCTGCAGACGTTCTCGTGCCTGACGGACCTGCGGCGCGCTATCGATCAGACGCTGCATGTCAACGTAGCCAATTCGTGTCGTCTGTGCGTGGGTCAGTCCGGCGCAGACAAGCAGGGCCAATGCCAGGATCTGCGCAAGCAGACCCTGGATTGTGCTTCGTCGAGGCCGGGGCTCGAACGACATGGCGGTGGTCCGACTCAGTCCGCCGGGTCAGAACAAGGTGCCGAAGGTGAACTGCAGCTTCTCGATCCGGTCGTCTCGGTCTTCCTGCAGCGGCTGTGCGTAGCTGATGATGATGGGACCGATCGGCGCCTGCCACTGCAGGGCGACACCTGCTGAGCCACGGAATTCACGGAATTCGAAGTCGTCAAAACTCTTGAATACGTTGCCGTAGTCAACGAAGGCAGAGACGCGCATGGATGGGGTATCGAACAGGGTCGGGAAGATCAGCTCGAAGCTTCCGACGGTTTTGAAAGCGCCGCCCAGCGGTTGACGATAGTTGGGGTTCAGCGTGGTGGTGGCGAATGGCCCCAA
>DEHW01000127.1 GCA_002352135.1 Lysobacterales bacterium UBA2790
GCCGACCCGACCGCCGTGCAGAACCGACAAGACCAAAAGGAAGCGTTCCTGAAAGCCGGCTCTACGGAAACACGCAATTCCGGCAATCTGGCGCTGCCGGCGTCGCCGTATCAGGTGATGGCCGGAACCGTGATCGCGGGCGCGCTGGTGACGGGCATCAAGTCGGACTTGCCGGGCGAGGTGATCGCCACGGTGACGGAGCCAGTCTTTGACACGGCCACGGGCAAGTTCCTGCTGATCCCGCAGGGATCGCGCATCCTGGGGCGCTACAACAGCCAGGTCAGCTACGGACAGAGCCGCGTGCAGGTGGTGTGGAACCGGATCATCCTGCCCGACACGTCCTCGCTGACGATCGACAACCTCGTGGGCACGGACCCGGCCGGCTACGCCGGCCTGGAAGACGACGTGGACTGGCACTGGAAGCGCATCGTTGCGGGCGCGGTGCTGACGACGCTGCTGGGCGTGGGTGCCGAGCTGGCCGCGCCGGAAAACCGCCAGGACGGCAACCGCATCGTCATNNGCCGCTGTTCTTCAATCGGGGAGCTTCGCAATGAGCGCGACCAAGAAGCTGCGGCTCGGGCCGCTGCCCAAGACCGAGAACGTCAAGATGACTTTCGCCTGCCCAGCCAGCCTGAAAGCCGACCTCGACCGCTACGCCGCGCTGCACGCGCAAGCGTATGGCGAGGCAGTCGATGCAGAGAAGTTGATCCCGCACATGCTGGAGGCGTTCATGGCGAGGGATCGCGGGTTCAAGAGGGGAGGGCAGCCAACGCCGCAGCCATCGACTAAGTGAGGCTTGGAGGAAGACCGCTGTGCATGTCTGCGCTATCCTAGAGGGCGATTGACGATGGAGTTGCCAGAGTCGTCGCCCCTCAAACCCCTTCATCTTCCGCGCTAAACAAAGCTCTTGTCGGATGACGGTAAAAGCGACGGTAATGGCCCATGTTGATCATCGCAAATCCTTTTAACCACGCGGGCTTGCGTGACCTGTTGATGATCGAGTGGGAGTAGCGTGCCCATGAAAAACCCCGCTCACGGCGGGGTTTTTCGTGGGTCGAAATCGAGCCATCACTTCAAATGGCTAAGATCCTTGATGTCGCCCGATTGACTGGCGAAGTACGCAGCCAAGTCGGCGATGTCCTGTTCGCTGAGGGTGGCGGCAAAGCCCGCCATGATCGGGTTCTTGCGTTCGCCAGACTTGTAGTCGTGCAGGGCCTTGGACAGGTAGGTAGCGTATTGTCCGGCGAGCTTGGGGTAGCTGCCGTCGATGGTCGTGTTGCCATCGGCGCCATGGCACGCCTGACAGGTCGCGGATTTCGTCTTGCCGGCTTCGACATCCCCATGCGGTGCGGCGCTGAGTGCACCGGTACAGGCAAGCAGTGCAAAGGCGGTGATCAGTTTGCGGTTCAGGCTCACTTTGCGGCTCCTTCGTTGACGCTGGACAGATAGGCGGCAATGTCGAGGATGTCCTGTTCCGTGTAACCCTGCGCTTGCGCGACCATCGTCGGGTGACTGCGTTCACCGGCGCGATAGGCGGTCAACGCGGCAACCAGATAAGCCTGGTTCTGGCCGCCGATTTTAGGCACGTTGTATTGCGGATAGGCGTTCTTGTAGCCAGTGACGCCATGGCAACCTGTGCAGGTGTAGGCGAGGTCCTTGCCTTTCGCTGCGTCACCGTCTGCGGCGTGGGCCTGCAGGGCGGCAGCGGACAAAGCCAGACTGGCAGCGATTCGGGTAATCGACTTCATTCGGGTTTTCCGGCGTTTTGTGGTTATCGATGTCGGGCGGGAGCAACCAACTACGTTCGCAGACTCCCCTGCGGCGAACGGTCGCAGTATAGCCAAGCTCAGGGTGGTTTTGACATCAATCAAAACAATCAGCGTGAAGCTATGGTGCCCAATCGGATAGTGATGCTCGCTGGTACCGCTGCCTGAGCGATTCGTGCCCGTGTGCCAATCGTCACGATGACTTCGTTCACGCGTTGCGAATGCGTTTTGCAGGCATCGTTCTCATCGCACTTGGAAGCACAGGCATCGGCCCAAGGGGCTTGTGTCTCTGTTCTGTGGTGTTGTAGTATTCTAATACACCAAACATTCAGCGAGCCTTGTATGTCAGCCCTGTCAAACGCACCGCGAGCCTTCAGGACACGCTCCACATTCGGTCTCGCCTGCCTGATGCTGATACTGGCGGGTTGCGGCGGAGACGGCGACGGCAAAAAAGACGAGGCAAAACCCGAATCGACGGAAGAAAAAGGCATCGTCGTCGAGGTCGCCCCCGTCAGTCGCGCCACCATTGCTGCCAGCTACAACGGCACGGCGACGCTGGAGGCGACAGCGCAGGCGCAGGTGGTTGCAAAGGCGTCGGGAGTGCTGTTGTCGGTACTGACAGAAGAAGGCCAGCCAGTGCAGGTTGGACAAGTGATCGCTCGCTTGGACCCTGATCAGCCGCGGCTGGAGGTGGCGCGCAACGAAGCCATGCTGCGCAAACTGGAGGCGGAATTCGCGCGTTCGACCGAGTTGTTCGAACGCAAGCTGGTGGCCGCAGATGCGCACGAACGCATTCGCTATGACCTCGAAACCCAACGTGCGGCCTGGGAGATGGCCAAACTGCAGTTGTCCTACACCGAGATTCGCGCGCCCATCAGTGGCGTGGTGGCGCGCCGCATGGTGAAGCAGGGCAATCTCATCAAGATCAACGACGCGCTGTTCGATATCGTGGATGTCGCGCGCCTCGAAGCGGTGCTCAACGTGCCAGAGCGTGAATTGCGCAACATGGCGGCGGGACAGCCGGTGCAACTGCGGGTAGATGCCGCACCTGGCACAGGCTTCGATGGCGTGATTGACCGCGTCAGCCCCGTCGTCGATCCGGCCAGTGGAACATTTCGCGTGGTGTGTGCATTCAGTGATGCCACCGGCGTGCTGAAGCCAGGTATGTTCGGACGAATCGACGTCAGCTTTGACGAACGCGCGAATGCCTTGACGGTGCCACGCGAGGCGCTGATCGAGGGCGAGGGCGATGTAGCGGTGTTCATGGTCAAAGACGGCCTCGCCGTACGCACGCCAATCCAGCCCGGACACGTGAATGCCAATCTGGTCGAGGTATTGGCAGGTATCAGTGAGGGTGAGCGGGTGGTCACCAAGGGCAAGGTCAGTCTGCGTGATGGCAGCCGGATCAGCGTGCTTGGTGAAACCTCCGAAACGGCCACGGTAGAAGCGGCTGCGGCGACCACCGCCACGAACTGAGCAGACCATCATGAATTTGGCCGAGTTTTCCACCCGCCGCCGAGTCACCATCGGCATGGCGACCTTCACGCTGGTGCTGTTCGGCCTGATCGGACTGTCGCAGCTGAAGGTCAATCTGCTGCCTGACCTGTCCTATCCGACACTAACCGTTCGCACGGAATACGTCGGCGCCGCACCGTCCGAGATCGAAAGCCTGATCACTGAACCGATCGAAGAGGCGGTCGGTGTGGTCAAGAATCTGCGCAAGCTGCGCTCGGTGTCGCGCACCGGCCAGAGCGATGTGATTCTGGAGTTCGCTTGGGGCACGGACATGGACCGCGCCAACATCGATGTGCGCGACAAGCTCGAATTGCTGCGCCTGCCGCTGGAGGCCGAGCAGCCAGTGCTGCTGCGCTTCGATCCATCCACCGAACCGATCATTCGTTTGGGGCTTGCGGGCGCAGAAGGGCAGGAAACGATGGATGAGGCGAGTCTGAAGCGCTTGCGTCGATTTGCCGACGAGGTGCTGAAGAAGCGTCTTGAGCCGATCGAAGGTGTGGCGGCCGTCAAGGTTTCCGGTGGCCTGGAAGACGAGGTGCAGGTGCTGCTGGACCCGCAGCGCATGGCACAGCTGAATCTGGACCCGGCGCGGGTGATCGAGCGCTTGAAGGTGGAGAACGTCAACATCTCCGGCGGTGCCATCGATGAAGGCAGTCAGCGCTATCTGGTGCGGACAGTCAACCAGTTCGCCAGTGTCGAGCAGATGCAGGAACTGCTGGTGGCGGTCGATCAGGGTGTGCCGGTCAGGCTGCGCGACATCGCGACGGTGCAACAGTCGTACAAGGAGCGCGAGGCGATCATCCGTGTCGAGGGTCGCGAGGCGGTCGAATTGGCGATCTACAAAGAAGGCGACGCGAATACCGTTGCCGTCGCCGAAGCCGTCAGCAGGCAACTGGAACGCTTGCGTGAAAACCTGCCCGAGCAGTCGCGCTTGGTGACCATCGATGATCAATCGATCTTCATCCAGAAGTCGCTGGATGAAGTCTCGCACGCAGCCTTGGAGGGCGGCGTACTGGCGGTGCTGATCATCTTCTTTTTTCTGCGCGACGGGTGGAGCACCTTTGTCATCGCGCTGTCTCTGCCGATTTCCTTGATCGGCACCTTTTTCTTCATGGATCAGTGGGGCCTGAGCCTCAACGTAATGTCGCTGGGTGGGCTGGCACTGGCCACCGGCATGGTGGTCGACGACAGCATCGTGGTGCTGGAATCCATCGCCAAGGCGCGCGAGCGCGGACTCGGGATACTGCAATCCGCCATCGTGGGTGCCTCGGAAGTGCGTATGGCCGTGGTCGCTTCGACCTTGACGACCGTTGCGGTGTTCTTCCCGTTGGTGTTCGTCGAAGGTGTGGCGGGTCAGTTGTTCGGTGATCAGGCGCTGACCGTGACCATCGCGATGGTGATGTCGATGGCCGTCGCGATGACCTTGATTCCGATGCTGTCATCACTGAAGGCGAGCACACCGCTCGATTATCCCGAGGACGCCGAACGGCCGGATGTGCAAGCGACACGTATCGGTCGCTGGCGCGTGAGTCTGCTGGCCGTCTTGATTCGTGCCGCCCGTGGTGTGGGGCGAATCGTGGCGCGTGTGCTGGGTGCGGTCGGCGAGCGCGTGCTGCGTCCGTATGGTTGGTTGGAGTCGCGTTACGTCAGCAGCTTGCCTTGGGCCTTGCATCGACCGGCAGTGGTTCTGGTCAGCGCGACGTTTGCGTTCGTGCTCGCACTCGCGGTTCTACCAACACTCGGCCTCGACCTGATTCCGCAGTTGGCCCAAGGGCGTTTCGAGATGACGGCGAAGCTGCCCGCTGGAACACCCTTGGCGGAAACCGATGCCATGGTGCGAAGTGTGCAGCTCAGCAATGCCGGTATTGAAGGCGTGCATACGCTGTATGGCGTCAGTGGTTCGGGCACGCGGCTGGACGCCAATCCCACCGAATCCGGCGAGAACATCGGCAAGTTGACGGTGGTGCTGGCGGAAGGTGCCGATGCGGCGACCGAGGCCCGGGCAACCGAACAGTTGCGCGCGGCGATGCAGGCGTTCCCCTCCGCTGAAGTGAAGTTTGCGCGGCCACAGCTGTTCAGTTTCTCGACGCCACTGGAGATCGAGATTCGCGGTTTCGACCTGAAGCAACTGGAGACCGCTGGACGCGATCTCAGTCAACGATTGCAGGCATCGGATCGGTTTGCCGATGTCAAATCGACGGTGGAGCAGGGCTTTCCCGAGATCCAGATTGTTTTCGACGCCGATCGCGCGGCATCCATCGGACTGACGACGCGCCAGGTTGCTGATCAAGTGGTGCGCCAGGTCCGTGGCGAGGTGGCGACGCGCTACAGCTTTCGTGATCGCAAGATCGATGTGCTGGTGCGAGCAGAAGAATCGGCACGTGCGTCGGTGGCGGACATCAACCAGTTGATCGTCAATCCGCTGAGTGAACGACCTGTGCGCTTATCGGCCGTGGCGGAAGTCATCTCGACGCGCGGTCCCAGCGAGATCCATCGCGCCGATCAAGAGCGCGTCGCCGTGGTGTCGGCCAATCTTCGCTACGGCGATCTGGGCAGCGCCGTCGCCGAAGTGCAGACGATGCTGGCGGCGAAGCCTCTGGCAGCCGGTCTGCGGCCGACCATCGGCGGACAGAATGAGGAACTTCAGGCGTCGATCAACTCGCTGGTGTTCGCGCTGGGATTGGCGATATTTCTGGTCTATCTGGTCATGGCTTCGCAGTTCGAGTCGCTTCTGCATCCCTTCGTCATCATGTTCACCATTCCGCTCGCGTTGGTCGGTGCGGTGCTGGCGCTGAAACTCAGTGGCAATGCCTTGTCCATTGTGGTTTTCATCGGCTTGATCCTGCTGGCTGGCATCGTGGTGAAGAACGCCATCGTGCTGATCGACAAGGTGAACCAGTTGCGCGAGGAAGGTGTGCCGAAGCACGAGGCGATCCAGCAAGGGGCGCACTCGCGTCTTCGGCCAATCATCATGACCACACTGACGACCCTGTTCGGTTTCCTGCCGCTGGCCATCGGTGGCGGCGATGGCGCGGAGGTGCGCGCACCGATGGCGATCACCGTGATCGGCGGGCTGCTGGTGTCGACCTTGCTGACCCTGTTGGTGATTCCCGTGGTTTACGACCTGTTGGATCGCAAGGGCGATGAGTACTACGCCGAGCGTGGCAAGCGGCAGCGAGAGGCGGAGCGTCTGGTGGCACTGGCCGAAGCGCATGTTCACGAAGGTGCCAAGTCATGAACCTGGCTGCGCTCAGTCTGCGCCGCCCGGTGACCGCGTGGATGTTCTTCGTCTCGATGCTGCTGATCGGGCTGATTGCGGCATTTCGCCTTCCTCTGGAGTTCATGCCGGAAGTCGAAGCGCCTTTCCTGTTCATCGATCTGCCGTATCAGGGCTCCACGCCGGAAGAGATCGAGGACATCATCACCCGACCGGCCGAGGAGGCGCTGGCGACGCTGCCCGGCATCAAGCGCTTGAACTCGCAGTCAAGGTCGGACGGTGCAGGGATCTTTTTGGAGTTTGACTGGAGCCGCGACGCGCAAATCGCCGCCGCCGATGCGCGTGAGCGTTTGGATGCCATTCGCGATGAATTGCCGAGCGATTTCCAGCGTTACTTCGTGATGAAGTTTGCCTCCGGCGATGAGCCGGTGCTGCGCGTCAGACTGTCCAGTGATCGCGATCTCGGGCGCGAGTACGACCTGTTGGAGCGCGAGTTCAAGCGCCGCTTGGAGCGTGTTGCCGGGGTGGCCCGGGTGGACATTTCGGGCATTGCGGCACCCGAAGTCGAGATCGCACTGGACAGTGATCGGATCACCGCGCATGGCGTCGATCTCAACGCGCTTGCCCAGCGATTGTCTGCGGCCAATTTTTCGGTGTCCGCTGGGCAGATCCTGAGCGCCGATCAGCGCCTGCGCGTGCAACCGGTTGGTGAGTTCCGCACGCTGGACGAGCTGCGTGCCTTGCCGATTGCCGAGCCGGATCTGCGCCTGCGGGATGTCGCCGAGGTCAGTCTTGCACCGGGTGAGATCGACTATGGGCGGCGTCTCGACGGGCGACCTGCCGTAGGCATTGATGTGTTCAAGGAGCGCAATGCCAATCTGGTGGAAACTGCGCGTCGTGTGCTGGCAGAAGTTGATACGGTTGCCAAGTTACCTGAGTTTGCGGGCATCCAGTTGTTCGTCATGCACGATCAGGCCGAGGGTGTGACTTCGTCCTTGGCCGAACTGGGCGAGGCAGGCTTGCTGGGCACAGCCTTGTCTGTGCTTGTGCTGTTTTTTTTCCTGCGCCACTGGCCGTCCACCTTGATGGTGTCACTGGCGATTCCGATCTGTTTCGTGATGACTCTGGGCATGATGTATTTTCTGGGCATCAGCTTGAACATCCTGTCGATGATGGGTTTGCTGCTGGGTGTCGGCATGCTGGTCGACAACGCTGTTGTCGTGGTGGAGAGCATCTACCAGAAGCGCGAAAAATACCCGGACAATCCCTGGCTGGCCGCCATCGAAGGAACGCGCAGCGTGCAGATTTCGATCAGTGCGGGGACGCTCACCAGCGTCATCGTGTTTCTGCCCAACATCTTCGGTGAGCGCAATTTCATCGCGATCTATCTATCGCAAGTCGCCTTCACAATCACCATCTCTTTGCTTTGTTCGTGGCTGGTGGCTGTCAGTCTGATTCCGATGCTGTCGGCACGCATGAAAACACCCGAAGGGTTCTTGCGCAGCACCGGACTGGTGCACGCCATGCAGGACCGTTATGCGCGGATTCTTGCCTGGACGCTGGCGCATCCGCGCAAGACCTTGGCCTTGCTGGCATTGGCGATTGGGGTCAGCTTTTTCCCCGCGTCACAGACCAACGTGGATATGTTTCCGTCCGGCGAAACACGTGAGCTGGAACTGACCTACCGCTGGAATGGCAGCTATCGGCTGGAAGAGCTATCGGCTGCGGTGAAGGAGGTCGAGGACTATCTCGAAGCACATCGGGTTGAGTTCGAGATCACCCAGATCTACAGTTGGTACAGCGAGCGTGGCTGGGCGGGTACGCGTCTGAGTTTGCGTGAAGAAGGGGACATCACGCCGACCCTGCAGCTGATGGAAAAGATTCGCGAAGGCCTGCCGCAACTGGCGCTCGGCGAAGTCGGGTTCGATGATCAGAATCGTGGCCCTGGCGGTGCCAGCGGCGAAGGCCTGCAGGTCATGTTGGTAGGCGACTCCGCACAGGTGCTGGCCGAGTTATCGGACTCGGTCGTGGAAACCTTGTCCAAGCTGCCCGGTGCGCGGGATGTCTACGCCGATTTGGGCACCAAGTCGCGCGAAGTGCAGATTCTGGTTGATCGCGACCGCGCCCTGCAATACGGCTTCAGCACCCAGCAGATTGCGAGTTACGTGAGCATCGCGTTGCGCGGCACGCCGCTGCGGGAATTTCGTTCTGCGGCGGGCGAGGTTCCTGTCTGGTTGCGGTTCGCCGAGTCCGACGACGCCAGCGTGGACGACCTGCGCGATCTCAAGCTGCGCGCGGCGGATGGCAGCATGATCCCGCTGATGTCGATGATCAGCCTGAAAGTGCAGGCCGGGGCCAGCACGATCACCCGACAGAATCGCCAAACCGCCTTGCCCATCAAGATCAACCTGGTCGATGGCGTGAGCATGGAGCAGGCGCGCAAGGATCTGGAGGCGGCAATGGCTTCGATCCAGTTGCCTGCTGGTTACCGCTTGAGCCTCGGAGGCGTGTTTGACGATGCCGACGACGCGATGGCACAAATGGGATTCAACACGCTGATCGCGTTGTTGATGGTGATGGTGATCATGGCCGCAGTGTTCGAATCCTTACTGTTTCCGCTGGTGATCGTGACCGGGTTTGGGTTCTCGATTTTCGGTGTGTACTGGCTGTTCTGGCTGACCGGGACGACCTTCTCGCTGATGGCGATGATCGGCATCCTGGTGCTGATGGGTGTGGTGGTGAACAACGGCATCGTCATGGTCGAGCATGTCAACGAGCTTCGCCGCAACGGGATGGCGAGAGACCTTGCGCTGGTACAAGGCTGTCGTGATCGTTTGCGCCCCATCCTGATGACCATGGGCACCGCGATCCTGGGAATGTTGCCGCTGTGCGTCGGCGGCACCCAGATCGGTGGCGATGGCCCGCCCTACTTTCCGATGGCCCGCGCCATCGTGGGTGGACTGGTATTTTCAACCGCGGTCAGTCTTCTGGTGCTGCCGGTGTTGTATTCGCTGATGGACCGCATGCGACTGCGCACGACCCAGCGCTGGCGGGATGCACTGGATCGTGTGAAGCTGCGTTCCCCGCAGAGCACATGAGAGGTGCATGAATGCCCACGGCATACGATTTCACCGCGCAGAACATTGATGGTGCGCCGGTTGAGTTGAAGGATTTTGAGGGCCAGGTGCTGTTGATCGTCAACACGGCTTCCAAGTGTGGCTTTACGCCGCAGTACACCGGACTGGAAGCGTTGCATCGGAAGCTGCAGCCTGAAGGATTCAGCGTTCTTGGCTTTCCCTGCGACCAATTCGGTCATCAGGAGCCGGGTGATGCCGAGGAGATCAAGTCCTTCTGCAGTTTGAGCTACGACGTCAGTTTTCCCTTGTTCGAGAAAATCGAGGTCAATGGCAAGAACACCCATCCGCTGTACGCCTTCCTGAAGAAATCCGCGAAAGGGCTTCTTGGAAGCGAGGCCATCAAGTGGAACTTCACCAAGTTTCTGGTCGCTCGGGACGGCTCGGTAGTCAAGCGCTATGCGCCGACCGACAAGCCTGAAAACATCGAGGGTGACATTCGCAAATTGCTGCAGGCGTGATGTGAGCGGTGTTCGAGGTGAGTAGACTGCTCACCTCGCATCGTTCAGCGCATCAGCTGTCCGCCAGGTCCATTGCCCAAGCAAACGCTTCCAAGTGCTTGGTGCTTGCCTCGGATGGCTCGATTCGGCATTTCTCCGCGTAGGTCGCCATGTGCTCGACGTCATCTGCTTCGCAGGCGATGGTCAGTTGCAGCATATCGCCCATCTGACCCTCACCATGCAATACGGCCGATTCGATCTCGGGAGCGACGGCCAACTGGCTCATGGCCTCGGCCATGGGTACCTGCAGCACGGCATCCACCAGTGACAGCAAGCCGACCAGAAACAGGGCTTCGCGCTCCTTGGCAGGGCGGTTTTCACCCAGCAGTTCCATCATGCGGGCACGCACCAAGGCGCTTTCGAGCAAGGCGGAGGAGCGGGCTGATCCCTTGTCGGCACCATAGATCAGCAACATCAGCCAGCGGTACAACTTGTCGCGACCCAGCTGAAGCAGGGCGCGTTCGATGGAAGTGACTTCTTGCCGCAGGCCGATGGACGCCGAATTCATGTAGCGCATCAGTCGGACCGACAAGCCTGGATCGTGCTTGATGACGTCGGCAATTTCGCGAATATCGGCATCGCGGCGTAGCCGCGCCAGAAGGTCGGCAATGCGTGCGGTATTCGGTCCAACCTTGTTGCTGGACCAGTCCTCACGGCGCGTAATGAAGCTGCCTTGGAAAAAACTGGCGCCGGCGTTGAAGGCGAGTTGAAAGTCCTCAATGCTGGGAACGTCGCGCGCGACAAGGCGTGCTTTCGAACCAGACTTGTGCAAATGCTCGCCGATGTCGCGCACTCGACGCGGATCAGTCGTGGACACCCGGACGATCACGTATTCGACAAGAGGAACGATGCATGTCGGTTCCAGATGCCCATCGTGAGCTTCGATGGCGATATGAAAACCCTGTTTGCGCAGTGCCGTGACGCGATCAACCAACTGCTCGTCGGAAAGGCCTGCGCCATCGTCCAAGCGGCCGACGGTCAGCACCGTATTGGAGGGAGAAAGCGCGGCGACGGAAGGGTGATCAAGAAAGGTGTCGGGCAGATCAACAAACGCTTTGCGATGCGCCAGCAGACGCTCGATCTCCAGTTTGAGGATGTTGCGCACCAGCACGTCGGCATAGACATGATGAATCTGCCGGGTCCGCGTCCTCAGCCGTTGCTGGGTGGCTTGCTGCAGCATGAAGTGATAGCCGGCCACCTTCTGATCACGGCCCAGCACGGTTTCGCGGCAAATGAAGCCATTGGGTACGGTGGCGTCACCCGCCTTACCGCTGGCATGGGATTGTTCCTCATCCAGGATGGGCGCGCGGCGATTCAGTGTTTCAAAGTCGCTGGCAGGCGGGGCAGTGGGTGCGCCGTTGGTTGTCTTGCCACCAAACATCCGCGAGAAAAATCCAGTCGTCATCTGCTGTGCTCCAAGCGACAATAATCTGGCGCCATGCCTGCGCCATCCCTAAGCTATCGCCGATCACTGCAAATCCCAGGCCGGAATCGATCTCCATGCAAACACCCCGAATGAACCCCTTGCCCGCACTGATTTTCAGCTCGCGCTGGCTGCAGCTGCCCTTGTATCTGGGCCTGATCCTCGCACAGGGCGTGTATGTGTTCCTGTTTCTGAAGGAACTATGGCATCTGATTCACGGTGCCAACAGCTTGACCGAGCAGAGCATCATGTTGATGGTGCTGGGCCTGATCGACGTGGTGATGATTTCCAATCTGCTGGTGATGGTGATCGTTGGTGGTTACGAGACCTTTGTGTCACGACTGGGTCTGGATGGGCACCCGGATCAGCCGGAATGGCTGAGCCACGTCAATGCCAGCGTGCTGAAGGTCAAACTGGCCATGGCAATCATCGGCATCAGCTCGATCCACCTGCTGAAAACCTTCATCGGTGCGGGAGAGCTGGGCGGTCTGCCGCTGTGCGGAACGCAAATGGCGCTGGACATGGCAGCACAGATCGGTGCGTCATCGGGTGCCCGGACCTGCACGACGGTGACCGAAGCCGGGGTGATGTGGCAAACCATCATCCACATGGCCTTCATCGTTTCAGCCATTGGGATTGCCTGGACAGATCGCGTGATGTCTTCGAGCATCCGCGCGTCCAACGAACACTGACGCGCGGTTTACGCGAGGCGGCCGACTGCCGCCTCGCGTAAACAGCTACTCAGTCGATTCGGCCCGCGAAGGCGGCGGCCAAGATCGCGCGTGCGGCGGACAGGTCGAATTGGACCGGGTTGCCACCGGCGGACGGATCTTGAATCGCCATGGCGGCAATCTCTTTGCTGCGTGCCGCGTCAACCCCAAGCTCGCCCAGCGTGTGCGGTACGCCCACCTGCTGGCGCAGGTTCAGCACAAATGCCTGGAACCCGTCGAAGTTCGCCTGAGGCAAGCCCAGGTAGGCGGCCAACCGCGCGATGCGCTCCTCAATTGCGTGGCGATTGAACGCCAGCACGTAGGGCATCAGTGTGGCGTTGGTCATGCCGTGATGGCTGTCGAACAAGGCACCAATCGGATGCGCCAAGGCGTGCATGCCGCCCAAACCCTTTTGAAAGGCGGTTGCGCCCATTGCGGCGGCGGCCATCATGTCTGCACGGGCATCCAGATCATTGGGGTCGCGCATGACGCGGGGCAGGGCACTGGCAATCAGGCGCATGCCTTCCACCGCCACACCATCGGCCAGTGGATGGAATCCCGGCGCGCAATACGCTTCGAGGCAATGCGATAGCGCGTCCATACCGGTGCCGGCGGTGATTTTCGGCGGCATGCCCACACTCAAGGCAGGATCGCAGATGACGACGCTGGGCATGATCTTGGGGTGGAAGATGATCTTCTTGGTGTGATTGGACTCATCCGTCACGACTGCAGCGCGACCCACCTCCGAGCCAGTACCGGCCGTGGTTGGAACCGCAATGATCGGTGCGATGCCTGCCGGATCAGCCCGCGTCCACCAGTCGCCAATGTCTTCGAAATCCCAGATGGGTCGAGTCTGGCCCGACATGAAGGCGATCAGCTTGCCAATGTCTAGACCGCTACCACCGCCGAACGCCACGACGCCGTCATGTCCACCACCGCGATAGGCAGCCAGTCCCGCCTCGACATTGGCGCCTACCGGATTGGGACGAATGTCGGCAAACAAGGCCGCACCCAATCCGGCGGACTGCAGATCGGCCAATACGGTTTGGGTCATGGGCAGGCTGGCGAGTCCTGCATCGGTCACCAGCAACGGGTTATGCATGCCGAGCGCGCGGCAGTGATCGGCCAATTCCTTGATGCGCCCGATGCCGAACTTCACGGCAGTGGGATAGTTCCAGTTGGCTTTTGCGGACATGGTCGAACTCACAGGCGATGGCGGAGATGGAAGGACTTCGGACGGGTCATGTGCTCATAGCCGACCGAGGAGAGGGTGGCACCGTGTCCGGTGTGCTTGACTCCGGTCCACGCCAGCGCCGGATCCAGATAATCGCAGCGATTCATGAACAGCGTGCCGGTATTGACCAGCTGGCCGAGCGCCTCGGTCTCGTCGAGGTCCGTGCTCCAGATGGACGCCGACAGGCCGTAGTGGCTGTCGTTCATCAGTGCAACGGCTTCGGCATCGTCCTTGACGGCCATGATGCCCACCACAGGACCGAAGTTCTCTTCGCGCATCAGTGACATGCGGTGGTCCACATCGATCACGACCTGAGGGGCCATGTAGGCGCTGCCGTCGGCATCCGCTGCAAACCGCTTGCTATCGATCAGGCAACGCGCGCCCTGCGCCAATGCGGCACGGATCTCGCTGCGCAAGAACTCGGCGGCAGAAGGTTTGACCAAGGGGCCGAGGGTAGTCGCTTCATCCAGCGGGTTGCCGAGCACATAGTCGTAGGTCAGCGCCTGAAAGCGCTCGACAAATTCGCCGTAGAGGCGTTGATGCACGTAGATGCGCTCAATGCCGCAGCAGCTCTGTCCCGAATTGAAGAAGGCGCCGTCGACCAGGTTTTCGACCGCATGCGCGAGATTGGCATCGGCGCGAACGTACGCGGGATCTTTGCCACCCAGTTCCAGTCCCACGCTCAGAAAATGCCCTGCAGCGGTTTGCGCAACGGTCCTTCCACCCGCCACCGAACCGGTGAAGTTGACCTGCTGCACGCGCTCGCTGGCCATCATTCGTGCCGTCTGTTCGTGGCTCATCAACAGATTCTGGAACAAGCCCTCCGGCAATCCCGCTGCCTTGAACGCCGCCGCGAAGCGCTCGCCCACCAGCAGGGTTTGCGAGGCGTGTTTCAGGATCACCGCATTCCCTGCCATCAAGGCGGGAATCACCGCATTCACCGCAGTGAGGTAGGGATAGTTCCAGGGCGCGATGACCAGCACGGTGCCCACCGGTTCGCGACGGATGTAGCGTTTGAAGCCATCGATGGCGCTGGGCACGACGTCGGCGAGCGAGGGTTCCGCGATACGGATCATGTAACGGGCACGATCAGTGAAACCGCGCAGCTCACCCGCGCCGTAACGAACCGGCCGACCCATTTGCCAGGCCAGTTCCGGCACGATGTCGGCGACCATGGCATTCATGGCATCGACTGCCGCAGAGCAATAGGCGGCGCGCTCGGCGACGGACCGGGTCTTCCAGACACGCTGCGCCTGCTCGGCAGCGTCCAGCGCGGATGCCAAGGCCGCGTCGCTGAGCGGATCGCGTTGCGCAAGGATGCGTCCATCGACGGGTGACACGAGTTGAATCGAATGACTCATAGAACTTCCGAAGAGTGATGAAAAAGGTCAGTACTGCTCGAAGCCGCGCAGCAGTTCCCAGTCGGTGATGCGCCGGTCGTACTCGAACTGCTCCCAATCGGCGGTGTGGCAATAGTGGTCGACGACTTCATCGCCCAGTGCCTTGCGCAACAGTGCCGAGCCACGCATCGCCTCTGCGGCGTCGCGCAGCGTCTTGGGAACTTCGGTCAAGTGCGCGCCTGCATACGCGTCGCCCTCATACGGTGCGACAAGGCTCAAGCCTTCATCAATGCCCGCGAGGCCCGCGATGATCAGGCCGCTGTAGGCAAGGTACGGGTTCAGATCCGCGCCGCCGATGCGGCATTCGATACGCACGCCTTTGCCGCCCTCGCCACACAGACGGAAACCCGCCGTGCGGTTGTCGCGGCTCCAGATGGCCCGCGTCGGCGCGAACGTCCCGGCTTGAAAGCGCTTGTAGGAGTTGATGTAGGGCGCGAGAAACCAGGTAATGTCGCGGGCATATTTGAGTTGCCCGGCCACCCATGACTGCATCAACGTGGACATGCCATAGGGTTGTTCTGGGTCGAAGAACAAGGCCTTCTTGCCTTCGATGTCCCACAGCGAGTTGTGAATGTGGCTGCTGGAACCGGCGAGGTCGTAGCGCCACTTCGCCATGAAGGTCACCGCCTTGCCTTGCTGATCGGCGATTTCCTTGCAGGCGTTCTTCATGATGACGTGGCGGTCCGCCGAAGTCAGGGCATCGGCATAGCGCACATTGATCTCTTCCTGCCCTGGACCCCATTCACCCTTCGAACATTCAACCGGGATACCAGCGCCTTGCAGGCCGAGTCGCATGGCACGCAAGGCAGGCTCTTCGCGACTGGTCTGCAGGATGTGATAGTCCTGAATGTAGGCGCCCGCCGTGCGGGGCTCGTGATAGCGCTTGGCGCGAGCCTGCGCATAGCTGTCGTCGAACAGGTAGAACTCCAGCTCCGAGGCGAACATGCCGCTCCAGCCGCGCTCTGCCAAGCGCGCCAACTGGCGTTTGAGCATGCCGCGTGGGCTGTGGGGCAGGTCGTGATGGTGGTGATCCTGCACATCGCATAGCACCAGCGCCGTGCCCGGTAGCCACGGTGTGAGACGCAGGGTTTCGAGATCCGGCTTCATGACGAAATCGCCGTAACCTTTGCTCCAGCTTGCTGCGGCGTAGCCGGGCACGGGCTCCATGTCGATGTCATCGGCCAGCAGGTAGTTGCAGCCGTGCGTTTCGTGGCAGGCGCTGTCAAGAAAATACTCGGCCTGGAATCGCTTGCCGATCAAACGGCCCTGCATGTCGACAATGCAGGCCAGCACCGTGTCGACCTGTCCGCGGGCAACCGCGTCTTGCAGCGCGTTAAAACTGAGTGGCGCAGTCATGCGTAGCTCTCTGGTCGGTGGAGGGCCCGGTCGGCATCCGACCGGGCCAAGGGCTTCAGTGGGCGCTGCGCGTCGCGCTGGACGCGTTCATGGCGAACTCTTCTTCCGGCGAGAGAATCAGGCGATGACGCCCGGCGACGGCGAAGTAGAAGATGCCCGCGGCAAACCAGATCGCCACCCAGACCACACCTGTGCGGTAGAGCGGATCGGTCAACTGGAAGTACAGGGTGACCACGGCAATCAGCACGGTAAGCGCTGCACCAGCCACGCCGAACGGACTGCGATACGGACGTTCAATGTTCGGCAGGATCTTGCGTAGTCGAATGAAGGACAGCGCCTGCATGATGTAGGAGAACATCGCGCCGAATACCGCCATGTTCAACAGTGTTCCGCCGATCACCGCGGCGCCTTGTTCCGAACCCAGCGAGAACCACAGCACGAACATCACAGCAAGGGCGATGACCGAACCCGCAATCATTGCCACATGCGGCGTCTTGCGGCTGCCATGCGTGATCGACAGGCCAGACGGAAAGTATCCGGCGCGGCTCAGCGAGTAGATCTGTCGGCCCTTGGCAAAAATGATGGTGTGGAAGCTGGCAATCAGGCCAAGGACAGCGACCAGGGAAAGCACCTTGGCAATGCCATCACCGTAGATTGCCTTGAAGCCATCCAGCAGAGGTTCGCCTGACGATGACAGGGCGTAGGAACCGATGCCCGCGACCGAGGCGTTCAACCACAGGATCATGAACGCCGACACGATCAAGGTGAAAATGCCGGCGATGATGCCCTTGGGCATGTCGCGGCGAGGATCAACTGATTCCTCGGCGGCCAGCGGCAACTGTTCAATCGCCAGGAACAGCCACACTGCAAAGGGCATCGCGGCCAGTACACCTTGCAGTCCCTTGGGCAGAAAGGGACCGCTGCCATCGGTCAGCGCGGCACTGGCTTCCGCGACGCCGCCTGCGGGAATGTCCAACGCCCAGCGCGAAAAATCGATGTGCGGAATTGCCGAGACCCAGAACACCACCAGACAGGCCAGGGCCAGCAAGGTCACCGCCAGTGTGACTTTGAACGACAGCTCCACGCCCACCACATTGAGCGCGACGAAGACGATGTAGAAACCGATCCACCATAGCGGTTGCAACTCCGGTGCGGTCTCGAATATCCCACCCATGTAGGAGCCGATGAAGAAGACGATGACGGCGGGTGTCAACACATACTCGACGTTTTCGGAGAGTCCGGTCAGGAAGCCACCCCACGGCCCCATCGCGGTGCGGGCAAATGAGTAGGCACCGCCGGTGTGCGGCAGCGCGGGTGACATCTCGGCCAGCGAGAAGGTCAGGCCCAGATACATCACTGCGATGATGCCAGTGGCAAGCAGCATGCTGCCCCAGCCGTTTGCCAAGCCGAAATTCCAACCCGAGAAATGCCCGGAAATCACCGCGCCGACGCCAAGCGCCCACAGCGACCACACGCCGGCATACCGACGCAAACCCCGCTTTTCGAAATAACTCTGATCGACCTTGGTGTAGGTCACACCTGATTGCTGTGCCATGCTGCTCCCCTTCGCTGGTTGATACCCCCGATCAGCAAGCCCTGGCCGCTCCCTCGGCAAGCCTTGCCCGGAATCGGCCCCCCGATTCCTGTCATTGCACCACGCAGTTCGACTGCGTAGTCGATTCCGGCCTCCGCCGGACGTTTTCCGCGAATGGATCGATGCGTCCCCACGCACCGACCCGTCAACTCTCAGCGCACTCCCAGCTCACTGCAGGCCAGCCGCAGTGCATGGCCCAACAGCTGACTCCACTGTTTGACCGCGGCATCGCCTTGCAGCAGATCATTGCGCACCTCGATCATCACGTTGGGCAGGCCGTGTTGCATCCCATGACGCCCGACGCTGTGATACACACCCTGATGCGGCGCATACGGTTGGTTATCCCCCACGCACACATCCGGGCGTGCGCGCAGCACGGCGAGCAGCGAATCGGCAAGACGACGATCCGTGTCGGACAACACACCGATGTGCCATGGGCGTTGGAAACCCGCCATTTGCGGAGTGAACGAATGGATCGACACCACGGCTGTCGCCAAACCCTGTGCCATGCGCCGGGCGCGTAGCGCATCCACAGCGGCATGGAACGGCTCGTAGAGCCACAGCCGACGGCGTTGCAGTTCGGCACCGCTCAGGTTCTGATTGGCGGGAATTGTCGTGCCGTCGCTGCTGGCGGGAATCGCATCCACCGCGCTCGGATCACGATTCAGGTCCATCAGCAGACGCGACTGGGTTGCGTAAATGAGCGGTGAGTCAAGTGCTTCGGAGAGTTCGCGTGCCATTGCCAGCGCACCGATGTCCCAGCCGATATGCCGCTCACGTTCGCTGCTATCCAAGCCCAAACCGGCATAGCAGACCGGAACATGAGGGCTGGCGTGCTCGCAAAGCAGCAACAAGGGACCACTGGCCGCATCGCGTTCCAGCGCCACGGCGGGATAGTCGCGGGAAAGGCTTTCCGACGACGCTCCGACTTGGCTGCTGTGGGCGCTTGCATGCATAGGACCGACTCAAGCCTCCATGTAACGAACATTACACGTTGCGTCAGTACATCGACTTTGGTCATGATTTGTACGGATCGACTGGATTGTCAATAGGCGGGCATGTTTGCCAACAGAAGCGCCGTCGGCACCGCCGTCATGCAAGGAATCACTGGTGAGCGAAACCATTGTTGAACGGCTACGGCAGAGCCTGAGCGCGCTGCCAGCCACCGAGCGCCGTGTGGCGATGCGTTTGCTGGCCGACTATCCAATGGCCGGACTGGGCAGTGCCAGTGAGCTGGCCCGCACCGTCGGGGTGAGCGTGCCGACGGTATTGCGCCTGACCACCCGCCTCGGATTTCCGGCGTACCCGGATTTCCAGTCGCGCCTGCGTGAAGAACTGGCCGCGCAATTGAGTTCGCCGCTCGCCAAAACGACGCAGGCAGCGGGCAGCAGCGAAGAAAGTCGCTGGCAGCAGTTCGCAGAGCAGGTGGCCGACAACGTGCGTGAGAGCTTTCAGCACATCGCCGCCGACGAGTTGCGGCAGATCGCGCAGTGGCTGGCTGATCCGAAGTCGCGCGTGCATCTGGTCGGTGGCCGTTTCACCGACGCGCTGGCGCAGTACGTGGCGGTGCAGTTGCGCATCCTGCGCGCCGGCGTCAATCACCTGCGCGATCAGGAGGCCAACTGGTTCGATCAGGTGCTCGATATGGGCAACCGGGACGTGCTGGTGATCTATGATATTCGCCGCTATCAGGCGAGCCTGTTGCGGCTGGCGGAGTGGGCGACCCAGCGCGGAACCAAGGTCATTCTGCTGACCGATCAATGGTTGTCGCCCATCGCCCGCGTCGCCAGACATGTCTTGCCCGCCCGCGTGCAGGTGCCATCGCCCTGGGATTCCAATGCCGCGCTGATGGCTTTGTCGGAGGCGCTTCTGGCCGAGGTGTCGCGTCTTGGCGGGGATTCCAGCCAGCGCCGCATGCGCGAGCTCGAGCGGCTTCGCAATCAAGCCTAGTTCCGACTCCAACCAAGGCCGACAGGCTCCTGGTTGGACGTACGACAAAGGCCTAGCGGCTGCGGCGCAGAAGTTCCTTCAGGGTCACCGAGTGTGCGCCGCCAATATGAGCGACCTGCGCGAGTAGCAGTTCGGCGCAGGCCAGAGCATCGATGGCCGCGTTGTGGGCACGATAGCGAGGTAGTCCGTAGCGCTCGCGACAGGCATGCAGTCGCAGCGCGCCCTGCGAATCATGAATGTGTGCGCGGCGCTGCGCCTCAATGGCCAGCGTATCGATGATCTGCAGCGGCAGCGGCACCCCATGAATCATCTGACAGGCTTTCTGCAGAAAGCCCGCTTCGATGGGCGAGTAGTGGACGACCAGCATGCGTCCGCGCAGCATCGCGAGAAGCGAGTTCAATGCCTCTGGAAGCGAAATGCCCTGTTCAAGATCCGCGTCCAGCAGTCCATGCACGGTCGCGCTCTGACCGACGCTGTGGTGATCACTGCGGATGATGCAATGGCCGGCACTGGCCATCCGGATGCGACCTCGACTGATGAGTACCCAGCCCATGCTGAGTAGGCGGTCGGACTGTGGGTTGAGACCACTGGTCTCGAAGTCGAGTGCCAACAGCTCGGCGTCAGCCACGCATTGGTTCTGATTGATTGGCGGGTCGGTGTAGAAGCAAGCCAGCGGCGTTTGTGCGGCCGACTTGGCGTAACGCCAATGCAGCCACCACGCACTCATTGCACGCCGTACTCGTTGCCCAGAGCGCTCTGCGACTGCCGGATGACCAGGAACGCGTCACGCAGCGCGTCGCGATCCTGACGCGACAACTGGCTGGGCTTGATCCAGTTGTCGGCGTCGTGGCCTGCGGCAAGCTGATCGGCCTGATGCTGCAGTCGGAGGCGAAGCACCAATCGGAACGCCGCCGTCAGCTCGGCTGCGTCGGTGGGTTGCAGCTTGCCCGCCATGCGCAATGCCTCGATTCGCTGCAGAGAGCCAGCGGCACGGATGCCGTGGGCGAGCGCGTGGACGCGCAGCAGGTCCGTCAATGGCATCGCTCCCGCGCCCTTCAGGTCCAACATGTCGCGATGCTCGCCTTTGTGTTCGACGACGAAGCGTCGGAACAGTCCCAGAGGCACGTCGTAGCTGAGTGCATGTCTGGCAAGAATGGCCAGAAAGATGCCCAGTTTCGGCGTCAACGAGAAAATGTGCTCTTGCAGACTGTCGAACAAGCGACGGTCACCAGCCACCAGGCGTTGATCGAAAAAGATGCTGGCATGCATCAACGAGTTGCTGGTCGGCTCACGCATCCAGTTGCGGAAGTAGCTTTCCCAAACTTCCAGCGGCTGCCGCCACATCGGGTTCTGCGCCATGATGCCGCCATGGCAGAACACATAGCCGCAGGCGTTCAGACCGTGGCAAACGAACTGCGCGACCGACTCGAAATAGTCCGCCTCACGCTCATTCGGTTCGCGTGCAAGGATCAGTCCGTTGTCCTGATCGGTATGCGGGCCTTGTTCGTTGCGCGCCTGCGAACCGAAGCAGATCCAAGCCCATGGCATCGGGGCGACACCGAATCGCTGCTCGGCGAGTTGCAGCAATCGCCGTGTCACGGCATCCGTCAGCGCGCTCAGCATGCGCGACACGTCTTCCGGGCGGGCGCCGCTGGATAGCAGCAGGGCGAACATCCGTGGCATGCGCTGGGTGATCGCCTGCAACGCTTCGACGCTGTCCTGTTTCTGTACCTGTCGCACCAGATACAAGGGATGCTGAGTCTGCAGGCTGACCAGATCGCGCGTCGTGATCATCCCCGCAGGTTTGCCATCTCGGGTGAGTGGCAGATGATGGATGCCACGATTGGCCATGATGATGAAGGCCTCGAACACGGGGCGCTCAACATCGATGCTTGCCGGGTCGGCCGTCATGATGGCGGTCACGGGTTCAGTCGGATCGCGATCGGCGGCCAGCACGCGATTGCGTAGATCGCGATCCGTCACGATGCCCAGCATGTTGTCGGCGTCACCGATCAGCAGGGACGAGACGCCCTGTTGGCTCATCAACTTGGCCGCATCGCGAATGTTCGCGCTGGGCGTCAACATGACAGGCGCACGATGACTGAGTTTGCCGACCGGCGTGGTCATCATCTCCTGATTGGCCTGGCCGCCGTTGGCGTTCTCTGCCGCATTGCGCAGCCGTTCCTCCAGCGTACTGACAAAGTACTGGTCGAATCCGGCGTT
>DEHW01000073.1 GCA_002352135.1 Lysobacterales bacterium UBA2790
ATCTCCTGCACCGGCCGAGTCTCCCGATTATCCACACGTTGAGCGGGTGGATTCTGGTTGGCGCGACGATCAGCCAGTTGCTGCAGCGCTTCCTGCTCAAGCTTGCGCTTCTTCTCCGCTTCTTCCCGTTGGCGACGGATGTCGTCCAACTGTTTCTGGCGTTCTTCTTCCTGCTTTTGCAAACGCTGCAGACGCTCGGCTTCTTCCTGCTTCTTTTGCTCGTCCAGCAGAATCTGCTCCTGCCGATGACGTTCTTTCTGCTCCTGCTCGGCTTTTTCACGCTCGGCAATGGCGGCACGCGCGGCCTTTTCGCGATCCACCGTGTCGGGTTGCGGCACTGGGGTCTGCGGCTTTGGCTGCGGCGCTTCGTTGGCTGTTTGCGGGCTAGGCGACGGTTTCGGTTGCGGCGCAGGCGCGGTTTCGCGCTCTTCCGGTTTCGGTTGCGCAGGACGCTCAACCGGCTTTGGCGCTGGCTTCGGCGACGGCTTCGCGCCCGACGGCGGCGCACTCATCAGCATGGCTTCAATGGGCTCGCCACGGATCGACAGCACTTCGGGCTGGGTATGCCACAAGGCACCGACAAACAGCAGGCCAAACAAGGCCAGATGCATGCCGATGGCAAGCAGCAGCGAAACCCACTTGTCCTGGGAGGTTTCCATCCTGCGATCAGTCTTCCGCCGGCTTGCTCATCAGACCGACGCGCGCCACGCCAGCCTGCTGCAGCAGGACCATGCCCTGATACACCGTGCCATAGTCCGTTCGCGTGTCACCGGCAATCAGCACCTGAACTTCGGGATTCTGGCGCACGAAGGCGCCGACTTTGGCAACCAGCGTGTCCGCGTCCAGTTCCTCGCTTGCCGCTTTCTGCAAGGTCAGGAAGTAGCGACCATCCGACGTCACCTCGACAACAATCGGGTCCTTCTGCGTTTCGACAGGTTTGGCGTTGGACTGCGGCAGTTCGATATCCACGCCCAGGTTCAACAGCGGCGCGGTGACCATGAAGATGATCAGCAGCACCAACATCACGTCGATATAGGGAACGACGTTGATCTCAGCCTTCAGTTTGCGCTTCTTGCGGCTACGTGCAGACATGCGTCAGGGTTCCTGCCGGAGGGGCATGCAGATCAGCGACTCAACCATCGACATGCGACTGCCGCTGCAGGATCGAAGACAGCTCTTCGGCAAAGGTTTCATAGCGCACGTTGATGCGCTCCACCTTGGTGGCGTAGCGGTTATAGGCCCACACGGCAGGAATCGCCGCGAACAAGCCCATGGCCGTCGCAATCAAGGCTTCGGAAATGCCCGGCGCGACGGTGGCAATGGTGGCCTCTTTCATGTTGGCCAGTCCCTGAAACGAAATCATGATGCCCCAGACGGTTCCGAACAGACCGACGTAAGGACTGATCGAACCGACATTGGCCAGGAACTCCAGGTTGTGCTCCAAGCTGTCGATTTCGCGTGCCAGCGAAGTCCGCATGGCACGCTGTGCACCTTCGAGTTGGGTGCGATTGTCCATACCGCGCTTCTGTCGCATACGCGCGAACTCGCGGAATCCGGATTCGAATATCGCCTCCAGTCCGCTGCGCTGCGACTGACCGTTGATCTCGCGAAACAGGGCGCTCATATCGGCACCGCTCCAGAAGCGCTCTTCGAACGCATCTGCCTGCTGACTGGCGCGATCCAGCACACGCTTCTTGCGCAGGATGATCACCCAGGACGAAACCGACGCCAGCACCAGCAAAGCCATCACCGCCTGCACAGGCAGACTGGCTTCAAGAATCAGGTGCAGCAGGTTCAAGCCATTGCCATCACTCATTGACACATCACTCCGAAATACAGATCAAAGGCAGCAATCCGTCAGGAATGACCTGCGGACGAAAACCACTCGCGCTGACACACGCCACACGGACGATACCGCTCACCAGCACGCCAGCGCTGTCGCAGATCTCCTGACGAAAACTCAAACTGGCCCGCTTGCGCTCCGCGACGGTGCACCGCACATCCAGCAAATCATCCAATCGCGCAGCGCGCCGGAAGTCGATCGCGGCAGACCGCAAAACAAAAACCAGATCGTGTTGTTCGCGCAACTTGGCCTGCTCGACACCCACCGCGCGCAACCACTCGCTACGCGCGCGCTCCATAAATCGCAGATAGCCGGTGTGGTAGACCACGCCGCCTGCGTCAGTATCTTCCCAGTAAACCCGCACCGGCCACGTGAATTGGCGGTAAATATCCGCATCAGTCACAAGGAGGGGTCCTCAAACAGATCGGGTGAGACAGATCTCTGCGGTTTCAAGCCCAACATGCGCCAGGTTTTGGAAGAGGCCATACGTCCGCGCGCGGTGCGGACCAGATAACCCTGCTGAATCAGATACGGCTCGATGACGTCCTCAATGGTGCCGCGATCCTCGCTGATCGCCGCCGCCAGCGATTCCACACCGACTGGCCCGCCATCGAAGTTCTCGACCAAGGTGCGCAGCAGTCGACGATCCAATTCGTCGAAACCCTCGGCGTCCACCTTGACCATCGCCATGGCCTCATTGGCGGCTTGCAACGTAATGACGCCCTCTGCGCGCACCTGCGCGTAATCGCGCGCGCGGCGCAACAGTCGATTGGCGATGCGCGGCGTGCCGCGTGAGCGACGCGCAATCTCTGCCGCGCCTTCCGGCGCGCACTGGATGTTCAAGATGCGCGCCGAACGTCGCACGATGTCGGTGAGCTCTTCCGCCGAGTAGAACTCCAGGCGCTGCACAATGCCGAAACGATCCCGCAGCGGACTGGTCAGCAGACCCGCTCGCGTGGTGGCACCAATCAGCGTGAAAGGCGGCAAATCAAGTTTGATCGAGCGCGCCGAAGGACCTTCGCCGATCATGATGTCGATCTG
>DEHW01000018.1 GCA_002352135.1 Lysobacterales bacterium UBA2790
GTACAGGCGAATGCATTCCTGCACCACATGGTCCGCAATATCGTCGGCAGCCTCATACCGGTTGGTCGCGGTGAACGGCAGCCCGAATGGCTCGCCGAACTGCTTCGCGGTCGTGATCGCGCGGTGGCGGGGCCGACCGCGCCAGCTCAGGGACTGGTGTTTCTAGGGCCGCTGTATCCGCGTTGGTTTCATTTGCCCGACGAAGTGAGCTTCTCCATCGAGGCATCGGAGGAAATGGCCTCTACACCCGCACTCGACGCAGATGATGGAGACGATGCGGCAGAATGAGGTGGTGAACATCGACTCGGCGGCGCACACCCACATCAAGTTCTGCGGCATGACGCGAATGGACGACGTTCGCATCGCGCAACGTTTGGGTGTTGATGCCATCGGAATGATCTTTGCGCCGAAGAGTCCGCGCTGCATCAATCTGTCGCACGCGCTGCGGCTGCGAGAAGGTCTCTCTGTTGAACTGCCGATGCCGCGCATTGTGGCCTTGGTGGTCGATGCCGACGCAGCCTTGCTGGCAGATTTGGCGAGCACCTTGAAGCCCGATCTGATCCAGTTTCATGGCAGTGAGTCCGCGCAAGACTGCGAGCTTTCTGAGGTGGCCTATCTTCGTGCGGTGCCGATGCATGGCATGACGAATCTTGCAACGTGGTTATCGGCCTATCCCCACGCGGCGGGCTTCGTCTTCGATAGTCATGCGCCCGGCGGCAGTGGTGGTTCCGGGCAAGTATTCGACTGGAACCAGCTTCCGCAGGACCGCCGCAAGGTGTGGCTTGCGGGCGGGTTGAACCCTGACAATGTCGGTGAGGCGGTGCGCCGGGTGCGACCTTATGCCGTCGATGTGTCGAGTGGAATTGAGAGTGCTCCGGGCATCAAGTGCGCGGAGAAAATGCAGCGTTTCGTTGAAGAGGTCAGGCGCGCCGATGTCGCAACTCGAAGTCAGTGATTTTTACCAGTATCCCGATGCTCGCGGGCACTTTGGTCAGTTCGGTGGCAGCTTTGTTGCTGAAACGCTGATCGAACCGTTGCGGGAACTTGCCGACGCCTATGACCGCTACCGCAAGGATCCCGAGTTTCTCGCCGAGCTGGCCTACGACCTCAAGCACTATGTCGGGCGGCCGTCGCCGATCTATGCCGCTGAGCGCCTGTCCAAGCATGTGGGTGGCGCGCAGATTCTGCTCAAGCGCGAGGACCTGAACCATACCGGCGCGCACAAGATCAACAACACGATTGGCCAAGCCATGCTTGCCAAGCGCATGGGTAAGACCCGCATCATTGCCGAGACCGGTGCGGGTCAGCATGGTGTTGCCTCAGCCACGGTGGCGGCGCGCTTGGGGTTGGAGTGCGTGGTCTACATGGGCGAGACCGATATCGAGCGTCAGGCCATCAATGTCTTCCGAATGAAGCTGCTGGGGGCCAAGGTCGTTGCGGTCAGCTCCGGGTCGAAGACCCTCAAGGATGCGCTCAATGAGGCCATGCGCGATTGGGTCAGCAATGTGCATGACACCTTCTACATCATCGGCACCGTGGCCGGACCCAGCCCGTATCCGCGCATGGTGCGTGACTTCAATGCCGTGGTCGGGCAGGAGGCGAGGGCGCAAATGCTGGAGCAATACGGCCGTCTGCCGGACGCGCTGACCGCGTGCGTTGGTGGTGGCAGCAATGCGATCGGCCTGTTTCATGCCTTCCTAAATGATCGCGAGGTCGCCATCTACGGTGCCGAAGCCGCAGGTGATGGCATTGAAACCGGGCGGCATGCCGCCTCACTGGCCGCCGGACGTCCCGGCGTGCTGCATGGCAATCGTACCTATCTGCTGTGCGATGACGACGGGCAGATCATCGAAACCCATTCGATTTCCGCTGGACTGGATTATCCCGGCGTTGGCCCCGAGCACGCGTTCCTGAAAGACAGTGGTCGCGCCAGCTACGAAGGCGTGACCGACAGCGAGGCGATGGAGGCCTTCCACCTGTTGGCGCGTACCGAGGGCATCCTGGCGGCGCTGGAATCCAGTCATGCGGTGGCATTGGCCATCAAGCAGGCGCAGCGTATGCCGAAGGACGCCATGATCTTGTGCAACCTGTCCGGTCGTGGCGACAAGGACATCTACACCATCGCACGGCGCGAAGGTATTTCGCTTTGATGGCGCATGAGTCCGCGTTGACGGACTCGCTCTTGGGAAACCGGATATGCACACACGTATTGACCGCTGTCTCGACACGCTGGCTGCTGCGCACCGCGCCGCCTTGATTCCCTTCATCACGGCAGGCGATCCGTCGGTGGAGTCGACCGTTCCCGTGATGCACGCACTGGTTGCCGCCGGAGCTGACGTCATCGAGCTGGGCGTTCCGTTTTCGGACCCGATGGCCGATGGTCCGGTGATCCAGCAGAGCAGCGAACGCGCCCTGGCGCGAAAGGTCGGTCTGCGCACGGTGCTTGGCATGGTCAAGGCATTCCGCGAGTCCGACGCCGACACGCCCGTTGTGTTGATGGGCTATCTCAATCCGGTGGAAATGTTCGGTCTGGATCGCTTCGCTGAAGCCGCAGCGCAGGCCGGTGTGGATGGCGTGCTACTGGTGGATTGCCCACCGGAGGAATCGGCGCCCGTGCGCGCGGCGCTGAATGCCCGCAACCTCGCGCTCGTCCCACTCGCCGCGCCGACCAGTGCCGGAGAGCGCCTGAAGCAACTGGCTGACGGCGCGCAGGGCTATCTGTACTACGTGTCGTTTGCCGGTGTTACCGGCGCTGGAAAGCTGGACCTGGCCGATGTGCAAAGCCGCGTTGCAGCGATTCGTGATGTGTCCAATTCCCGGATTGCGGTTGGCTTCGGTGTGCGTGATGCCGACAGTGCCAAACGCATCGCCCAATTCGCTGACGCCATCGTGATTGGCAGTGCCTTGGTTAGCACGCTCGCGAGTGCAGAATCGACGGCCGTCGCCTGTGAACGCGCCGACGCCTTTCTACGTCCTATCGCCGAGGCACTGCGGGCGGACTGAGCGCATCGTCCGTCCTTCTGCGAGCCACGGCGACCAATCGCTGACTCGGCGCTGTGGTTGACGCATTGCCGAATTGCCTGGCAACGCAGAGCGGCAGTCCGGCCTTATGTGTTCGTTCTCTCGCCTTGAACAACCTCGATTGCTCACAACCGGCGATCTGAGCGGTTTCGCGCGTTGACGCCCTGCGCCACTGCATGCACCATCGCGGCAGGCATCTGGCTCTAGGCCCTGGGAGGGAGTTCCGCATGCACATTGGCGCACAGACGCCGGGGCGTGCTCCACAGCGTGAAGCGATGTCGAAGGTCGACACCGCATGGTTGCGCATGGAGCGTCCCACCAACCTGATGATGATCACTGGCGTCCTGATGTTTTCCGAACGTCTTGAGCTGGATGCATTCAAGCAACTGATCCGCGAGCGGTTTCTGGCGTTCAAGAGGTTTCGCCAGAAGGCCGTGGACACGGCGACGGGCGCGCATTGGGAAACCGATCCAGATTTCGATATCGATTGGCATGTGGTGCTGACCGCCCTGCCGGGCAAGGCAGGCAAGCCGGAACTTGAGCGCCTGGTCAGCCAGTTGGCCTCGACCGCGCTGGATCACGCCAAGCCGCTCTGGCAGTTTCATCTTGTTGAGCGTTATGGCCGCGGCAGTGCATTGATCGCGCGAATGCACCACTGTTATGCCGATGGCATTGCGTTGGTGCAGGTGTTGCTGTCTCTGACCGATGTCAGTCGTCATCCGAAGCCGGGCACCGACTTGCCGCGCGCTTGGCTTGGCAAGGACGGTGAGCGGGTGACGCAACGTTTCTTCGATCCGGCGATGCAGCAGTTTGATCGCGCCATGAAGATGGGCGGCAAGGTCGTCGAGAAAAGTCTGGAGATGTATCGCGATCCGTCGCTCGCGGGGGTGTTGGCGAAAGAGGGCGGGGAGATTGCACGGGAGTTGGGCAATGTCCTGCTCTTGCCGGATGATCCCGAGACACCGCTCAAACGGCCTTTGGGGGTGAGTAAGCGCTGTGCATGGGCTGAGCCGATTCCATTGGAAGAGGTCAAGACGCTGAGTCGTGCGCTTGGCTGTACGGTCAATGATGTGCTTCTGGCAGCCGTGGCGGGCGCGTTGCGAAGCTGGTTGCTGGAGGCGGGTTTCGAGCCCGCTGGGTTGACCATCCGCGCGACCGTGCCTGTGAACCTGCGTCCGCTGGAACATGCAAAGAAGCTGGGCAATCATTTCGGCCTGGTGTTTCTGGATCTGCCCATCGGCGAGGCCAATCCGTTGCGGCGACTGCAGCGCGTTGCCGACAACATGCGCGAGATCAAATCGTCGCGTCAGGCCATCATGACCTTCGGAGTATTGGCGGCCCTGGGCATGGCGCCCTCGGGTGTTCAGCGCTTCGCCCTGGAGCTGTTCAGTCGCAAGGGCAGTGCGGTCGCGACCAATGTGCCCGGTCCGCAGATGCCGCTGTTCATGGCGGGCGCGGAAGTCAGTGACCTGATGTTCTGGGTGCCGCAAACCGGCAGTATCGGTGTCGGCATCAGCATCCTGAGCTACAACGGCCGGGTGCATTTCGGTCTGATCAGCGATGGCAAGTGCATCAGCAAGCCGCAGGAAGTCATCAAGCGCTTCCAGCCGGAATTCGAGACGCTGCTGTACGCCACGCTGATGGAAGACTGGACGCAGACGATTCATCCCGAGGATGCGGCGGACACACTGCGACGTCTGACCTCCAAACAGAGTGCGTAAAGTTTTGCGCAGTGCGAAAATATCGCCCCACGCCCCCGTAGCTCAGCTGGATAGAGCGTCCCCCTCCTAAGGGGAAGGCCGTGCGTTCGAATCGCGCCGGGGGCACCATTTGGCGATCATCAGGCGAGTGTTCCGGCCGCGGGATGTCGGGCGGGCTCCTGCGGCATGGAGCTCAGCGGCTTTCGGCCCTGCGCAGGCGGTCGTTGACGGCCTCCCACGCCGCTTGCTGTGGAGGCGCTTCCAGCGCGATCCATTTGTGCGGCGGGTGGTCAACGCTGTGCAAAGCGGCGTACAAGCCCTGCGCATAGACTTCCGGGCTTGCTCCCAGAACAATTTCAGTCAGGCCTTCCGGCAGTCCGGGACGCGGCGTCCCCAAGCTGATCAAAGCTCCCGGACCGTCCGGCAGCGGTGACTGGCGTGATACCAGGCGTAAGGGTGTGCGCGGCGCGTAGTGGCGGTCATGCATGCCCGGCGACGGCGCGCTGCCTTGCTTGTCCCAGTGCGCATCGGGCACTTTTGCGCCGAGCACGTGCTCGATCCGCGCGCGACTGATGGCTCCGGGACGCAGCAGCGTGACCTCACCTTGTTCGCTGATGGCAACCACCGTCGATTCGATCCCGGCGTGACTGTTGCCACCATCCAGAATCATCGCAACCCGATTTCCCAGGCTGCGCGCGACATGCGAGGCGGCGGTCGGTGAGAGTTGCATGAATTCGTTGGCACTTGGCGCGGCCAGCGGCACCCCGGCTTCGCGAATCAGTTCGCGTGCCACCGGGTGTTCGGGTAGACGCACGCCGACGGTGTCCAGACCGCCACTGACGAGGGTCGGGATGGCCTCATTGCGAGGCAGCACCATGGTCAAGGGACCGGGCCAGAATTCGCGTGCAAGCAGCTCGGCGCTGTCAGGCCAAACGCGTACCACGCGATGGGCGTCATGGGCGTCCGCGATGTGGACGATCAAGGGACAGGAGCGGGGGCGACGCTTGGCTGCGAAGATCTTCTCCACCGCGCTGGCATCGAAGGCGTTGGCCGCCAGTCCGTAAACGGTTTCGGTCGGAAAGGCGACGAGATCGCCCGCGCGCAAATGCCGTGCGGCCAAGGCAATGGTTTCAGGTGTGGCGACGACAGCGTGCTGTGCCATCGCCGCTGCGTGTTTCAGAGTCTCTTGCATCATGGCGCAAGCATAGCGGGCAAACGTGGAGCGTGTGCGCTACTGCCGCCTCATGTTTGTGAACTCGTCGGACGAGTGCGTTGACGCACCCGCCCAACGCACGCATCAGTAACGCGAGGCCATGGCTTCGAGCGCAATGGGCTTGATTTTCGCGCCCATGCCGGCGCAGCCGAAGGCTTCGAAGCGCGCTTTGCAGATGCTGCTGGCGGCCTTCTTGGCGGCGGCCAGGTACTTGCGCGGATCGAATTCACTGGGTTGCTCTGCCAGTACCTTGCGGATCGCACCGGTCATGGCCAGACGGATGTCGGTGTCGATGTTGATCTTGCGCACGCCACTCTTGATGCCACGGACGATTTCCTCAACCGGCACGCCGTAGGTTTCCTTCATCTGCCCGCCGTATTGACGGATGATTTCCAGCCACTCCTGCGGCACGCTGCTGGAGCCGTGCATCACCAGATGGGTGTTGGGAATGGCGGCATGAATCTGGGCGATGCGGTCGATGGCCAGAATGTCACCGGTCGGCTTGCGGGTGAACTTGTAGGCACCATGGCTGGTGCCGATGGCAATCGCCAGCGCATCGACGCCCGTCTTCTCGACGAAATCCTTGGCCTGTGTCGGGTCTGTGAGCAGCATGTCGTGGCTCAGTTTGCCTTCCGCGCCGACGCCGTCTTCCTCACCAGCTTCGCCGGTTTCCAGTGAGCCGAGACAGCCAAGTTCGCCTTCCACCGACACGCCGACGGCATGCGCCATACGGCAGACCAGTTCGGTCACTTCGATGTTGTACTCGTAGCTGGCGGGCGTCTTGCCGTCGGACATCAGCGAACCGTCCATCATCACACTGGAGAAGCCCGAGCGGATCGATTGCTGGCATACGGCAGGCGAGGTGCCATGGTCTTGGTGCAGCACGATGGGGAGTTCGGGGTGAACTTCGGCCGCCGCGATGATCAGGTGGCGCAGATAGGCTTCGCCCGCGTACTTGCGCGCACCGGCGGAGGCTTGCAGGATGACCGGCGAGTCGGTCGCTGCAGCGGCTTCCATGATTGCCTGAACCTGCTCAAGGTTGTTGACGTTGAACGCGGGAACGCCGTAGCTGTGCTCGGCGGCGTGATCGAGAACCTGACGTAGCGATACCAGTGCCATGGTGGAACCCCTCCAGTTGTGATGATGAATGAGTGGATAAATCAGGCAGCGCGCGCGGCTTGAGGCGGTTCGCACTCGCAGTCGATCTCAAGCTCGGTCGACGCGCACAGCCAGCAGTCCAGATCGTACACGGTCGGTTCCGCCAGCCGCAGTTTGACCCCGCCAGGAAGCCGCCAGCCATGCGAAACATGAAATCCTGGACCGGTCGCCATCGCGGACACGTAGCTGTGGTCGTCGGCGAAATAGGTGCTCGGGGTGACGATGGTAGCAATGCCTGCCGCTTTCGCCGCGCTGAGTCCGCCAGGAGAGTCTTCTACGGCGACCACGGAGTCGGGCGATAGGCAAAGTTGCTGGAGTGCCAGTTGGTAGGCTTCCGGATCGGGCTTCTTTTTCAACACGTCTTCACCGCAGACTATGCTGGCGAAATGTCTGCTCCAGTCCGCGCCAAGGTGAGTACGAAGAAGCGCGTCAACGTTGCTGCGACTGGTGGTCGTCACAATGCCAAGCCTGACACCGGCGCGAATGCAGGACTGCCACATGGACAGCACTCCCGGCCGCATAGGTACTGCGCCGTCCATGACAAGTTGAGCGTAGATTGCATTCTTGCGCTGATGGAGCTGAGCGGCCAGTGCGTCGCGCTCGATCGGATCGCTGGGCGCGTCGGCACGGGTCTGCATGTCGAACAACATCCGTTCGCGACCGCCGGTGACACTGAGGAGTTCGCCATAGCGATCAACATCCCAATGCCAAGCGAGGCCCCGCTCGGCGAAAGCCTGGTTGAAGGCAATGCGATGGCCCTCGCACTCGGTTTCGGCAATGGTGCCATCGACATCCCACAGCACTGCTTGCAGGTGCCGGGTTGCTGGCGAAGTGAACAGGCTGCGAAGTTGATCGAAGTTGTCCAGCACACGGTCTGCACCGGCTGCGCTGACTGATTGCCCCAGGTTGTAGCCGTGCGGGAAAAGATAGATGCCGACGCCCGCATTGCGGGCGGTGGCGACATCGATCGAGGAATCCCCTACGAACAATGTCTGTTCCGGAGTGACTCCGAGCCTTTCCATCACGTGCAGGACCCCCGTCGGATCTGGCTTGCGCGCTGGAAATGTATTGCCGCTGACAACGAAGTCAAAGAAAGCAGACAGGCCATGCTGGGCGAGGATCGCTTCCGTATAGCGAGCTTCCTTGTTGGTCACCACGGCCATCTGAACACCCTGTGCTCGCAGGACATCCAGTGTTTCGCGAGCACCCGGATAGGGATAGCTCCGAGTGCCACACCGAGCGGCATAGTTGCGGTCGAAGAGCGGTGTCATGGCGTGTAGATCAGCTGCCGACCTCACCTCCTCGACATCCCGACCGGTCACGCTGGCAACCGCCCTGACTAGCAAGGTAAAGGTGCCATGACCGATCCAGCGCTGCACATCGTGGATGCTGACAGACGGAAGTCCCACGGATGCAAGCGTGTCGTTGACGGCATCACTGATCTCGGGTGCCGTCTCGATCAAGGTGCCATCCAGATCGAACACCACGAGCTTGAACGCTGATACCGTCAGACCTTCCATCAGACCCTCCGCACCCGCTGCCGCGCGGCATCCGCGATGGCTTTTGCAGTGATCCCGAAGTGGGCGTACAGGTCCTTTGCCGGGGCCGACTCGCCGAAGCTGGCGATACCGATGACTGCACCGTTGCGGCCGACATACTTGCGCCAGAAATCGGGATGTGCCGCTTCCACCGCAACCGAAGGCAGGTGAATCGGCAACACGCTGTCCTGATACGCCGCAGGCTGGCGGTCGAAGGCGTTGGTGCAGGGCATCGAGACCACGCGCGCGGCGATGCCTTCGGCAGCGAGAATGGCCTTGGCTTCCATCGCCAGTGAGGTTTCCGAGCCAGTACCGATCAGGATGATTTGCGGATTCTCTGCATCGGAGAGGATGTAGCCGCCACGGCGGATCGAATCGACCAGCGCCGGATCGGTCGCCAAAGGCGGCAGGTTCTGGCGCGACAGTGCCAGCGCACTGGGGCCGTCATGACGTTCAATCGAGCACGCCCAAGCGACCGCCGTTTCCAGTCCGTCAGCCGGACGCCAGACGTCCAGATTTGGAATGATGCGCAGGCTGGGGACGTGTTCGACCGACTGATGCGTCGGGCCGTCTTCGCCCAGGCCGATGCTGTCGTGGGTGAAGACATGAATGACCCGCAGCTTCATCAGCGCGGCCATGCGGATCGCATTGCGGCTGTAATCGCTGAAGGTGAGAAAGGTGCCGCCGTAGGGCAGATAGCCGCCATGCAGGGCGATACCGTTCATGATGGCCGCCATGCCGAACTCGCGCACGCCGTAGGACAGATGATTGCCCCAGGTATCGCGCCCGGCACGGATGCAGCCCTTGAAATTGGTCAGGTTGGAGCCGGTCAGATCGGCACTCCCGCCGAAGAACTCGGGCAACAACGGTGCCAACGCATCCAATGCATTCTGGCTGGACTTGCGCGTTGCAAAGGCATCAGGCTTGGCGGCGATGGCAGCAAAGACCTGGCTCAGTGACGCGGTCCAATGGGCGGGCAGTTCGCCACGCATACGGCGCTCGAACTCCGCCGCTTCGGCAGGATAAGCACTGCGATAGGCGGCAAAGCGCGCGTTCCACTCGGCTTCGACTACGGCACCACGCTCGCGCGCATTCCAGGCTTGCGACACCTCGGCAGGCAGCTCGAACGGTGCGAGATCCCAGCCCAAGGCCGTGCGGGTGGCGGCGACTTCGGCGGCACCCAGCGCCGCGCCATGGACATCGTGCGTCCCGGCCTTGTTCGGTGAGCCTTGTCCGATGACGGTCTTGCAGCAGATCAGGGTCGGCTTGCCATTGGGTGCGGAAGATTGCGCCTTGGCTTCGAGCAGGGCGGCTTCGACCGCCGCGGCGTCGTGGCCGTCGACATTGGCGATGACCTTCCAGCCGTAAGCCTCGAAACGCTTCGGTGTGTCGTCGGTGAACCAGCCTTCGACATGCCCATCGATGGAGATGCCGTTATCGTCGTAGAACGCAATCAGCTTGGAGAGACGCAGCGTGCCTGCCAGCGCACAGGCCTCGTGGCTGATGCCTTCCATCATGCAGCCGTCGCCCAGGAAGACATAGGTGCAGTGATCGACGATAGCATGACCGTCGCGGTTGAACTCCTGCGCCATCAGCTTTTCCGCCAGGGCGAATCCAACCGCATTGGTCACGCCCTGACCCAGCGGGCCGGTGGTGGTTTCCACGCCGGGGGTGATGCCGTACTCCGGGTGACCTGCGGTCTTGCTGTGCAGTTGGCGGAACGCCTGCAGCTCACTCATTGGCAGGTCGTAGCCAGTGAGATGCAGCAGCGAGTAGATCAGCATCGAGCCGTGACCGTTCGACAACACGAAGCGGTCGCGATCCGGCCAGGAGGGGTTGCCCGGGTTGTGCTTCAGATGCCGGTTCCACAGCACCTCGGCGATTTCCGCCATGCCCATCGGCGCGCCGGGGTGTCCGGACTTGGCTTTTTCGACGGCATCGACCGACAGGATGCGAATGGCGTCGGCCATGCGCTGTGGTAGTGACTTTTGTTGCATTACAGGACTCCCAGTGCGCGCTTGCGGCGCTCCATCATTCGCCAGATGAACGGCGTGAAGATCAATTGCATCGCCAGCTCCATTTTGCCGCCTGGCACCACAATGGTGTTAGCCCTCGACATGAAAGAGTCTTTGATCATGTTGAGCAGGTACTGAAAGTCGATGCCTTTGGGGTTGGCAAAGCGGATCACCACCATGCTTTCGTCCGGGCTGGGAATATCCCGTGCAATGAAGGGGTTGGAGGTGTCGACGACCGGTACGCGCTGGAAGTTGACATGGGTGTGGCCGAACTGCGGGCAGATGTAATGCACATAGTCCGGCATGCGGCGCAGGATGGTATCGGTGACGGCCTCGGCGCTGTAGCCGCGCACGTTCTTGTCGCGGTAGAGCTTCTGGATCCACTCCAGATTGACCACCGGCACCACGCCGATCAGCAGATCAGGGTGCTTGGCGATGTTGACCTCATCCGTCACCACCGCGCCGTGCAGGCCTTCGTAGAAGAGCAGATCGGTGTTGGCAGGCAGATCTTCCCAAGGCGTGAAGGTGCCGGGTTCCTGCTTGTACGGTGCCGCTTCAGTGGGGTCATGTAGGTAGAGCCGGCGTTTGCCCGTGCCCGTGCTGGCATAGGTGGAAAACAGATTTTCCAGTTCGGTAAACAAATTGTTCTCCGGGCCAAAGTGACTGAAGTTGCGATCGCCCGCCGATTCCGCCTCGGCTTGTCGTTGGCGCATTTCCTTGCGGTCGTAGCGGTGAAAGCTATCGCCTTCGATGATCGCGGCAGTGATCTTGTCGCGGCGGAAGATGTTCTGGAAGGTGCGCGTCACCGAGCTGGTACCCGCGCCGGAGGAGCCGGTGATGGCGATGATGGGGTGGCGTTCTGACATGACAGCTCCTTAGTCGCGAAACAGACTGCGATCAGAGAACAAGGGGATCGGGGAATCGGCGTGTGGCTGCGGTTCGGCGTGATAGCGCTCGATGCGCTCGACCTCATTGCGCGAGCCGAATACCAAACCGATGCGTTGATGCAGTGAATCCGGTTGCACACTCAGAATCGGCTCGCGGCCGGTGCTGGCGCGTCCACCGGCCTGTTCCATGATGAAACCGATGGGGCAGGCTTCGTAGAGCAGACGCAGACGCCCGGCCTTGCTCGGGTCTTTGGTGTCGCGCGGATACATGAACACGCCGCCACGCATCAGGATGCGGTGCGCTTCCGCGACCATCGAGGCGATCCAGCGCATGTTGAAATCCTTGCCGCGTGGACCGGTCTTTCCGGCCAGACACTCGTCGACGTAACGTTTGACCGGCGCCTCCCAGAAGCGCGAGTTCGACGAGTTGATGGCGAACTCCTTGGTGTCTTCCGGCACCTGGATGTTCGGGTGGGTGAGTTTGTATTCGCCAAGATTGGGGTCCAGCGTGAAACCCACCACGCCGTTGCCGACCGTCAACACCAGCATGGTGGTCGGGCCGTAAAGCGCGTAGCCCGCTGCCACCTGGGTGCGACCGGGTTGAAAGAAATCCGCTTCGGTGACATCGCGCCCGGAGTCGATGACTTCCTGCGGCGCACGCAGGATCGAGAAAATCGTGCCGACGGAGACGTTGACATCGATATTCGACGAGCCGTCCAGCGGGTCGAAGACCAGCAGGTACTTGCCGCGCGGGTATTCGCCAGGAATCTGGTAGGTCGTATCCATTTCTTCCGATGCCATGCCCGCGAGGTGGCCCGACCATTCGGTCTGCCGAATCAGCATTTCGTTGCTGGCGACATCCAGTGGTTTCTGCTCCTCGCCCTGCACATTGAGATTGCCTGCACTGGCGATGTCGGCCAGCGAGCCGAAGGCGACCGTGCGCGCGATGGCCTTGCAGGCGATGGATACGTCGAGAATGAGTCCGTTGAGCTCGCCGCTGGCCTGCGGAAATCGGCGACGTTGGTCGATCAGATATTGCGTCAGGGTAGGTAGCTTCGACAGCGGCACGGCGGACTCCTCAGACAGATGATTCCTGGAACACGCGGCTGGCAAGAATGTCGGCGGCCGTCAGTGTGGTGAGATCCTCGGCCGTGAGCTCACGCTCGCGGTCGGCAAACAGGCGACTGGCTTGACGCAGACGTGCGCGATCCAGTGCGTTGCGCACGCTGCGTGCATTGGCGAAGTGCGGCAGTTGCACGCGGCGCTGCAGGTATTCGGTGAACACCGCATCGACGCCGTCGTCGAAGCGGTAGTGCTGCGCGGTGAGCATCTTTTCGGCGATGCGGCTGAGTTCATCCACGCTGTAGTCGGGGAAATCCAGATGGTGCGCGATGCGCGAGCTCATGCCCGGATTGGACTGGAAGCACGTGTCCATCCGATCTTTGTAGCCAGCCAGAATCACCACCAGGTCGTTGCGCTGGTTCTCCATCACCTGCAACAGGATCTCGATGGCTTCCTGACCGTAGTCGCGCTCATTCTCGGGCCGATACAGGTAATAGGCTTCGTCGATGAACAGCACGCCACCCATCGCCTTTTTCAGCACTTCCTTGGTCTTCGGCGCGGTGTGGCCGATGTACTGGCCGACCAGATCATCGCGCGTTACCGCAACCAGATGGCCTTTGCGCACATAGCCGAGGCGGAACAGGATCTCGGCCATGCGTATCGCCACGGTGGTCTTGCCGGTGCCCGGATTGCCGGTGAAGCTCATGTGCAGGCTGGGGTTTTCGGCTTGCAGACCGAAGTTCATCCGCAGCTTGTCGATGACCAGCAAAGCGGCGATGTCGCGAATCCGCTGTTTGACGGGTGCCAGTCCGACCAGATCGCGTTCGAGCTCATCCAAGACCTCATCGATCCTGCTCTCCAGCATTACCTGCGCGACGGTTCGCGCCGTGCTCGCCGGTGTCGCCGCTTCTGGCGGTGTGGAGAGCGGACTGACCTGGATGCTGCCGGGGATGTGGTACATCGGCGTGCTCATGGCGAGGCTCAGGCCAGTTGCTCGCGCATCGCACGAATGACGGTGGCGTAGTCGGGCTGGCCAAAGATCGCGCTGCCTGCCACCAGCGTGTCGGCACCGGCATCCACGATGCGGCGGAAATTGTCGACCTTGACGCCGCCATCGACCTCGAGACGGATGTCACGACCCGTGGCCTCGATCCGCTTGCGGGCCTGTTCCAGCTTGCGCAGGGCGCTGTCGATGAAGCTCTGACCACCGAAGCCGGGATTGACGCTCATGATCAGGATCAGATCGACCTTGTCGATGACCCAGTCGAGGACGTCCAGCGGCGTGGCCGGATTGAACACCAGCCCCGCCTTGCAACCCGCACCGCGAATCAGCTGCAGAGTGCGATCAACGTGGGTGCTGGCATCGGGATGAAAGCTGATGTAGTCCGCACCGGCTTTGGCAAACGCCAGTGCCAGTTCGTCCACCGGCTTGACCATCAGATGCACGTCCAAAGGAACCGGCTTGCCCGCAGGGTCGACGCAGTGCGGCTTGATGGCCTGTGCCACCCCCGGCCCGATGGTCAGATTCGGCACGTAGTGATTGTCCATCACATCGAAATGAATCCAGTCCGCGCCAGCGGCGATCACATGGCGAACCTCTTCACCCAGACGGGCGAAATCGGCAGACAGAATGCTGGGGGCGATACGGATCATGGGCGACTCCTTGGGGGCCAGGTCGGGGAAACGGGCAGCAGAACCCGTTTCCCTGAGCTTTGGCAAGTGACGCGTCCTGCAGGCTCAGTCGTAGCGTTCGCTCTCGGCCTTGTCGGTGGCGTAGCTGTGAATGGTGTAGCGCATGCTGCGACCGTTCACTTCTTGACGCACCAAGGCGAATCCCGGCTCTTTGGCCGGACGATTGACGATGAAGCTCATCGCGATGGATTCAATGCCACGTGTGCTGTCGAAGGCCATCAAGCGGATGTAGTGACTGGGAAAGGTCTTGCGGCAGTTGTTGACTTCCATCAGCACGCCTGCGGCGTCCTGCAAGTCGAACATCGGCATGCCGAACATTTCCCAATAGGTGTTGCGCGGGTGCGGATCGTCGGTGTACTCGACGCTCCACGCATAGCCTTTGCTCAGGCCATATTCGATCTGCAGGGTGATCTCTTCGTCGGTCAGATCGGGCAGGAAGGAAAACTGGCCCTGGGTCAGACGTCCGGTCGGGTTGGTCATCATGGTCGTTTACTCCTGGATCAGTTCGAAGTGGCCGGGGTGACGGCGTAGTCGCTGGTGTCGGTGCTGGCGTAGTTGAAGCTGATGTCGCCCCAGGTATCCAGTGCCTGCTTCAGCGGGGTGCAGAACTGCGCAGCCTTGCGCAGGATTTCCGGCCCTTCGTTCTTGATGTCCTTGCCTTCATTGCGCGCCTTGACCATGGCTTCCAGTGCCACGCGATTGGCTACCGCACCGGCTTGAATGCCCGCCGGATGACCGATCGTGCCGCCGCCGAATTGCAGGATGACGTCGTCGCCAAACAGGTCGATCAGTTGGTGCATCTGCCCGGCGTGGATGCCACCCGAGGCGACCGGCATCACCTTGCGCATGTCGGCCCAGTCCTGATCGAAGAACAGGCCACGCGGCAGATCCTGCTTGGTGTAGCTGTCGCGACAGACGTTGTAGTAGCCCTGCACAGTCATCGGGTCGCCTTCCAGCTTGCCGACGGCGGTGCCGGTATGCAGATGATCAACGCCGGCCAGGCGCAGCCATTTCGCCATCACGCGGAAGCTGACACCATGGTTTTTCTGGCGGGTGTAGGTTCCGTGCCCGGCACGATGCATGTGCACGATCATGTCGTTCTTGCGCGCCCAGTTGGCCATGCTCTGGATGGCGCTCCAGCCGATGATCAGGTCCAGCATGATCACTACTGAGCCCAGTTCCTTGGCGAATTCGGCGCGCTCGTAGATGTCTTCCATCGTTGCGCCGGTGACATTCAGATAGCTGCCTTTGACTTCCCCTGTCGCCGCACTGGCCTTGTTCACGCCGTCCATGACGTACAGGAAGCGGTCCCGCCAGTGCATGAAAGGTTGCGAGTTGATGTTCTCGTCGTCCTTCATGAAGTCCAGGCCGCCCTTCAGACCTTCGTAGATCACCCGGCCGTAGTTGCGGCCGGACAGGCCCAGCTTCGGCTTGGTGGTGGCGCCCAGCAGTGGACGCCCGAACTTGTCGAGACGCTCGCGTTCGACGACCAGACCGGTCGGCGGGCCTTTGAAGGTCTTCACCAGCGCCACCGGCATGCGAATGTCTTCCAGGCGCGCCGCCTTTAGCGGTTTGAAGCTGAAGACGTTGCCGATCAGGCTGGCGGTGATGTTGGCGATCGAGCCTTCTTCGAACAGGATGATGTCGTAGGCGACCCAGCAGAAGTACTGGCCTGGGTTATTCGGTACTGGCTCGACCTTGTAGGCCTTGGCGCGATAGCTGTCGCAGGCGGTCAGACGGTCGGTCCAGACCACGGTCCAGGTCGCCGTGGATGATTCGCCTGCCACCGCGGCGGCGGCTTCAATCGGGTCCACGCCGTCCTGCGGGGTGATGCGGAACAGGCACAGCGTGTCGGTTTCCTTGGGAACGTAGTCAGCGTCCCAGTAGCCCATCTGGCGATACTTCAATACACCGGCGCTGTAGCGCTTCTTCTTGTCGGTGATGGCGTCGGCGCTACCGGCGGCGGTCGTGTCGTGTGAACTCATGACGGCTCTCTCTGGCGTCCCGGACCAGTACCGGGGTGGACAGACTGTAGATTCGTCATTCGCTAAGGTAAATTGACGAGCATCGTGTTCAGAATTGAGTAATTCTTAATGAAGAACGTCACCTTGCGACAACTCAACACCTTCTTGGAGGCCGCGAAGAGCCTCAATTTCGCCCGTGCCGCTGAACGCCTGCACCTCACACCGCCTGCAGTGACCTTGCAGATGAAAGAACTGGAGGCAGCTGTCGGGGTGAAACTGTTTGATCGCCGAGGCAAGCACTTGAGCCTGACGACGGGCGGCGAGTATCTGCTGGTCTACGCCAAGCGGGTCGCCGCGACCTTGCGGGAAGCCGAGGACGCATTGGCCAAACTACAACGTCTGGAGAGTGGTTCGCTGACCGTGGGCATGGTCAGCACAGCAAAGTATTTCGTGCCGCATCTGCTGGCGCGCTTTCGCCAATTGCATCCGCACATCGAGGTGCGCTTGCGGGTCGGCAACAATCGGGAGCATCTCGTCAGCCTGCTGCAAAGCAGTGAGATTGACTTGGCGATCATGGGCCGCGCGCCCAAGGGTCTGGCGACCCGAGCCGAAGCGTTTGCTGGGCACCCGCACGTGTTCGTCGGGCCACCGGATCATCCGCTGCTGAACGGAACCCGCGTGCCTGCAGAGCGGCTGGCCGACTACTCGTTCATCGTGCGCGAGGAGGCCTCGGGAACGCGCGCGGCGATGCAGAGCTTTTTTGCCGAGCGCGACCTCAACCTTCGCGTGCTGATGGAGATGCCCAGCAATGAGTCGATCAAGCAGGCGGTGATGGCCGGTATGGGACTGAGCTTCCTGTCGCTGCATACCTTATGGCTGGAGCTGCGCTCCGGTCTGTTGCAGGTTCTGCCGGTGCAGGGCAGTCCGCTGATGCGGACATGGAACGTGGTGCGAGTGTTGCCGCGAACGCTTTCCCCGGCCGCTGAGGCGTTTCGTCAATTCATTCTGCGCGAGGGCGAGACCTATCTGCTCAGCCAGGATCGTGCCTGGGTCGACCATCCCGGCGAACCCGGGGCGTCCTTCATCTCGGGCGAGGGTGATAGTCGCTAAGATGCATGGACTTTCATTGTTTCGAGGTGGGCATGCGCAAGCAAACGCGATTTCTGGTCATTCTGGCACTGCTGCTCGCGGGCCTGCTCGTGTGGGCGGCGGTGCCTGCCGCAGACAGATCGGCGGGACGGACGGTGGTGTATCACGTCAGCGATAGTGCGCAGGCTGCCTTTGCCTTGCGCAATGTGATGAACCATCGACGCGCCGATCCGGATATCCGCATCGTCGTGGTGGCCAACGGGCCTGGCGTCGCCTTTCTGGCGGATGGTGCCAAGGATGCGCGGGGCAACACCTATGACGTGATGGTCGAACCTTTGATTGCCGAGGGTGTGAAGTTCCGCGTCTGCGGCAACTCGTTGGCCGGGCTGCAGATTGCCGAGGACCAGTTGCTGTTTGATGTCGAAGTGGTTCCCGCTGGCGTGCAGGAGATCGCCAGACTGCAGATCGAGGAGCACGCGGCTTACATCAAGCCCTGACCCGGCGCGAAAGCGGGTGGTTGACTTTGCACTGCGCGCGGGTCGAGATGGCCTGACGGGTTTGCCGCGCCGCTGAAACACCGGACAATGCGTTCCCCCGTTTCCGAGTCGCCGTCCATGACCGCTGCCCGCCCTGCCATCCCATTGGATGGTTATTCGCTCACCCGTGAACAACTCCTGCATCTGGCGCGTGGACAGGCACAGATTCAGCTTTGCCCGAGCGCACTCGAACGGGTCGCGCGGGCGGCGGACTTCCTTGCCGCGCAAGTGCAGCGGCAGGAGCCGATTTATGGTGTGACTACAGGTTTCGGCAGCAATGCGGATCGCTTGCTGGGGGCGCATCGTGCGCGCGACGAGTTGCCAGGCGGCAACCCGCAGCGCAGTGAAATGAATCTTCTTGAAGAGCTTCAACACAATCTGGTCGTGACCCATGCGGTCTGCGTTGGCGAGCCGTTCGCACCCGATGTGGTGCGCGCCATGTTGGCGATCCGCATCAACACGCTGCTGCGTGGACACTCGGGTATTCGTCCATCGACCCTGCTGGCGCTGACCGCGATGTTCAATGCGGGCGTGGTGCCGGTGGTGCCGCAGAAGGGTTCGGTTGGTGCGAGTGGCGATCTGGCCCCACTTTCGCATCTGGCGATCGTGTTGCTCGGCGGTGGTGAAGCCTTCGTCGAGGGGCAACGCATGTCCGGCGCCGAGGCCTTGGCAAAGGTCGGCCTGTGTCCGGTACGTCTGTCGTTCAAGGAGGGGCTGGCCCTGAACAATGGCACTGCGCAGATGCTTGCCTGCGGCGTGCTGGCGGTTGATCAACTGCGCTATCTTTGTGATCTGGCGGATGCGGCGGCTGCCATGACGCTGGACGCCTTTGCAGGACGCAGCAGCGCCTTCCGCCCCGAAGTGCATGCTCTACGCCCGCATCCCGGGCAGGTGGCGACCGCTGAACATGTGTGCGAACTGACGGCCGGCTCCAGCCTGCTCGATATCGCCTACCATCTGGTGCCGCGTTTCAAACCTTGGCTGGCGGATGCTTGGCAGTCGCGCGAACAGCAGGCTTTGCGCTTCGATATTGCTTGGGATTATGTGCCGCCAAGTCAGCGTCACGGCCGCGAGTCGTTCTATGCGCGCTTCCTGCCGTTCAAGGGCGGCAAGAAGCACCAGCCGCAGGATGCGTATTCGCTGCGCTGCATGCCGCAGGTGCACGGCGCGGTGCGCGACGCGTTGGCGCAGGCAGAACGCGTGCTCGACATCGANNATCGAGGATCAGGTCATTTCGGCAGGGCATTTCCACGGCATGCCACTGGCCTTGGCGATGAGCTATCTCAAGGCCGCGATTCCGGTGCTGGCCAGCATTTCCGAGCGTCGCCTCAACAAGCTGGTTGATCCGTCCACCAACGATGGCCTGCCCGCATTTCTGACCGGCAACGAAGATGCCACGGATTCGGGCTTCATGATCGTGCAATACACCGCGGCGGCCCTGGTCAACGATCTGGCCACGCGCGCGCATCCGGCTTCGGTGTATTCGGTGCCGACCAGTGCCAATGCGGAGGACCACGTGTCGATGGGTGCAAATGAGGCGCGTCATGTGCTGGACATGTGTGGCGATCTTGCGCACGTCATCGCCCTGGAGCTGTATACCGCGGCGCAGGCGCTGGATTATCGACGCGACATGCTCAACGCCGCACGCGCGCTGGCCAAGCAGGGTGACTGGGCGTTGATTGCCGCGCGGATCAGCAATCCGCCCGCCGCCGAGCATCCTTCGCGAGCACAGTTCGAGCGTGAGGTCAGCGAGCTGATGCGTGCTTTGGCAGACAGCGATGACTTTCATCCGGGTGAACGCATCGCGGCGCTGCACGCGCAGATTCGCCAGCACATCCGATTCATGGCAGCTGATCGTGCGATGGATGGCGATGTGCGAACCATCACGCGACTGGTGGCAGAGCGCGCCCTGTCGGCCTGATACTCCTCACTCCAAGAGCGAACGGTTCAACCCATGCGTAAGAAACAGCTTGTGGCCACAGTTGTGTTGTCGGTGTTCATCGCGGCTTTCGCTCACGCCGATGATGCGTGGATGCAGGGCCAACAACAATGGCGCGAGGCGCGGGCCGATGCGTTGGCGCAGCCGGATGGCTGGTTGAGTCTGGTTGGTTTGCATTGGCTGTCACCGGGGCGTCATGCGGTAGGCAAGGCGCCGGGCAAGGACATCGTGCTGAGCGCGGGTCCCGAGATATTGGGTGACTTCGAGTTGATCGAGCAGGACGGCGTGGACCTCGTTCGCTGGTATCCGCCCGAGGATGCGAAGGCTCTGCGCTACAACGACACGCCAGTGGGCTCGGAACCAATGCAGTTTGGTGCGGACAGTAGTGATCAGCCGGGTCTGATCACCTGGTCTGGCGGCAGTGTGCAACTCATTGAGCGCGGGGAAAAACTCGGACTACGTGTGCGCAACGCCCAGGCGTCCACGCGGATCAATTTTCAGGGCTTGAGCTGGTTCGATCCTGATCCGCATTGGCAAGTCACTGCGCGCTTTGAGGCAAAACCTGCGGGCAGCACGATCCCCATTGCCAACGTGCTCGGACAGTTGGAAGACACGCCGAATCCCGGTCGCGTCGTGTTTGAGATCGACGGCACGCGCTACGCGCTGGAGGCATTGGGCGACCCAGCGCAATCCCTGTTCCTGATCGTGGCGGATCGCAGCAATGGCAAGCAGACCTACGGTGCGGGACGCTTTCTCTACACCGATGCCGTTGTCGGCGACGAAGTGCAGCTGGATTTCAATAGGATGGTCAATCCACCTTGCGCCTACAACGCCTACAGCACCTGTCCCCTGCCACCACCCGAGAATCGTCTGAACCTTGCGGTGCAGGCGGGTGAGAAGACCTATCAGGGGGCGCACTGATCGCGTGTTTTGCGCGATACCGCTGGATCAGCGCAGGTATGCGCCAGCCAGATGATTCAACTGCGCCCGCTCGGTATCGCGCAGGAAGGGGGCAATCAGCAGCATCACCTGGTAGATGCCCTGATTGATGCTCTCGCGTTCGTCGTGTTCGCCGCGCACGGCGGCGAAGTTCAGCCAGAAGGTGGCAATCACCAGAATGTTGGTGGCCGTGGCGCGAATTTCGTCGACACTGGCGCGGAGGATGCCTGCCGCGGCAAGGCCACGCATGACCTCGATGGCTCCCTCTGAGGCGCGTTTGAGGATTCGCGAGAAGTGCATGCGCAATTTGCGGTTGCGACTGCTGATATCGACCAGATCACGGTAGATGAAGCGGTAGTCCCAGATGCACTCGTAGACCAGATGCAGTTGCAGCCAGATGTCTTCGAGCGTTGGCAGGCGTTCCTCTGGCGCGGTCAGCGCCTTGTCCATGCGCAGTTCAAAGCGCGCGAACAACTGCTCGATGATGTCGTCCTTGTTGCGGAAGTGGTAATACAGATTGCCAGGACTGATTTCCAGCTCGTCAGCGATGTGGTTGGTGCTGACATTGAGTTCACCTCGCGCGTTGAACAGCGCGAGGCTTGCCTCAAGAATCCGGTCACGCGTGTCGCGGGCCACCGAATTTGTCCGCTCAGCCGGTCAGGCGCTTGACCAGCGCGATGTACTTCTCCATCGCTTCTTCCTTGCTGGTCCCGGCCAGTTTTGCCCACGCGTCGTACTTGGCGGTGCCGACAAAATCGAAGAAACCCGGTTTAGGTCCGCTCACATCGCCTTCGGCACCCTGTTTGTAGAGCGCATACAGGCGTAACAGCATGTCGTTGTCGGGCCGTTCGGAGAGACCCTTCACCGCTTCTGCGGCGGCCTCGAATCGCTTTGCAAGCTCGGACATCGGCTATCTCCCACGGACCCGGATCGGGGTTGGCTTGATAGCACGCAGAGCGAGCAAGGGTCAAACGTCGTGATGCGAATGCGGGTGGGTGGCCGGGCGACTTTGCGCAAGGCGAACTTTCAGGCAGGCTGTTGCTTGAAATCACCGGCCATCAGAGCCGATCAAACAGGAAGGGAGCTGCAATGACGTACTTCGTGACGGGAGCGACAGGGTTCATCGGCCGCCATCTGGTCAGTAACCTGCTGAAGCGCAAGGGCGATGTCCATGTGCTGGTGCGCAAGCAGAGTCAGGGCAAGCTGAAAGAGCTTGTCGAGCGCATGGGTTGGGATGCCAAACGCGTGATTGCCGTTACCGGTGATCTGTCCAAGCCGAAACTCGGCGTCTCGGCGGCGCAGATGAAAAGTCTGCAGGGCAAGATCAAACACGTCTTCCACTTGGCGGCAGTTTACGATCTCGCCGCCTCGGCAGAGGCGCAAGTCGGTCCCAACGTGGATGGCACCCGCCATGCGGTGCAGTTCGCCGAGTCGGTTGCCGCCAAGTGTTTCCACCACACCAGCTCGATTGCGGTGGCGGGGTATTACTCCGGTGTGTTCCGCGAAGACATGTTCGACGAAGCGGAGAACCTCGATCATCCGTATTTCCGCACCAAGCACGAGTCGGAAAAGATCGTGCGTGAAGCCTGCACGGTGCCCTATCGCATCTATCGTCCCGGTGTCGTCATTGGGCATTCAAAGACCGGCGAAATCGACAAGATCGACGGGCCTTACTACTTCTTCGGCCTGATCAAGAAAATGCGCGAGGCGTTGCCGCCGTGGATGCCGACCATAGGCATCGAAGGTGGACGGGTCAACATGGTGCCGGTGGACTATGTGGCCGACGCGATGGATCACATCGCGCACAAGGCCGGTTTGGATGGAGGGGTCTTCCACCTCACGGATCCAGCACCGCGCCGGATTGGTGAAGTGCTCAATCTGTTCGCGCGTGCCGGACACGCCCCGCAGATGAGCATGCGCCTCGACGCGCGCATGTTCAGCTTTGTGCCAGCGCCAGTTCGCATGGCGCTGTCCAATCTGGCCCCAGTGAAGCGCATTACGGGCATGCTGCTGAAAGATCTGGGTATTCCCAAGGAAGTCCTGGGTTTCATCAACTATCCGACGCGCTTCGATAATCGCGATACCGAACGTGCCTTGAAGGGCTCCGGTATTCGTGTGCCTGAACTGGAGGATTACGCCTGGCGCCTGTGGGATTACTGGGAACGCCACCTCGATCCCGACCTGTTCATCGACCGTTCCTTGCGTGGTCGTGTGCAAGGCAAGGTGGTGGTGATTACCGGTGGCTCCTCGGGCATCGGTCGTGCCGCTGCCTTCAAGGTGGCGCTGGCTGGGGCGCGCACGGTCATTGTGGCGCGTGGCGAAGAAGAATTGCTGAAGACGCGTGACGAAATCATCGCGGCGGGCGGTGAGTGCCACGCCTACACGGCTGATTTGGCCGAACTGGCCTCGTGTGATGATCTGCTGCGGCGGATCTTTGCGGATCTTGGCGCGGTGGACATTCTGGTGAACAACGCGGGTCGCTCGATCCGGCGCTCGATTGCGCTTTCCTATGATCGTTTCCATGACTTCGAACGCACCATGCAGCTCAACTACTTCGGTTCGCTGCGTTTGATCATGGGTGTGTTGCCCGGCATGACTGAGCGTCGCAAAGGCCACATCATCAACATCTCGTCGATTGGTGTGCTGGCGAACTCGCCGCGGTTCTCCGCTTACGTGGCGTCAAAGGCCGCGCTGGATGCGTTCAGTCGCTGCGCGCAGGCCGAGTTCTCCGGGCACAACATCAGTTTCACCACCATCAACATGCCGCTGGTGCGCACGCCGATGATTGCGCCGACCAAGATGTACGAATCGGTGCCGACCATCTCCCCGGATGAAGCGGCGGACCTGATCACTCAGGCGATCATTGAGCGCCCGAGCCGTATTGCAACCCGACTGGGTATCTTCTCCTCGGTGCTGAATGCCATGGCACCGAAGGTCTATGAGGTGGTGATGAATACCGCGTTCCAGTTGTTCCCCGACTCGGCGGCAGCGCAAGGCAAGGGTGGCAAGGATGAACAACCATCGTCGGAGCAGATCGCCTTTGCCGCGTTGATGCGTGGCGTTCACTGGTAGTCGATCCAACCAGGCAGGGCTGGTCGCGCATACCGGCGGCCAGTTTCCTTCGACTTTGGTCAAACTGGCGGTCATCTTGCATGGGCACAATGTGCATGTGCAGCAATGACCGTCAGTGAGGAAACGATGAACACCCTGAACGCCTTGTTCCGTCCGCAGTCGATTGCGGTGATCGGAGCCAGTACCAAGGACCGCAGTTTGGGCCGCGTGATCGCCCAGAATCTGGCTACCGGTGGTTTTACCGGACCGATCTCCGTAATCAGCCCAAAGTATCGGGATATCGCGGGTTTGCGAACGGTGGCGACCTTGAGCCAATTGCCGGAAGTGCCCGATCTGGTGGTGGTCACCGTGCCGCCTGAGGCGGTCCCTGCCACCATCGAGGAAGCAGGAAAGGCCGGGGTGAAGGCTGCCGTGGTGATCACCGCTGGACTGGGGCAGGGGCCGGGCTCATTGCGCGAAGCCACGACTGCTGCGGCGCGCAAGACCGGCATTCGCGTGGTGGGGCCGAACTGCCTTGGCGTGCTATCGCCGCTGGCCGGAATCAATGCCAGTTTTGCCGCCAGCCCGGCGCTACCCGGTGACTTGGCTCTGCTGGCGCAGTCGGGTGCCGTGGTCACAACCGTGGTCGAATGGGCCAATGCGCGCGACATCGGGTTTTCCGGCATCGTCTCGTTGGGTGACATGGCCGATATCGACGTCGGTGAACTGCTCGATTACTTCGCCACCGACGCCAACACGCGCGCGATCCTCATCTACATGGAATCGGTGACCGATCCGCAGCGCTTCATGTCGGCAGCGCGTGCGGCAGCGCGTTCCAAGCCGGTCATCGTGGTCAAGGCGGGACGTCACGCTGCGGGTGCCAAAGCAGCGGCGTCGCACACTGGGGCTCTGGCAGGCAGCGATGTGGTTTTCGATGCGGCGCTGCGCCGTGCAGGCGTGCTGCGCGTGAACGACATGGAAGA
>DEHW01000089.1 GCA_002352135.1 Lysobacterales bacterium UBA2790
AGCTTCATGATGCGCAAGGCCTTGCGATAGCCCTCGGGGCGCGGCATGCCGAAGTTGCGCTTGATCTTGGATTTGGTGTCGCGCCCTTTCTGATGGCCAATGATAGTCACGGGGCGTCCATCGATGCGACCGATGCCGCAGATCAGCGCCGCGTCATCGGCGAAGGCGCGATCACCGGCCAGTTCCTCGAACTCCTCGCAGATCGCGTCGATGTAGTCCTGCGTGTAGGGACGCTGCGGATGGCGCGCCAGTTGGGCGATCTGCCAGGGAGTCAGCGCCTTGAAAATTTCCTCGGTGCGTGATTTGAGTTTGGCGCGCAGACTGGCGATGTCTTCTTCGATGTTGAAGGCCGAGCCTTGGCTGGCGTGTCGCAGCTCCTGGATTTTGGCGTCCAGTTCGGCGATGGGCTGTTCGAAATCGAGGAAGTTCTGATTCATTGCGAGCTAGGCGACCGGCAAGGGGAGCGCGAGTATAGCCATCGCGCTGTAGGGTCGCACCGATACGGCGGCGGATGGCGACGGGAGGTCCCCGTCGCCATCGCATTCACGCATCAGAACTGTGCAGTGAACTCCACGCCCCAGGTGCGCGGTTCATTGATGAAGCCGGTCAAATTGTTGAAGTCGATGCCGCCGACCGCGATCACCTTGTCGGTGATGTTGCGACCAAACAGTGCGACCTCGTATGCGCCGTAATTCCAGTTGTAACCGGCACGCAGACCACCTTCCAGCAGTGCCTTGCCACGGAACTCCTCGGCTTCGTACAGGAAGAAGTTCACTTCGCTGCGGTAGGCCCAGTCGGTGTAGACGAACCATTCGCCATCTGCCACCGGGATGCCATAGCGGGCAGTCAGATTGGCGACGTTCTTGGGTGCCTGCGGCAACGGATTGCCGTAGATCGACACGGTGCCTGCCGTGGCGCCAGCGGGATCCAGCACGGTGCAGCCGCCGCCGCAGGGCGCGATGGACAGATTCGGGTCGCGAATCTCGGTGTCGTTCAGGCTGTAACCCAAGGTCATCAGCAGGTGATCCGTGACATAGGCCTCGACATCGACTTCGACGCCCTGACCAATCGACTTTTCGGCGTTGATCAAGGTGTTGAAGTTGGCGCTGCCGCCGACGGCGGTGAGCTGTTGGTCCTTGACCTCGTAGCGGAACAGCGAGCCGTTGACGCGGGCGCGGCCATCGAGAATCTCGGACTTGAGGCCGAGTTCGAACGAGTCCACGGTCTCCGAATCGGCAATCGACAGACTGTCGCCGAACAGCAGGCGACCCTGGATGCTCGGTGCGCGGAAGCCACGGGCATAACGGCCATACACGCTCAGGTCGTCGCTCAAGGACCAGGTCAGCGCGAGGTCACCGCTGATGTTGGAATCCGAGGGATTGGCGGTCANNTAGGCCTTGTTGCTCTGGTTCTGGTAGGCGTAGCCGTTCTCTTCGCCACTGAACGTGTTGTAGTTGAAGCTGTCGATGGTCAGGTCTTCATCGAAATAGAACACGCCTGCCTGCCAGTCCAGCTTGCCCCATTCGTTCGAAGCAACGCGGAACTCCTGGGTGATCTGGCGATGTTCCGGCAGGCCGTCGGCGGATTGGGCGTCGAACGGAATGAAGCCCGGGCCATAGGGCGGCGCGTAGCTGGCACCGAAGCCACCATCGATATCGCCGCGCGAATAGCTGTTGACGGTTTCGTAACCGGTGACCGAGTGCAGGGTGACGCTGCCCAGATCGAAACTCAGCCGGGCGCTGCCACCCGAGGCGTCGAGGTCCTGATAGTTCACGCCATCGATGGCCACGGACTCGGGGTCGAAATCGCTGACCAGATTGTTGGTGCCGGGCACGAAAATGTTGGCGCGGAACAGCCGCGCGGTGCCGTCCAGTTCGCGCTTGTGGACATTGAACAGCATCCGCGAGCTGTCGGTTTCGTGCAGGAACTGGGCGCGATAGGCCAATTCCTTGTAGCCCTCCAGGGCATCGTCTTCACCGGTAAAGGTGTTGTCGACCCAATCATGGCGGCGTTGATACATGCCAGAGAATCGCGCCGACCAGGCGTCGGTCAACGGTCCGCCATAGGCGCCTTCGAAGTTCAACGTGCCATAGCTGCCATACGACACCTGTGCGTAGCCACCCGCTTCCTGCGAGGGTTGGGCGGACTCGAATTTCAGCGCGCCAGCCGGCGTATTGCGACCAAACAGGGTGCCCTGCGGGCCACGCAGCATTTCCACGCGATCCAGATCGAAGATCGGGAAGCCTTTCAGTAGCGGATTTTCCAGCACCACTTCGTCGTAGATCAGTGAGACTGGCTGCGAGGCGTTCAAGTCGAAGTCGGTGTTGCCGAGACCACGGATGTAGAAGCGCGGGAAGGCGCGACCGAACGAGGATTCGATGTTGAGGCTGGGCAGACGCGCGGCCAGAACGCGGATGTCGCCACCGCTGGAGGTGATGACGTCGAGCTTCTCGCCACTGACCGGCGTGATGGCCAGCGGGACTTTCTGCGGGTCTTCCTCACGGCGCTGCGCGGTGACCTTGATGTCGTCGAGTTGGGTGGCTTCTGTGCTGGATTCCTGCGCGCTGGCGGCAAACGGCAGGGCGAGGGCGATGGCCAAGGCCAGATGCTGGCGGCGGAACGGGCGAACCGTCGAGTTCATGTGGGACCTTCAATGAGCGAAATAATGAGGGGGCGAGACCTTGCCGCGCCCGATCCATGCCAGAAACGCAGCATTGATCAGGACGTGTCATGCGACTGACCCGGCGGTTTAACCATACCGTAACTTTTGCGCCGCTTGCCACCGCGGGCATATGACGAGCTTGGCGACAGTCAAACGCGGTGGACTATCCGTTCGGCTCGCCAGGCAAATCCGCCAACAGACGTCGCGCGCACCCGGCCAGCGCACGACGACGCAGCAACAAGTCCCAGTAGCTGCCGCCGCACTGACGCCACAAAACGGCGGCGCGCACGGCGGCGAGCAGCAGGGCGCGGATCTGCGCCACCACCTGCGGCTGCGAGAGGTGCAACGGATTGCCCTGCACCAGCACGCGCGGCTTGAGCTGACTGACGGTTTCCGCGTAGAGATCACCAAGCCGACCCAGCACGGTGGCATGCAGAATGCCGAAATGCTCGCGCTGCCGCGCAATGTCATCGACGCCTTTGCCGATCTGGGTCAGTAGCGCTGACTGACGGATCAATTTGCGCTCGATATGCAGCACCGTTGCGGCAATGCGCAGTTCCTGGCTGTCGCGCCCTTCGGCGCCATCGAGATGGTCCAGCAATCGCTTCAGACCCGACCGAAGGCCAGTCAGGCCATTGAAGACCGCTTCCGTGCTTTGCGCGTCGCGCTGAAACACCGCCCGCAAAGGCGTCTCAGTCAAACTGGCGGCAGCGTTGCCATCGTTGGCCATGGCACGCACAGCGGCGACCGATTGCAGCAACGCGGCCAGTGCGATGGTGCGATCCCGAATGGCAGTGGTCCCCGCTTGGCTCATGCTTGCCACACGGGCAGGCGCACCCTGCCTTCATCCAATGGTGCATCCGTGGCGTCAATCACTGCGCCGCCCAAGCAGACTTCTTGCTGGTAGAGCACCAGCGATTGCCCCGGTGTGACCGCGCGCTGCGGTTCGGCGAACGCGACATGCAGACGTCCGTCGTCCAGAACCCGGACCTCGCAGGCCTGATCGGTCTGGCGGTAACGCGTCTTGGCGGTGCAGTGAAAATGCGATGCAGGCGGCGTGCCCGCCACCCAGTCGACGGCCTCGGTCAGCAAGCATCGCGATTGCAGCCACGGGCTGTCATGGCCCTGATCGACAATCACGCGGTTGCGCGCAACGTCCTTACCAACGACAAACCACGGTGCCTGCGCGCGTCCGCGCACGCCGCCTAGATTGAGTCCTTCACGTTGCCCCAGCGTGTAGAAGAAGGAACCTGCATGGCGCCCAAGAACGACGCCCTTGGGGTCCACCAGGTCGCCACTCTGAGCAGGCAGATAGTGGCCAAGAAATTCACGAAAGTCGCGCTCACCAATGAAACAGATGCCCGTCGAGTCCTTCTTGGCATGGGTGGGAAGCGCTGCCTCCTGGGCCAAGCGTCGAACCTCCGGTTTGGGCAGCTCGCCCACTGGAAAGAGGGTATGGGCCAGCTGCTGCTGACCCAGCGTGTAGAGGAAATAGCTCTGATCCTTGTTGCCGTCCATGCCGCGCAACAATTCGAAGCGCCCATCCTGTTCCCGCACGCGTGCATAGTGCCCGGTCGCGATGCGCTCGGCGCCAAGCGCTCGCGCGTGGTCCAGAAAGGTCCGGAACTTGATTTCGCGATTGCACAGGATGTCCGGATTGGGTGTGCGTCCGGCGCGGTATTCCTCGACAAAATGGGTGAAGACGCCGTCCCAGTACTGCGCTGCGAAATTGCGGTGGTGGAAGCGGATGCCGAGCTTGCCGCAGACGGCGAGCGCGTCCTTGCGGTCGGCTTCGGCACGACAGGGACCGAGGCGCTCATCTTCTTCCCAGTTCTGCATGAACAGGCCTTCGATCTGCACGCCTTGCCGCTGCAGCAACAGGGCCGCCACCGAAGAGTCCACACCGCCGGACATGCCGACGATGACTTTTCCGTCGATTCGACTCATGCCAGTTCCCGCAGCAAACTCAGCGGGAAGCATTGACCGGCGAGGTAGTCCTCGATCAGCGCCAGCACCAGCGGACTGCGCAAACGCTCACGCTGAGCGCGAATGTCATCCAAGCTCAGCCACAGTGCACGTTCGATGCCCTCATCGAGTGGGCAATCTGGCCAGTGTCGCAGGGCTTCGGCGGCAAAGCCGAAGCGCAGATAGGTCTTGCCGGTTTCTTCGGCGACCCAGCGATAGGTGCCGATGAAGTGCTGCAGGCGAACGTCCCAGGCGGTTTCCTCGCGCACCTCGCGAACCGCCGCATCCAGCAGGCTCTCGTTGGGCTCCAGGTGCCCTGCGGGTTGGTTGAGCACCCGTCGCCCGCGCACGTTTTCCTCGACCAGCAGGAAGCGCCCTTCCTGCACCAGCACCGTGGCGACCGTGATGTCGGGATTGAAGTGGGGCGTGGACTTGGGCACAGGGCATCGCCGAATTAACCAGTCGTGAAGGTTACAGCACGCGCAAACGGCACCCAAGAAGGCGACCGCACGAAATATGGCACCGACCCCTTGCAAGTCGGGCGCGCAGGTTTCATATAGCGCTCATGCATTTCACGATCCATGACCCAATTCAAACCAAGGTGCCGCGCAACGGCGGCGATGAGGACAGTGCCGATGCGGCCGGACACACCTCTCACAGTCTGGTGCTGGAGCCGGTAAAGACTCGCGTCGGCCCGCCGCCAATGTGGCAGGTGTTGCTGTTGAACGACGATTTCACCCCGATGGATTTTGTGGTGGGTGTGCTCAAGATCTTTTTTGCCATGGATCATGAGCGCGCCACTCAGGTGATGATGCAGGTGCATACACGCGGCAAGGGTCTCTGCGGGATCTACACCCGTGAAGTGGCCGAAACCAAGGTCCAGCTCGTCAACGACTATTCACGCGAGCATCAACACCCGTTGATGTGCAGTATGGAAAAGGCCTGAGCCGCGAGGCAGGGCGTTAGCAAGGAAAACCCATGTTCAGCAAAGATCTCGAGTTCAGCATCGGCCACTGCTACAAGCAGGCCCGCGAGGCGCGTCATGAGTTCATGACGGTGGAGCATCTGCTACTCACCCTGCTGGAAAATCCTTCGGCGGCAGGGGTGCTGCGCGCCTGTGGCGCGGATATGGCTCGCCTGACCGACGAGTTGCGCAGCATCATCAGCGAGACCGTGCCGGTGCTGGCGCCGGACGATACCCGCGACACCCAGCCGACTCTGGGCTTCCAGCGGGTTCTGCAGCGTGCGGTCTATCACGTGCAGTCCTCGGGTCGAAAGGAAGTGACCGGCGCGAATGTGCTGGTGGCGATCTTCGGCGAGAAGGACAGTCACGCGGTGTATTTCCTGGGGCAACAGGAGATCACGCGGCTCGACGTGGTCAATTTCATTTCGCACGGTGTCGCCAAGCTCGGCAACGATCCCGCGCCCAAGGCGGCCGAATCGGAGCAGGGCAAAGACGCAGAAGGCGAGGAGCCCAAGGCCAATCCACTGGCCGAGTACGCTGCCAATCTCAACGAACTGGCGCGTCAGGGCAAGATCGATCCGCTGATCGGTCGCGCTGAGGAAATCGAACGCACCATCCAGGTGCTGTGTCGTCGGCGCAAGAACAACCCGCTGCTGGTNNCGGCGTCGGCAAGACCGCCCTGGCCGAAGGCTTGGCCAAGCGCATTGTGGATGGCGAGGTGCCGGAGGTGCTGGCCGAATCGACCATCTACGCGCTGGATCTCGGTGCACTGGTGGCGGGCACCAAATATCGCGGTGACTTCGAAAAGCGCCTGAAAGCAGTGATCGCGCAGCTCAAGAAGGAAGCCCACGCCATCCTGTTCATCGACGAGNNGACGAGATCCACACCATCATCGGGGCTGGCTCGGCCAGCGGTGGCACGATGGATGCGTCGAATCTGATCAAGCCGGTGCTGGCCTCGGGCGAACTGCGCTGCATCGGTTCGACGACATTCCAGGAATACCGTGGCGTGTTCGAGAAGGATCGCGCCTTGGCACGGCGCTTCCAGAAGATCGACGTGACGGAACCTTCGGTCGCCGAAGCGGTGGCCATTCTCAACGGCTTGAAGACCCGATTCGAGGAGCACCATCACGTCGAGTACGCCAGCGACGCGCTGCAGGCAGCGGTGGATTTGTCCGTCAAACATATTGGCGATCGCCTGTTGCCGGACAAGGCCATCGACGTCATCGACGAGGCCGGTGCGCGCCAGCGCTTGCTGCCAAGCGAACAGCGCAAGTCGCTGATCGATGTGGCGGAAATCGAATTGATCGTGGCGCGCATGGCACGCATTCCGGCCAAGCAGGTATCGGCCTCGGATCGCGATGTGCTGCGCAATCTGGACCGCAATCTGAAAATGGTCGTGTTCGGCCAGGATCAGGCCATCGACATGCTCACCTCGGCGATCAAGATGGCGCGATCAGGTTTGGCGAATCCCGACAAGCCCATCGGCAGCTTCCTGTTTGCCGGTCCGACCGGCGTCGGCAAGACCGAGGTGACACGCCAGCTGGCGATGCAGTTGGGCATCGAGTTGGTGCGTTTCGACATGTCTGAATACATGGAAGCGCATTCGGTCAGCCGTCTGATCGGCGCGCCTCCGGGTTATGTCGGCTTTGATCAGGGCGGTTTGCTGACCGAAAAGATTGTCAAGACACCGCACTGCGTGCTGTTGCTGGACGAGATCGAGAAGGCGCATCCCGACGTGTTCAACATCCTGCTGCAGGTTATGGATCGCGGCACGCTGACCGATACCAACGGACGTGAAGCGAACTTCCGGAATGTCATTCTGGTGATGACCACCAATGCCGGTGCGGCGCAGGCGGCGCGGCGAACCATCGGTTTTGTTGAGCAGAACCACGCAACCGACGCGATGGAAGTCATCCGCAAGAGTTTCACACCCGAGTTCCGCAACCGCCTCGATGCGGTGGTGCAATTCGGCGGCTTGGACTTCGACCACATTCTGCGCGTGGTCGACAAGTTCATCATCGAACTGGAGGCGCAACTGCAGGAGAAACACGTCACCCTCAGCGTCGAACCGGAAGCACGACAGTGGCTGGCACAAAACGGATTTGATCCGCAGATGGGCGCACGCCCGATGGCGCGGGTGATCCAGGATCAGGTCAAACGCCCATTGGCCGACGAACTGTTGTTTGGCGCACTGGTTGATGGTGGTCGGGTGAGTGTGGCGGTCCGTGATGGCAAGCTTCAGGTTGCCGCCAGCACCGCTGATGTACCGGAACTGGCCGAGTCGGAAGTTGACTGAGGCTTGACAGGGTGTTGAGAAAGCCCTGGCACAGCGAGCTGCCGACGGTTTGCGGTTAGATCGGCGCGCAAAGTGCCTGTCCTTGTCTGCGGTCGCGGGAACGCATCGCGACCAAGCGAGATGAAGTGGCCAGGCATGCCCTCTCGACATTCGGTTGGATTCCTACGGCCGGTCCACCGACCGACCGCAGGAATCGGCGCAATCAGAAGCCACGGTCTCCCGAAAGAATATTGCCGAGGCCGCCCAGCACCGAGCCTTCGTCGCGGCTGCCGCCCTTCTGGTAGGCCGCAGCCATCATCCGTCCTGCCATGCGCGAGAACGGCAGCGATTGCAGCCAGACATGGCCGGGGCCAGTCAGTTCGGCAAGGAACACGCCTTCGCCGCCGAACAGCATGGACTTGATGCCGCCCACTGGCTTGACGTCGAAACCGACGCTGTCGGTGAGTGCCACCACGCATCCGGTGTCGACATCCAGTCGCTCGCCTGCCTTGAGTTCGCGTTCGATCACGGTGCCGCCGGCGTGCATGAAGACCATGCCATCGCCCTCCAGCTTCTGCATGATGAAGCCCTCACCACCGAACAGTGCGGTCATCACCTTCTTCTGGAAGAAGATGCCCATGGTCACGCCGCGCGCTGCGCAGAGAAAGCTGTCCTTCTGACAGATGATGCGCCCACGGTAGTTGTTGAGGCTGAGTGGAATGATGGTGCCTGGGTAGGGCGCTGCAAACGCGACCTTGGCTTTTCCGCTGCTGCCGGCATGCGAGAACATCGTGATGAACAGACTCTCGCCGGTGATGATGCGTTTGCCCGCGCCGAGCAGCTTGTCCATGAAGCCGCCGCCCTGGCCGCTGTGACTGCCATCGCCGAAAACGGTCTCCATCTGCACGACCGATTCCTTGAACATCAATGCGCCCGCTTCCGCGACGGCGCTTTCGCCGGGATCCAGTTCGATTTCGACGAACTGCATGTCCTCGCCATAGATGCGGTAGTCGATCACATCAGCGCCGCGCCCTGCAGCAGCCGGTGGCGGTACCGGAACGGGCAGTGCGCCGCTTTGCAGTTCTGCACAGGCGCGTATCGGTAGCCACTCGCTCATGCCCGCTCGCCAGCAGTAGCCTTCCGGGTTGGCCTTGGCCTGCGCGGCGGCGGTGGCGAGATCGAAGGGGCCGGTTTGCTGTCCGTTGTAACTGAGATACCAAGTGCTCATCGCTTGCTCCGCAGTGAGAGTGAAATCAGAATTCGGTGCTTTGGCCCGACATGTGTTGTTCGATCTGTTGACGCTGTTGTGCAGTCAAGTTCAACGCATCGCCGAGGCGCTGCAGCCAGGCGCGTTCCTTGTCGGTGTCGACATCCATGGACAGCATGGCCGCCGCATAGACCTCAATGGCCTGCTCCGGTCGAGTCTGTCCGGCCAGTTCGGGGATCGACAGTGGACGCGAGAGTTCCGCGTCCAGGACTGCCTGATCGTCGGCATCGAATCCCGCCTGCCGAGCGTGCTGGAGAATGCGCTCGCGCTCGTCACCGTCGATCAGGCCATCAGCCGCCGCAGCGGCGATCATGCTGCGCACCATGATCAGTGCTGCGGCCTGTTCGGGAGGCAGGCTGTTCGCATCGACTGTGGGCATGTGCGGTGGTGGTGAAGTTGGAGGCACGGGAATCACCGGCGGCGCCATCGGTGGCGGCGGCGGGACCACTGCAGACGGCGTGACCGGTGCGCTGGCTTTGGACTGTTGTTGATAGTGTTCGAATGCGGCCATCGCGATGCCCACGATGCCCAGGCCCAGTTGCGCTTTGGTGCCAGTGGACAGGCCGCCTAGCAAGGAGTCGCTACGCCTTCGCTTTTTGCCCTGGCCGCCACCCAGCAAGCCGTCCATACCGCTGCCCAGCATCTGCCCCAGCAGTCTTTGTGCATCAAACATGTGTCGATCTCCCGTTGGCGGTTGGCTGGCTTCGGAACATGCCCGGACGCGGCTTTCAGCCCGTTGTGACCGGCATTCCCGTGTGGCAGATACGGACCTTGGGGCAACAAGAAGTCAGCTAGCCTGTTGGTGAGCATCGCCCGGTCGGGCATCATACGGGCTTGAGGTCAAGTCTTCGTCGACTTGCTGGACGGTGTCCGGTCGTTGCGTGAAGGCCCGTTCGAGCGTGCCGAAGGGCACCGGATTCTTGCATCCCAACGAGATAGTGCAGGCATGGCAGATAGCAGTGGCAGTGCGATTCCGCGCGGACCGGGTGGGGTACTTCGGGCGATGCGCTGGTCCATGCTGGGGCTGCGGGCGGCGTGGCGGGTGGAGTCGTCGTTTCGCCTGGAGGTCTGTCTCGCAGTGGTGATGGTGCCCGCCGGTTGGTGGTTCGGCGGTGATGCCGTCGAGCGCGTGCTGATGATTGGCAGCGTCCTGCTGGTGCTGGTGGGCGAATTGCTCAATTCGGCGCTGGAGGCGGCAGTGGATCGCTTCGGACCCGAGCGTCATGAGCTGGTGGGGCGCGCCAAGGACATGGGTTCGGCAGCGGTTTTCATGCTGATGGTGAATGTGGTGGTTTGCTGGAGTTTGCTGCTGTTGAATTGAGCAGCCGGGTGGTTGGAGTGAAGCCTTGCTTCACGATTGCGTGCGGGAATCAAACCTTGGATTGGATATTCAATACGGAGATCTGGTTGGCGCTGCTGACCCTCTCCACGCTGGAGATTGTGCTGGGCATCGACAATCTCGTTTTTGTGTCAATTGCCGTCAGCAAGTTGCCGCCTGAAAAGCGTCCTTGGGCGCGCAAGTTTGGGCTCGCCCTGGCCTGTGTCACGCGCATCATGCTGCTGGTTTCGCTGGTATTTCTGGCGCGCATGCAGGCCTCGCTGTTCAGCCTGTTCGGACAGGAGTTTTCGATCCGCGATCTGGTCCTGATTGGCGGTGGGTTGTTCCTGCTGATCAAGGGCACTATGGAAATCCATGATGCGGTCGAAGGTGCCGAAGAAGGCGATTCGGCCGGGAGTAAGCCCTCCGCGGTGTTCGGTATGGTGATTGCGCAGATCGCGATCATCGACATCGTGTTTTCGCTCGACTCGGTCATCACGGCGGTGGGTATGGTCGACAATATCCCGGTGATGGCCGCGGCCATCATCATTGCCGTTGGGGTGATGATTTTCGCCAGCGATCCCATCGGTGAGTTCATCGATCGCCATCCGACGGTCAAGATGCTGGCGCTGTCGTTCCTCATCCTGGTCGGTATGGCACTGATCGCGGATGGTCTCGAGTTTCACATTCCGCGTGCCTATCTGTATTTCGCCATGGCCTTTTCGGCCATGGTGGAAATGCTGAACATGGTGGCGCGCCGCAAACAGGCACGCAAAAAGGAAGCCTCATGAGTGGTCCCGAATATCCCGCCTTGTATCTCAAGCGCGGTGAAGACAAGCGCTTGCGAGCGGGACATCTTTGGGTGTTCAGCAACGAAGTGGATACCGCCAAGTCGCCGCTTACCGAGTTTCCGGTGGGTGGGCCAGTGTGGATTCTGGACGCCAGTGGAAAGCCGCTTGGAACGGGCTATGCCAATCCTTCCACCTTGATTTGCGGGCGACTGGTAGATCGCGGCGGCAAGCCACTGGATCGCTCGCTGATTACGCACCGATTGAACGTGGCGCTGTCGCTGCGTGAGCGTTTGCGCACTGAGCCGTTCTACCGTCTGGTGTTCGGCGAGACCGATGGATTGCCGGGTCTGATCATCGACCGATTCGATGACATCGTGGTCGCGCAATTGAATACGGCGGGTATGCAGGCGGTGCGCGAGGAAGTGCAGGCAGCCATCGAAAAGGTTCTCAAGCCTTCCGCGCTGGTCTGGAAGAACGACAGTTCTGCGCGTGCATTGGAAGGCTTGCCGGAGCAGGTCGAAGTTGCTTTTGGAACGGTGCCGGAACGCGTTCGGGTCAAGGAAGGCGGATTGGTCTTTGAGCTGGACGTACTGCATGGTCAGAAGACGGGTTGGTTTTATGACCAGCACGACAATCGCGATCGCCTGCAACCTTGGGTCAAGAATGCCAAGGTGCTTGACCTGTTCAGTTACGTCGGCGCTTGGGGCATCCGTGCCGCAGTGTTTGGTGCCGAAGACGTGACCTGTGTCGACGCCTCAGCGTCCGCGGTGGCGCAGATTGAGGCTAATGCCGGCCTGAACGGATTTGCCGGGTGCGTGCATGCGATTCGTGCCGATGCCTTCGAGTTCCTGCGTGAGGCGCGCGCGGAAAAGCGTCATTGGGATGTCGTGATTCTTGACCCGCCCGCCTTCATCAAACGTCGCAAGGATTTCAAGGAGGGCGCGCTGGCCTATCGTCGGATCAACGAGATGGCGATGCAGGTATTGGCCCGTGACGGCATTCTGGTCAGCGCGAGCTGCAGCCATCACATGGGGCGCGCTGCCTTGCTGGAGGCAATCCAGACCGGCGCACGGCATCTGGATCGACAGGTGCAGGTGCTCTGCCAGTTGCAGCAGGCGGTCGACCACCCGGTACATGCCGCCATTCCCGAAACCGATTACCTGAAGGGGTACATCGGCCGCGTCCTGCCTGCCTGATCCCATGCATTACCTGCACGATATCGACCCGGTCGCGATTCATCTCGGCCCCTTGGCGATCCACTGGTATGGTTTGACCTATCTGGTTGCCTTCGCATTGGCGTACTGGTTGGGTACGCGACGCCTGCGTGCCGGGCGTCTGCCAGTCAGTGAACAGGCGTTTTCGGATCTGATGTTCTACGGCATGATCGGGGTCGTGGCGGGCGGCCGCATCGGCTACATGCTGTTCTATGGCTATGCCAAGTTGATCGCAGACCCGCTGTCGTTCTTCCGGGTCTGGGAAGGCGGCATGAGTTTCCATGGCGGATTGATCGGCGTGATGCTGGCGACGCTGTGGTGGTCACGCAAACATCGCCTGCAGGTATTCGATACGCTGGATTTCGTGGCGCCCTTGATTCCTACAGGATTGCTTTCGGTTCGACTGGGGAATTTCGTTGGCGGCGAGTTGTGGGGTCGGATCAGCGATGTGCCTTGGGCGATGATCTTTCCCAATGCGTTGCCGCACAACTATTCCATCGATGTGCTGCGGGAAATGCAGGCCAGTGGTGCGCTGGATGGTTTGGCTCGCCACCCGACCCAGTTGTATGAAGCAGCATTGGAAGGTGTGGTGATGTTCCTGTTGCTGTGGTGGTTTTCCCGTCGTCCACGACCGCGCTATGCGGTGTCTGGGATGTTTGCCCTGCTGTACGGCATTTTCCGTTTCGCGGTGGAGTTCTTGCGCGAGCCGGATGCGCATATTGGGTTCATCGCGTTCGACTGGTTGACCATGGGCATGTTGTTGAGCGTACCGCTGATCCTCGTCGGGATGGTCTTGTTGCTGCTGTCGCATCGTTCGCCAACCCTGCCGCTGGCGGCATCTGCCGAATCGACCTCATGAAGGCCTATCTGGATCTGCTGCAACACGTGTTGCAGCACGGTGCCGAGAAATCGGATCGCACCGGTACCGGGACGCGATCGGTGTTCGGCTGGCAGATGCGCTTTGATCTGCAGCAGGGCTTTCCGCTGCTGACCACCAAGAAACTTCACCTGCGCTCGATCATTCATGAGCTGCTGTGGTTCATCGCCGGTGACACCAACACGGCTTACCTGAAGGCGAATGGCGTCAGCATCTGGGACGAATGGGCCGATGCCGACGGCAATCTGGGTCCGGTATACGGCAAACAGTGGCGGGACTGGATCGCGCCGGATGGTCGCCACATCGACCAGTTGCGCTGGGTGATCGATGAAATCAAGCGCAATCCGGACTCACGGCGATTGATCGTGTCGGCGTGGAATGTGGGCGAACTGGATCGTATGGCCTTGATGCCCTGCCACGCGCTGTTCCAGTTCTACGTGGCAAATGGTCGCTTGAGCTGTCAGCTCTATCAGCGCAGCGCGGACATTTTTCTCGGTGTGCCCTTCAACATCGCCAGCTATGCCTTGCTGACCCATCTGGTGGCGCAAGCCTGCGATCTGCAGGTGGGTGATTTCGTCCACACGCTTGGCGATGCGCATCTCTACAGCAACCACATTGAGCAGGCTCGCGAGCAGTTGAGCCGCGACGTGCGGGGCCTGCCGAGGCTGTGGCTCAATCCTGCAGTGCGTGACGTGTTCGCGTTCCGCTTCGAGGACATTCGCATCGACGATTACCACCCACATCCGGCGATCAAGGCGCCGGTGGCGGTGTGATGAAGGCCAGCCTTACCCTGATCGCTGCCTTGGATCGCCAGCGCGCGATAGGTGTGAGGAACGCCTTGCCATGGTCGCTGCCGGCGGATTTGAAGCACTTCAAGGCGCTGACCTTGGGCAAACCGGTACTGATGGGGCGCAAGACCGCAGAATCGCTGGGTCGGGCCTTGCCCGGGCGATTGAATCTGGTGCTTACCAGACAGGCGCACGCGCCATTCCCGGGCATGCAGGCGGTGGGATCTCTGGATGCGGCCTTGCAGTGTGCGGGCGGGCAGGAACTCATGATCATCGGTGGTGCCGAGGTGTATGCCATGACGCTGCCGATGGCGCAGCGGATGGTACTGAGCCACGTCGATACCGTGGTGGACCATGCCGATGCCTGGTTCCCCGCATGGCGTGCCGAGGACTGGCTTGGCGTGGATGTCGAAACGCATCCGGCCGACGCACGGAATGCACATGGGTTTGTGGTACGCGACTATCGTCGCTCGGTCCCGCTGTGACGGTGACCGCTGTCTGAACCCCGGTTCGACAGTGGATCCGGTATCGCGTGGCGCTCTTGAAATTGCCACCGTCGGATCACCATTTTCCTTGCCAGAAGCCGCCGTGGTGGTGGCGTATCGCAGGAGAACGACTATGAGCAACACTCGCTTTCCCGGCACCACGCAAAATCCGTGGGCCTTGCAGAACGGTCTGCAGTCGGAGTTGAAGCAGGCCTTCGAGCGCTTTTTCGGCGAGGCCGATGGCGACCAGTCCAATGTCGTGACCAGCCAATGGACGCCGCGCGTGGACATCAAGGAAGAGGCGCAACGCTTCGTGATTTTTGCCGACATTCCCGGCGTGGATCCGCAGCAGATCGAAATTCACATGGACAAGGGCATCCTCACCATTCGCGGTGAACGAGCCAGCGAGTCCCGCGAAGAGGGCGAAAAGTACTCGCGTATCGAACGTTCGCGTGGCACCTTCTACCGTCGGTTTGCGCTGCCTGACAGCGCCAATCCGGATGCGATCGAGGCGCGAGGCAATCACGGAGTGCTGGAAATCAGCATCCCCAAGAAACCCGAGACCACGCCGCGGCGCATCACCATCAACACCAATTGAAGCAACGCGCGCACCGGCCGCGATCTGATCTCGGCCGGTGCCGCTCAAGGGCAGTGCCATGCAGTTCAAGGATTACTACAAGACACTGGGCGTTGAGCCCACCGCCAGCGATGCCGAAATCAAGGCGGCCTATCGTCGGCTGGCCCGCAAATACCATCCGGATGTCAGCAAGGAGGCGGGCGCGGAAGAAAAATTCAAGGCCGTCAATGAAGCCTACGAAGTGCTCAAAGACCACGGCAAGCGCAACGCCTATGACCAGCTCAAGGCGGGTGGCTATCGTGGCGGCGAGGACTTCCGTCCACCGCCGGGTTGGGGTGATCAAGGTGGCTTCGAATACAACGTCGGAAATGGCGGATTCAGCGATTTCTTCGAGTCACTGTTTGGTGGGCAACGCGCCCGCCCCGGACGAGGCGCACCGCCGCCGCCGAAAACCGAGCGTCGTGCCAAATTGGAACTTGATCTGGAAGTGGTCTTCTCTGGCGGCAAACAGCGCATTGAAGTGGACGGTCGCACGCTGGAAGTGAAGATTCCCGCTGGCGTGCAAAGCGGACAGCAGATACGCCTTGCTGGTCAGGGAGGACATGGGCGCGATCTCTTGCTGGAGGTGGTGTATCGCCCCCATCCGAAGTTCGAGGTGGACGGTCAGACCATCACGCACCGTCTTGCCGTGATGCCGTGGCAAGCCGCCTTGGGGGGAACCGTCAGCGTGCCGACGTTGGCGGGGACGGTTGACCTGCGGATTCCACCGGACAGCGATACCGGCAAGCGGCTGCGCTTGCGCGAGCGCGGCCTGCCTTCAACCAGCAGCGGCGGCGTCGCGGGTGATCAGATCGTCATCTTGGAAGTACACGTCCCGGCACCGAAGGGCGAACGTCAGCGAGAGGTTTATCGCGAAATGGCGGCCGCGTTCTCGGAGCCGCCCACCGTGCGTTGACGTGCGTACGAGGCGGGGCCGCCTCACCGACAGCGGTCATCATTGGTAGCCGAAGAAACCTTTGAGGATCGCCTCATCTCCCGCATATTCAGCCGCATTGGTCGCTTTGAAACCGCTGACGCCAAGTTCGGCCAAGACCTGTGAGGCGGCTGAACTTTCGTGAAGCTTGAGCAGAGCGTCCCGAACGGCATCACGGTCGGCCTCGGGTACGCCAGCCGAAGCACTGACGGCAGGGCCCGGCAAGGTCCGACTCTGCGCTACTTCGACCAGATTGGGATACAGATCTGCGATGTAGCGCGGCACCATGGCAGCGTCCGCCTCGTCACCAAAGATCATTTCGACCCCATCGCGCCATGACGCAGCCTCGGACCGGATGTCCGGTTGCGCCACGGGGTTGGTGAACAGGTCTGCCAGCATTGCAAAGCCGAGGCTGGGTGAAGGCATGCAGATGACGCGTCGGCCGATCAGGCCATCCAGCCCCTGCTCGGCGACTTCAGGCAAGGCGATCAATGAATAGCGGCTGTCTTCGACGGTTCGAGCGATTGGCACAAATTGGAAGCGCTGCACGCGGTAATCGACGAACTGTGCTTCTTCAAAGACGAAGTCGGTGGCGATGTTCTGCCTGAGGTCGCGCCAGAAGAAATGATGGTTGCGCGGCGCGATCAGGGTGAACTGATGGCCAGTGGTCTGCTGTAAATAGTCGAGCAGAGGTTGATAGACCTCTGCGGCCCGTTCGGGCGTGTAGGTGGGCTCGACGGTCAGCGTGTAATTGGCCGCCTGCAACGGGAGCGCGAACAGCATCAGTGCGGTCAAGAGACCGCTTAGCTTGCCAGCGACAAAGCGCGGGCATTTGGAAGAAAACATGCGGTCCCCCCTGAGGACGGCTGAACTTGATCAGGCGATTATGCGGACAGCCCGACGACCACCTTCTGCGTTCAATCAATTTGGTTTCAACGATGACCAGACAGCAACGATGGCCCCAAACCACGGCCGCTGAGCCGCAGGTGATAACAGATTGACCGTCATCGGTCCATTGTGCGCTGCCGCAGTGTCTTGTGCTCCGATCAAGACGCCGCGATCAGGCTTGCTCAAATGGCAGGCGCACAACCAACGCGCCATCGGCTGTGTGCAATCGGGAGTGTGTCTGCAACGTATCATCTTCGGCGGGTAGCGAAGCCAACGCCTCCCAGGTGTTCTGGTCGATCTGGATCGCGTTCAGGAGGGTCGCGACTTCGCGCCCCTCCACCATCAGCTTGGCGCCGTCCTGCAAAGGGGACGACGCGCATAGTCTCGCGATTCGGCGATGGGCTTTGCCCAGATAGTGCGTCCTCGCGACGATCTCCTGACCGGGATAGCATCCTTTGGACAGGCTCAGCGCCGGCAATCGATCCAATCCCAACTGGTGCGCGGTGAGATCGCTTCCCTGTGGCGGCAAGTGCGCCAGGCCACGGCGCAGGTCGGCAATGCGCCACGCCAACTGGAAGCCTTCATTTGGCGTGATGTTGGTCGGAGGCGGGCCGATACGCCAGATGCGACCACTGGCGTCGTCCATTTTTCCACGCCATTGACTCGGTCCTTCTGCGGCGCCGAACCAAAACGACGTACCGGGTGCCGGGTCATCAGCAAAGCCCCCCTGAAAGCAGATGTCTTCCGTGACCGTCAGAATGGCCTTGCGGCGAAACACCATCCGCGAAAGGGCTTCAACCAACTGCGTGGCGGGCATGTCGGCACTGACCAGAAGCAGTTCCTGCTCGCCGCTGCGCAGCAGCATGAACAGCGCAAGCACGCGCCCCTTGGCATTAAGCCACGCATTCCACTGCCACTCGTTCAGCGCAAGCGCGCGGACGTCGTTGGAGAACTGTGACTGGGCAAAGTCGATGGCGTCCTTGCCCTCGATACGCAGGATGGAGGTGTTAGAAATCGGCTGGAAAAGGCCATCTGACGCGGTTTCGTACATGTGCTTCGACCATGGTTTTGCTTGCGACACTTACGTCGAAAGAGTACCCTTCGAGCGGTTCAGTCCCGCCATGATAGGCCAAGTGCAGCCAGCCCCCGAGCCCGCCGAAGCCTCCTGTGCAGTGCCGCAGGAACCGCTTGAGAACACACCACGTGAAGCCTCGCTTCCGCGTGAAGTGGGTGGTCGTCCCGGGTTGGAACCCACTCGCTACGGCGATTGGGAAAAAAACGGTCGCTGTATCGATTTTTGAGCCGTTGCGCGTGTCGGGTAGGGCGGAACGTCAGTCCGTGTGTTTCTACTCATGAGAGTGTGTCCATGTCTCAGCGCGAGCGTCCGCTGTCGCCGTTCATGATCGGGCCGTATTACCGGCCTCAAATCACGTCGGTCATGTCGATCCTGCACCGCATTACCGGCGTGGTGCTGTCGGTCGGTGCTTTTTTTCTAACCGCTTGGCTGGCTGCCGTGTCATTGGGGCCCGACGCGTATGCGTTCTTCTCCGCCTATGCGGGTTCGTTCGTCGGCAAGGTGATCTGGGCCGGCGTGTCGTTCTCGCTGATGTACCACCTTTTCAATGGCCTGCGGCACTTGGCTTGGGACTTGGGTCACGGTTTCAGCATGGCTGGCCTGTATCGAGGTGGATGGATTGTGATCGGGTTGACCACGATCTGCACGGCCTTGCTCTGGTTCCTCGGCTTCAGTGCGGGAGGTGCGGCATGAGTTCGTTGAAGTCCGATCTGCGTGACCCGCTGGCGCGCGTGCGCGGGCACGGCTCGGCTCGGCATGGCACCGAGCATTTCATCCTGCAGCGGATCAGCGCGGTCATTCTGGCGGGCCTCACGCCGTGGCTCTTGTGGTTGTTGGTGACCTTGATTCCGGCTGACTACGCCACGGTTCGCGCCACGCTGTCGAACCCGGTTCACGCCATCCTGCTGCTGTCTTTCCTGATGGCGCTGTTCTGGCACTCGCGACTTGGTTTGCAGGTGGTGATCGAAGATTACGTGCATCACCACGGCTTGGGCGTCATTGCGCAGATCCTGACGCTTTTCTGTTGTTCTTTGGGTGCGCTGATCTCGCTGCTGGCGATCGGCCGCATTCTTTTCGCTGCCTGAGGTCGCCATGACGTCTGCTTACAAGATCATTGAACACAAGTACGACATGGTGGTTGTTGGCGCGGGGGGCGCGGGATTGCGCGCCACGTTTGGTCTTGCACAGAAGGGCCTCAAAACCGCCTGTTTGACCAAGGTGTTTCCCACCCGATCGCACACCGTCGCGGCCCAGGGCGGCATCTCCGCCGCGCTGGGCAACATGGGTGAGGACGACTGGCGTTTCCATTTCTACGACACGATCAAAGGTTCGGACTGGCTCGGCGATCAGGACGCCATCGAGTACATGTGCCGTGAAGCGATTCCGGCCATCATCGAGTTGGAGCATTACGGCGTGCCGTTTTCGCGCACCGAAGACGGCAAGATCTACCAGCGTCCGTTTGGCGGCATGACCACGCATTACGGCAAGGGCACCGCGCAACGCACCTGCGCTGCGGCTGACCGTACCGGTCATGCGATCCTGCACACGCTGTATCAGCAATCGCTGGCGCATGACGCACGCTTCTACATCGAGTTTTTCGCGCTCGATCTGATCATGGACGACGAGGGTGCCTGTCGTGGCGTGCTGGCGTTGGAAATGGCCACCGGCGATCTGCATCTGTTCCGTGCGCAAGGTGTCGTGTTGGCGACCGGTGGTTACGGGCGCGCTTATTTCTCGGCAACCTCCGCGCATACGTGCACCGGCGATGGCGGTGGCATGGCCCTGCGTGCCGGGCTGCCCCTGCAGGACATGGAGTTCGTGCAGTTTCACCCGACGGGTGTCTACGGCGCGGGCTGCCTGATCACCGAGGGCGTGCGTGGCGAAGGTGGCTACCTCACCAATTCGAAGGGCGAGCGCTTCATGGAGCGTTATGCGCCGAACGCCAAGGATTTGGCTTCGCGCGACGTGGTCAGTCGCTCGATGACCATCGAGATTCGTGAAGGTCGCGGTGTCGGCTCGGGATCGGATCACATCCATCTGAACCTCATGCACCTCGGCCCGGAAGTGATTCACGAGAAGCTGCCGGGCATTGCCGAAACGGCGAAGATTTTTGCCGGTGTCGATGTCACCAAGCAGCCGATCCCGGTGTTGCCGACGGTCCACTACAACATGGGTGGCTTGCAGACCAATTACCACGGTGAAGTAGTTACCTTGAGAAACGGCAACCCCGATACCGTGGTGCCCGGCCTGTATGCCATCGGTGAAGCGGCGTGTGTATCCGTCCACGGTGCCAATCGTCTGGGGTCCAACTCGTTGCTGGATCTGGTGGTATTTGGTCGCGCGGTTGCCAATCGCTGTGCCGAGACCATCAAGCCCAGCGCATCGCACAAGGCACTGCCTGCGTCCGCCTGTGACAAGGCCTTGGCCAACCTCGACAAGATCCGCAATGCCAAGGGTTCGTTGCCCACGGCGAGCATCCGTATGGATATGCAACGCACCATGCAGGCCGATGCGGCGGTTTTCCGCACGAGCGCCACGCTGGCGCAGGGCGTGGAGAAGATCCGCAAGGTCTACGACAGCTTCCAGGATGTGGGTATCCAGGACCGCTCGCTGGTCTGGAACTCCGACCTGATCGAAACGCTGGAGTTGCAGAACCTGTTGGGTCAAGCCGTGGCGACGATGGTATCCGCCGAGAACCGCAAGGAGTCTCGCGGCGCGCACGCGCACGAAGACTTCCCGAATCGCGACGATGTCAACTGGCACAAGCACACCCTGTGCTGGGTCGATGACAAGGGCAATACGACCCTCGACTACCGGCCTGTGCATATGTACACGCTGAGCGACGAGATCGAGCCCGTGCCACCGAAGGCGCGAACCTACTGATGCGCAGGTTGCCAGCTCGTGGTGTGAGTTGGCGAAAACCCTAGTCGATACCCGATTGCGGACTGAAACCATGGCTGAATTCAAGTTGCCGAAAAACTCCCAGGTCACCAAGGGCAAGCATTTCCCTGCGCCTGCGGGGGCGAAGAACGTGCGGACCTTCAAGGTGTACCGTTGGAGCCCGGATGATGACGCCAACCCGCGGGTCGACACCTATGATCTGGATCTGGACGCCTGCGGTCCGATGGTGTTGGACGCCCTCATCAAGATCAAGAACGAGGTCGATCCGACGCTGACCTTCCGCCGCTCNNGTGCCTGACTTGACCCACTTCTATGCGCAATACGCCTCGATTCGGCCGTGGTTGCGAACCCAGAGCGCGCCGCCACCGGATCGCGAACGTCTGCAATCGAAGGAAGACCGCGCCAAGCTGGATGGACTGTACGAGTGCATTCTCTGCGCCTGCTGCTCGACGTC
>DEHW01000195.1 GCA_002352135.1 Lysobacterales bacterium UBA2790
CCTATGCAGGGGCCTACGCGGGCACGATTCATATCTTCACAAGCTCAGACCTTGCTCTGCGCTCCCAGCGCGATCTTCAGCAGATCAGCCACGGTGTTGGCGTTGAGCTTTTCCATGATGTTGGCGCGGTGCGCCTCGACCGTCTTGATGCTGATGCCCAGGTCGTCGGCGATCTGCTTGTTCAGACGCCCGGCCACGATGCGTTCGAGCACCTGCGCCTCGCGGGTCGTCAGGCGCGAGAGCAGGGCGTCGCGGCTGGCCTGTTCCTGGTGCTGGCTGAAGGCGGCGCGGGCCTGGTCGAGCATGCGTTCCACCAGGCCCAGCAGTTCTTCTTCCTTGAAGGGCTTCTCGATGAAGTCCATCGCGCCCTTCTTCATCGTCGTGACGGCCATCGGCACATCGCCGTGGCCGGTGATGAAGACGATGGGCAGCGGGCTCTTGCGTTCCAGCAGGCGGTCCTGCAGCTCCAGCCCGCTCATGCCGTCCATCCGGATGTCGGCGATCAGGCAGGCCACCTCGCGCGGGTCGAAGCGCGACAGGAAGGACTCCGAAGAGTCGAAGCACTTGACGCGATAGTCCTTGCCTTCGAGCAGCCACTGCAGAGAATCACGCACCGCTTCGTCGTCATCGACGACGTAGACAGTGCCCTTCTTGGGGATCAGGCTCATTCCGGTACCGCGGTGGAGTGGTTGGGGATTTCGGCTTCGATCGGTGAAGCGGCTGGGTCGGTGCGGATGGGCAGCTCCACCGGCAAGGTGAACGCGAAGCGGCAGCCTACAACCTGCGCCCCATTGTAGAGGTTCTGTGCCCGCATCCGGCCGCGATGGGACTCCACGATGGTGCGGCAAAGCGCCAGCCCGATGCCCAGGCCTTCGGCCTTGGTCGAGAAGAAAGCCTCGTACAGGCGACCGATGACTTCTTCCTTGATGCCCGGGCCCATGTCGGTGACGCTGAACTCGATGACACCGCCTTCGTCGGGCGTGTGGCGCGGCACGACCCGCAGCTCGATGTGGCGCCGTGCGGGAACCAACTGGGCGCTGTCGATGGCTTCGGCCGAGTTCTTCAGCAGGTTCATCAGCACCTGCTCGATCAGGATGGGGTCTACCATGATACTGGGCAGGCGCTGCGCCACGTAGGTGTGGATGGCGACGTTGCGCCGGCGCAGTTCGATGCCGGCCAGCTCCACCGCGTCTTCGACGATCTGTCGGGCCTGCGCCGCCTGGCGCTGGGGCTCGCTGCGCTTCACGAAGGCGCGGATGCGGTGGATGATCTGCCCGGCCCGCTCGGCTTGGCGCGCGGTCTTCTGCAGTGCCGCGACGAGGTCGTCCTTGACGATGGTGTCGGCCTTCACGCGCGAGACCATGCCGTTGCAGTAGTTGGTGATCGCGGTCAGCGGCTGGTTCAACTCGTGCGCCACCGAGCTGGCCATCTCGCCCATGGTCACCAGGCGGCTCGTCACCTGGGCCTTTTCGGCCTGTGCGGCCGTCTGCTCCTCGGCCCGCAAGCGCGCGGTGATGTCGGTCGCGATGAGCATCTGCGCCAGCCGGCCGTCCGTCCACTGCAGGTAGCGCGCCCGCACGTCGAACCACTTCTGCAGTGCTTCCACGTAGACCTCGCGCGGGTTGGCGCCGGTTTCGGTCAGCGCGTGGGCCGGCAGGCCGGACAGGTTGTCCACGTCCTCATCGGTTCCGGCGGCGAATTCGCTGCCGGCGTTGGCGCCGCCGAGTTGCTGGTGGCCCCGCGCGTCACCCCCGAACCACAGCCGGTAGCTGCGGTTGGCGAACAGCAGCTCGCCTTGCTGCACCGACAGCACCGACACCGACGCATCCAGCCCCTCCAGCACGGTCGTGAAGCGTTCGTGCGAGGCGCTGAGCTGGTCACGGATGCGCTTGGCCTCGGTGATGTTGGTCATGCTGGTCATCCAGCCCGTCTGCTGCCCCTTGGGGTCGATCAGGGGGCTGATGTACATGCGCGCATCGAACAGCGTGCCTTCCTTGCGCATCACCTTGACCTCGATGCCGCCGCTGGGACTGCGGCCATTCAGCTCCTGCTGCAGCAACCGGCCGTGTTCTTCGATGCGGTCCGGTGGCCAGTAGGGGTAGGGCGGCAGGCGCCCCACCAGCTCGCTGGAGCTGTAGCCGGTCATCAGGCTGAAGGCCGCGTTGACATAGGTGCAGCGGCCCTCCATGTCCATCGCACGCATGCCGGTGGGCATGGAGTTTTCCATCGCGCGGCGGAAGTTGGTCTCCTGCACCAGCGCCGACTGGATCTGGCTGCGTCGACGCATGTGTCGCCACGTTCCCAACAGCATCCAGACGGTCAGCACCGACAGTGCGACGACCATCCAGAACAGGGTGTTGTTGACCAGGCCGATGCTGGTGCGCCAGCCCTGGCCGCGCAGCAGCAGGCCGTTGAGCGCCGGCGTCAGCGGCGCGTCGCTGACGATGGGCGCGCGCCGCACCTTCTGGCCGGGCAGCACCGTCACGGTGGCGGCCAGCACGGTCTGGTTCTCGTCCACCACCGACAGCGTATGGCGCTGCGCCACGTCGGCGGGCACGAAGTGGCGCACCAGGGCCTCGACCGAGTACTCGGCCACCAGCGTGCCGGCAAATCCGCCCCGCTCGGCCAGAGGAACATGCAGCTGGAACACCGGCCCACCGGCACCGTCGACGAAGGCGCGCGAATAGGCCGGCGTGCGCGTATCACGCGCGGCCCGGAAGGTGGTCTCGGGTTCGCTCTGGCTGCCTTCCTTGGGCAGGGCCGGGGCTGGCATGGCGCCGGCACCCGGATAGAGCAGGGCCCATTGGCTGGCACGCACCCGGCGCCGGCCGTCGACCCAGGTGAGATGCGTCATCTCGGGTCGTTCGCGCATGAAGGCCGCCGCCTGGCCGACGAACTCGTCGGTGTCGATGTCGCGCGCCACCAGGTCGCGGGCCATGCGGATCAGGCCTTCCTGGTTCTGGATCAGGCGCAGCCCCACCTGCTGTTGCGTGATCTCGGTGTCGCGCTTGACAGATTCGGCTTCGCGCTCGATCTCCTCGTTACGCAGGTACCAGAAAGCCGAAATGATCGCGGCCAGGAAGAGCAACACCGACAGTAGCGGGCCCAGGGTGGCGAATCGATCCTGGCGCGCCGGCGACTGGCGGCGCCACCACATGCCCAGGCTGCGTCGAAGCGTGGGCACGGCCGCGACCAAGGGTGGTCTCGGGGAGCGTTGGGTGGACATGGGCTGCATTATCCGGGGGGCGCGGGACGTCAAGGCGACCATTCCATATTGTGAAAGTGATGGGCACTATTTGAAAAATCGAAAGCTTGTGACACACTCCCGCCTCGTCGCAGAACAGCCAGATCAGGAGACAGACATGTCCGCATTGCCCGAATCCGCGCCCGGCGCGCGAGCCGACTCCGACGCCCAGGAGACCCGCGAGTGGCTGGACGCGTTGTCCGCCGTCATCGAAACCGAGGGTGCGCAACGCGCCCACTTCCTGCTGGAACAGTTGCTGGACCATGCCCGGCAGAACAGCATCGACATGCCGTTCTCGGCCAACACGGCCTACGTCAACACGATCGAGGCGGATGAAGAGGAGCGCAGCCCGGGAAACCTCAGCCTCGAGAGCCGGCTGCGGTCCTACATGCGCTGGAACGCGATGGCTCTGGTGGTCAAGGCCAACCGGCTGCACCCGGCCGACGGGGGCGACCTGGGCGGGCACATCAGCAGCTTTGCCAGCCTGGCGCACATGTTCGCCGCCGGCTTCAACCATTTCTGGCACGCCGAGAGCGAAGGCCATGGCGGCGACCTGCTCTACATCCAGGGCCATTGCTCGCCGGGCATCTACGCCCGCGCCTTCATGGAAGGGCGCATCACCGAGGAGCAGATGCTCAACTTCCGCCAGGAGGTCGGCGGCAAGGGGCTGTCCAGCTACCCGCACCCCAAGCTGATGCCCGAGTTCTGGCAGTTCCCCACCGTCAGCATGGGCCTGGGCCCGCTGATGGCGATCTACCAGGCGCGCTTCCTGAAGTACCTGCACGCGCGCGGCATCGCCGATACGGCCAGGCGCAAGGTCTGGGTGTTCTGCGGCGACGGCGAGATGGACGAGCCCGAGAGCCTGGGCGCCATCGGTCTGGCGGCCCGCGAAAAACTCGACAACCTGATCTTCGTNNGCAACGGCAAGATCATCCAGGAGCTGGAGGGCGAGTTCCGCGGCTCCGGCTGGAACGTCATCAAGCTGCTGTGGGGCAGCACCTGGGATCCGCTCCTGGCGCGCGACAAGGACGGTGCGCTGCGCAAGGTCATGCTCGACACGCTGGACGGCGACTATCAGGCCTTCAAGGCCAACGACGGCGCCTTCGTGCGCAAGCACTTCTTCGGCCGCGACCCCAAGACCCTGGAGATGGTTTCCAAGATGAGCGACGCCGACATCTGGGCCTTGCGCCGCGGCGGCCACGATGCGGGCAAGGTCTACGCCGCCTTCCACCGCGCCAACAGCGCCAAGGGCCACCCGACGGTGCTGCTGGTGAAGACCGTCAAGGGTTGGGGCATGGGCGGTGCAGCCGAAGGCAAGAACACCGCGCACCAGGCCAAGAAGCTCTCGGACGACGACATCCGCTACATCCGCGACCGCTTCAACATCCCGATCCCCGATTCCGAGCTGCCCAAGATCCCGTTCTACAAGCCGGCCGATGACACGCCGGAGATGAAGTACCTGCACGAAAGGCGCAAGGCGCTGGGCGGCTACCTGCCCAAGCGTCGCGTGAAGGCCGACGAGAGCTTCACGGTGCCATCGCTGGAGATCTTCAAGAGCGTGCTGGAGCCCACGGCCGAGGGCCGCGAGATCAGCACCACGCAGGCCTATGTGCGTTTCCTGACGCAGTTGCTGCGCGACAAGGCGCTGGGCCCGCGCGTGGTGCCCATCCTGGTCGACGAGGCGCGCACCTTCGGCATGGAGGGCCTGTTCCGCCAGATCGGCATCTACGCGCCGTTCGGCCAGAAGTACAAGCCGATGGATGCCGACCAGCTCATGTACTACCGCGAGGATCAATCCGGCCAGGTGCTGCAGCAAGGCATCAGCGAACCGGGCGCGTTTTCCTCGTGGATGGCGGCAGCCACCAGCTATTCGGTCAGCAATGTGCCGATGCTGCCGTTCTACATCTACTACTCGATGTTCGGCTTCCAGCGCGTCGGCGACCTCGCCTGGGCGGCCGGCGACATGCGCGCGCGCGGCTTCCTGATCGGCGGCACCGCCGGTCGCACGACGCTCAACGGCGAGGGCCTGCAGCACGAGGACGGCCACTCGCACCTGCTCGCCGGCGCGATCCCGAACTGCCGCAGCTACGACCCGACGTTCTCGTACGAGGTCGCGGTGATCGTGCAGGACGGCGTGCGCCGCATGCTGACCGAGCAGGAGGACGCCTACTACTACCTGACCGTGATGAACGAGAACTACGCGCACCCGGACATGCCGGCCGGCGCCGAGGCCGGCATCATCAAGGGCATGTACCTGCTGCAGTCAGGCGCCGCGACAAACGGCAAGGCAAAGGCCAAGTCCGCCGCACCGCACGTGCAACTGCTTGGCTCCGGCACCATCCTGCGCGAGGCCATCGCCGCCGCCGAATTGCTGGAAAAGGAGTTCGGCGTCACGGCCGACATCTGGTCCTGCCCCAGTTTCAATGAACTGCGTCGCGATGGCTTCGACGCGGAGCGCTGGAACCGTCTGCACCCCGAAGCCAAGACGCCGCGCAAGGCTTACGTCACCGAATGCCTGGAAGGTCGCCCCGGTCCCGTCATTGCGGCGACCGACTACGTGCGCGCCTACGCCGATCAGATTCGCGCCTTCGTCCCGTCGCACTACACGGTTCTGGGCACCGATGGTTTCGGCCGCTCCGACACTCGCGCAAACCTGCGTCGGTTCTTCGAGGTCGACCGTTACTACATCGCCCACGCCGCTATTGCGGCGCTCGCGCAGCAGGGCGCCATGAACGGTAAGGATGTGGCACGCGCCATCAAACAGTTCCGAATCGACCCGGAAAAGTCCAACCCGATTGGGGTTTAAGTTAATGCCGCGTCCGGCAGGCCATCGCCTGCTGGACGCTGGCGAAAGTGGACGCCGTGCGCCACTCCGCAGGCGCAGAGCAGCACAAAAACTGTGACGCAGTCTGCACCCCTCGCGATGGAACGACTCGTGCTGGAGTAACCGCAGTCCCGGCGTCGAGCGCACTCATGTTGACCTACTCTCTGTTTCACGATGTCCTGAAGCCGCTCTACTTCTGGTCGGCAGCTCTCTGTGACGGCATCGCCTTGCTGGCGCAGTCGACCGAATCGGCGACAGGTCACGAATAGAGCAGGATGGGTTCTGCGCCATCGGCAATCGGCGCATGTTTTTCGTACCGCATACCCAACTTCTGTAGCACCTTGATCGACGCCGTGTTGTGCGGCGATACAAATCCGACGATGCGGTCCAATCCGCACGCGGAACGCCCCCAGGCGATCACTGCCGCCGCCGCTTCCGTCGCATAGCCCATGCCGCTGTACTCGGGAAAATAGGCGTAGCCGACGTCGACCTCGCCTGTGAACTCACGCTTCAGCAAGCCACACATGCCAACACAGCAACCTGTGCTCGCCAACTCAACAGCAAACATGCCGAAGCCATCGCGCGCGTAGGCCAAGATCGGGCCTTGTTGAAGGAAGGCCCGCGCCTCCTCCACGGTGCGCACGTTGCGATCACCAATGTTGCTGATGAAGGTCGGCTCGTTCAGCAAACGCAGCACCCAGACAGCGTCTTCGGCAGTGAAATGGCGCAAGCTCAATCGAGCGCTATACACAACGCATTTGTGGACGCCGCCCATCAGGAATCGCGCACTCGCTCGTAGCGTGCGCGCACCGCCAAGGCCTCATCGCCCTCCGGGGTGGCGTTGTACATACGCATCTCCAATGTGTCTGCCGCCATGTTCTCGAACTCGATGGCCCAGCCCCAGGCCGGACCGGTTTCAACCGCATAGCGACCGGACAGACGAAGAACACCGGCGCGAGACGACGCCGAAGCCAGAGTCATGACCGTACTGCTCTGGTGCCAACTGTCCACCCATGCCGCCGTGACGGCGTCCGTCTCGGGATGCACCGCAAGCAGCAAGGAACCGAATCGTGTCAGTCCTTCCAACTGCCAATCGTAGTCCACGCGATAGAGTTCGCCCGCCCCCAACTGCTGGAACGCCAGGCTCGACTGCCCTGCGGGCAAAGGTGCGTCCGCTGGATCAAGAATGACTTGCTTGCTGCCGGTCCATCGGCCCAGCCATGACGCCATGGAAGCTTGGTACATGTTCGAAACCCTCGAAGGTCAGCGCGGTGCGGAGGGAATGCCCACACCAGTTACCCATCAGCTTGCAATGCCTTGAAGCTGCTAGCATTTCGACGTTCTTGCAAACCATATACCTGATTGGACGCCCGCATTGGACATTTTCAAGGCATTTACCATCGAAGCCGCGCATCGTTTGACCAAGGTGCCAACCGGACACAAGTGCGCCAGACTGCACGGTCACTCGTTCCGCATCGAAATCCACGTCAGCGGGGAGATCGGCGAGCAAACGGGCTGGGTGATGGACTTCGGTGACATCAAATCCGCGTTCAAGCCCTTGTACGACCGCCTGGACCATCACTATCTCAACGACATTCCTGGGCTGGAGAATCCGACCAGCGAAGTGCTGGCCGCCTGGATATGGCAGCAACTCAAACCCACGTTGCCGCTGTTGTCTGCCGTAGTGATTCATGAGACTTGCACCTCGGGCTGCCGCTATACCGGCCCCGGCGATTGACGCACCGCACCGTGCGCACCCGTACGGAAAAGCCCGCGCAAGTCTCTGATTGAAAAGAATTAAGGCTACCGTTCGTCGGAAACAGCAGAATACTTGGCACTGATATGTTGCATCGCACAACGCGTGGCGCTAGCCTGCAATCCCCACGTTCGTACCGGAGCACGCGCCATGTTTGACTCTATCGCCACCCAGTTCAGCCAGTACAGCAAGCAATTGACCGATGCCACGATGCGCGCGAATGCGATCACCGTCGGCTACTTCGAAACGCTGACCAGCCTGCAGACCAAGGCCATGGAAAGCCGCATGGAAGCTGCTACCGCGTTTGCCAGCGAAGCCGCCGAAGTGCGCGATCTCGAAGCGGCCAAGGCTTTCTTCCCGAAAAGCGTTGCGTTCGTGAAAGACGCCTCCGAGCAGCTCTATGCCCTGAGTCAGGAAACCCTGAAGCAGAACATCAAGACTGCCGAAGCCCTGGCCAATATCGCCAAGGCAAACTTCGAGGCCGCCAACGAATCCATCGTTCGCCCTGCCGTCAAGGCAGCCAAGGCGAAGGCCTGAGATTCCGCCTGCTGCGACGCAGCAAATCGCGTCGCGCTGCGGTAAGATGCAAATGCCCGCAAGGGCAGAGCGCTACGGATAATCTCCCTCCCTATCTGTAGCGTTATTTCAGAACCGACGGATCACGTATCCGTCGGTTTTTTTTGCCACGTGGCGGCGAGATCAACGCGCAAGAGCGCTGGTCACCTTCATTTCTGACGCACGAAGCGCTTTACCAAGGCCCGCACTCGCGCAAGGTGTTTGGCCTTGCCGCCCCGCGCAGAAATGCCAGCACCGAACTTCAGTCCGACTCGGTGGACGCGATCTTCGTCCAGTTCCCGAACGATCAGGGTCACTCCAGAGAGACGCAGGGAGTCGCCAATCTGGGGCTGTTCGTCATACTGGTTGGCAAACAAATCCGCAGCGGTTTTGTCCGCCAAGCGAAGCGGAACTATCAGCCCATAGAACTCTGCTAGTGCGGCCAATGGGATATCGCCCGCGAAGCTGAATTCGCCGAACATCGCCCGCTCGACCTCGCGAGCCTGCGCGGGTTCGGCAAATAACCAATCCAGTCGGATCACACGCCCCAAGGGCGCAAGAAAATAGGCGTAGTCCTGGGCACGCAGCGCACCCGCTTGCTCTGGCGTCAGCACTCTGCCCTCGCGCACGGTCAAGACGGGACTCGCCCACGACGGAATCTTGCTGGAATCGCTCAGCACCACGGCGCCTTCTTCCGCTCGATACCCGACCAGCTCGTATTCAAGCTGACCCGGAAGATCGAGCTCCACCCGTCGACTGGGCGGATCACGTCGCGGCACGGCCACATCGAACAGATCTGCCGCCCAACTCAAGGACCAGCCCTGAACCAGGAGGGACACGAGCACGACGACAAAAGCGACATTGAAGTAGAGCTGCGCCCCCGGAAGATCTACCAGCATTGGAATCGAAGCCAAGAAGATCCCCACCGCGCCTCGCAATCCCACCCATGAAATGAAACTGATCTCGCGCTTTCTAAATCCAAAGGGAGCGAGGCAAATCGCCACCGCAAGCGGCCTCGCGACGATCATGAGGAATGTGGCAATTCCCAGTGCAGCCCAAATGGATTCGAGCAAGCGGCTCGGCGTGACCAGCAGTCCCAGAAGAAGAAACATGACCATCTGGGCCAACCAGGTTGCCGCGTCCTGAACACTCAGGACATTGGCAAACGCGCGGACCGGGCGATTGCCGATCACCACACCGGCCAAGTACACGGCCAGATAGCCACTGCCACCTACGACGTTACTGAGCGCAAACACGCCAACGGCACCCGCAACGGCCAGCAAGGGGTGTAGACCGGACGGCAGATCAAGTCGATTCAGAGCAAAGGTGATGAAACGACCGCCCATCCACCCAGCCAAGGCGCCCAGACCAACCTGCATGCCCAGTTCCAAGGCCATGGCGGCAAAACTCGACTCCCGCTCAACGCCAAGCACGCCAATCAATGCCAAGGTGACAAATATGGCGATCGGGTCATTGCTGCTGGATTCGATCTCCAAGGTCGCACCGACGCGACGTTGCAGATGCAGGCCGTTGGCGCGCAAGAGAAAGAAAACCGCCGCGGCATCGGTCGACGCCACGATGCTGCCCATCAGAAGACTCTCGAGCCAACCCAGCCCAAGCAGGTAGTTGACAGCAATGGCCGTCAGCCCTGCGGTCAGCACCACCCCCAAGCTCGCGAGCATGATTGCTGGTGTGATCGCGCCTTTTACTTGATCGAGGCGAGTACGCAAGCCGCCATCGAAGAGAATCACCGCCAATGCCAAAGAACCGATCGCGTAAGTCAAACGGTAGTCATTGAAGGCGATGCCACCCAGGCCATCTTCGCCCGCCAACATGCCCAAGGCGAGGAACACCAGCAGCATCGGCGCACCAAATCGTGTGGCGACCAGACTGGAAGCGATGCCAGCCAGTACCAACAGAGAACCGATCAGCAACCACAGATTAAGAGAGTGCAGTACCTCCACGTTGACTCCTGTCTTCTTGTGACGGTTGGGAAAAATGCGATTTCCTGCACATCACGCGTTCACGAATGGGCAACGACAGGTTACTTTTCGCATACCCGGTACAGAAGTTGAAGCACTCCTGCCGCTCCAGCTGAATTCGGGTTCATTTTGGCTGATGCAACCGTCTAGAGGACTTCGTGTGAGTAGTCGGCGTTCACTACAGATCTGCAACCTCCTCGCCATAACCTTGGCTCTTGGCAGCGCGGCCTCGGCAAGCGAACTGCGGGTTATCGCAACGGGCCTGGACAACCAAGGCCAAGCCGAGTTGCGGCTCTACGCAAGCCGGATCGGGTTCCCAAGACAGCCAAGCTATGTGCTCAGTGCAACGGTTGAGAACGGTACCGCGCAATGGGTGCTGCCCGATCTGGGACCGAGTGACTACGCGGCCTACGTGTTTCATGACCGCGACGGCGATGGACAGCCTGATGGCGGCTTCAGCCCTGAGCCATGGGCCTATTCCAATGGCAGACCGTTCGAAAAACTCGACTGGGACGAAGCCATTTTCAGCCTTGGCGTCGACCCGGTGCTGGTCGAGATCAACCTGGCCGACGANNGACGACGAGGAAGACGACGAGGATTAAGGCGGTCGTCGCGTTCAAAAAAATCCCCGGCCTGGGCCGGGGATCGGGTGACACCATCATCAAAACCGTCAGAACGACTGCGAGAAGCGTATCCCGAAGCTGCGCGGTTGGTTGGTCAACGTGTAGACCTGTCCATTCGGGTACTGCGGCACCACCCCCGCTGCACCGCAGACCGACTCGGCGCACTGGGTGAAGTGATTGAGCTCCGCGCGTTCATCGGTGACATTGGCCACGTAGACGTCGATCATCCAGTCGTCCTTACGGAATCCGGCAGAAATATCGAGGGTCGTGTACGAGGGAAGATCGCCGAGAATTTGCTGCTCGGCAATGCGCAGATCGGACAAACGTTCACCGACATGCACCAGCGCGCCTTGGACAAAGGCCTCGTTGCTGCCGACATCGAAGGTGTAGCGCGCGGTCAGATTGCCCTTGAACTTCGGTGTGACCGGCAAACGTGAACCATCTGGCGCTTCCGGATCGTCGCACTCAGTCACCGGTACACCATTGTCATCGGTGAACCCGCAGTAGTTGGCGGTCAGTTCTGCGTCGTACAGAGCAATGCCGGCGGACAGGCGCAGGTTGTAAGTCGCTGCCCAGTTCAAGTCCGTTTCAAACCCGTCGATCTGCGCCTGGTTGGCGTTCTTGATTTCGGTCAGACCGTTGGCACCGAGAATGGCGAACTGGAAGTCCTCCCACTCCTGCCGGAACACCGAGCCATTCCAGACCAGCGCGTTGTCCAGCCAACTGCTCTTCCAACCGAACTCGTAGTTGGTGAGGTAGTCCGACAGATAGGGCGGCAAGGTGCCGCGCCGGTTGACGCCACCCGGACGGTAGCCTTCGGACCAGGTGCCGTAGATCATCAGGTCGTCGCTGATGTCGTAGGTCAGGTTCAAACGACCGATGTTGCCGGTTTCCTCGACGCGCTTGTTGAAGAACGAACAGGGGGCACCGTTGAAGGTTTCGGCACCCTCCGGGCAGGCTGCCTCGCCGTAGCTCGACACCCAGCCCCAATCGGCAAATCCGAAATAGCCCTGCAGACTGTTGTCGACTTGGAACCAGCGCATGCCGGCGTTGGCCGTCAGTGCGTCGGTGATGTCGTAACTCAGCTCACCGAACACCGCCGTGTCCTTGTCCTCACGCACCTGTTTGGTCAGCCACATCGTATCCGGCCAACCACTGACCGACTGCACGGGATCGATGCCATCGATCTTGTAACGCTGTTCAATATCGTGGTCCTGCGTCTGTACGAAGGCGCCCAGCGCAAAACGCAAAGTCTCATCCTGTGGTGACGACAAACGCAATTCGTGACTGGTCTTCTTGTAGCCGTCGACACCCTGAATGTACTGCGAAGGATTCACCAGACTGCCCGGCGCACAACTGAAACTGTCGACGTCGAAATCCGAACAGGTATAGGCACCGTAGCCACCCAGCGTGTCATACCAGAAAGCGTAGTCGCTGTAGTCGGAATCGACGTCCACGTCTCGCTTCAAATGGGCAAAGGCGTAGGTCAGATCGAAATTGCCGACCTTGCCCTCAATGGTCAGCGCGGCCTGCATCCAGCGGTCATCCGAACCTTCGGGATAGAAGTGCGCGATCTGCAGGTCGCCCACATTCGGGTCCATCGCGAAATTGCCACCGGCCTTCTGGCGCTGCCCCATCAACGTCGGCGTGATGGTCCAGTTGTCGTCCAGCTCCACACGCAAGGCGACGCGTGCACCGGTGGTTTCGACATCGTTGTAGTCATCGTCGACCAGCGCCGCATTGTCGATCGTGCCATTGCCGTTGGAGTCCGCGTCCCAACTCGGGAAGGTGCGGGTGGCGTACACGTTGTCGATGTAGCCCGCGTCCTTTTTGTGCCAGCCAACCAGACGAATTGCCGAAGACTCGCTGATCGGCAGGTTCAACATACCCTCGCCGACGTAACCCATGCCGCCATTGCTGACGCCATTCAACTCCGCACCGTAGCTCGCCGCGAAACCACTTGGGTCGGGTTTGTTGGTGATCATGCGCAGCGTGCCCGCCTGCGAACTGGCACCGTACAGCGTGCCCTGCGGACCCGACAGCGCTTCGACGCGTTCGATGTCGTAGACATGCAGATCCAGCGGACCCTGGATAGTGGTGATGGGTTGTTCGTCGAGATACACGCCCACGCTCGGCAATGAGCCGGAGTGATTGCCATCGCCGCCGCTTGCGACGCCACGCATGTAGACCTGCGCGAAGCCCGGACCGGCCGTCTGGTACGAAACAGCGGGCAGATACTTGACGTAGTCCTCGAAGTCGGAAACCTGCAACTCTTCAAGCTGATCAGTGCCCAGCACCTGCATGCTGATCGGCACCTTTTGCAGGTTTTCACTGCGCTTCTGCGCCGTCACGGTCACCGCATCCAGCGTCGCCGCCTTGTCTTCGGTACTGTCTTGCGCCATCACCGAGGCACTGATGGCGAGGCCAATGGCTATGGTCAACGGCCCACGCGCCAATCGCATGGATGATCGGTGTTGCGGTCTTGCCTTGTGTTTCGACATGGTGCCCCCTCAGGCGATAAACGAACCGTCCCCGGTTCAGTACGATGGTGGTCTGGGGTAAGACGTCAGCACCGACCCCAGTGCGGTTTTCAACGGTTCCAGCCACGGCTCGAAATGCCGCCAATGATCCACGCCCTCACGATAAATCGGCTGCCGTACCTGCTCCGAACTGGCCGTCCTGACCGGTCGCGCGTTCTCGAAGAAGCGCAGGCACGATTCCTCGAATGCCAGGCCACAATACGCCAACAAGCGGCGCACTTCCGTCTCGGTGTCGTCCACCATGTCCTCGTAATGGACACGGTGGACCCGCCCCGGCAATACGGAATCAAAGTGCGCCATCAGTTCAACGTAGTCGCAGTAGTAACGTCCGATGTCGTCAAGGCTGTAACTGAAGTTCTGTCCGCGCGCGAAATGCTGCTTGAAGCCCGAAAAACAACAAGCAATCGGATGACGTCGTGCATCAATGATGCGGGCATTGGGCAGGATCAAGTGAATCAAGCCAATGTGCACGAAGTTGTTCGGCATTTTGTCGATGAAGAACGGCGCAGCGGTCTTGCGCTGAATCCGCGTGCGCTGCAGATAGCGCTCACCAAGCTCTGTCAGCGCTTTCGCGTCCAAACCAGCGAGCACATCGTGATAAGGCGTCTGTTGCTCGTCCTCGCCCTGACGTCGCAATAGTCGGGTCAGCGAGATGATCTCTGGCAACTCCATGGTGCCCTCGACCTGCGAATGCGAGGACAGAATCTGCTCGACCAGCGTTGACCCGGAGCGCGGCAAACCCACCACGAAGATCGGGTCAGTCGCTGCACACCCTTGCCCTTCACGGGCGGAAAAGAACGATGCCGTATAGGTCTGCTTGATGCGCCGGGTGCGCGCCGACGTGTCGTCGGCGTTGTACAGCAACTGCGTGCGCCGAAGCGCGTTGCCCTCGGAATAATGGGTGAACGAAGACGCGTAATCGCCCGCATCTTCCATCGCCTTGCCCAAGGCGAAATGCAAATGGAAGCGATGCTCCAGCGGCAAATCGGTGCGCTGCAAAGCCGACTGCATCTGCGCGATGTCGCTGGCACCGAATCGCACGGTCTTGAGGTTGGCGAGACTCCACCACGCCTCACCATACGCCGGTTCCAACGCCAGACTGCGTCGATAAGCCTCGATCGACCGCGCCTGCTCTCCGGAAGTCTTCAAGGCGTGACCAAAGCTCATCCAGACCTGAGCCTGGTCTGGATGCGTCTGCAGCACACGCTCGTAGATGTCGATCGCCGG
>DEHW01000076.1 GCA_002352135.1 Lysobacterales bacterium UBA2790
CCGAAAGGATTCACGCTTTCCGCAGCGCTGTTGGCTGATGGTGGCTCCCCTTCAACACCCATGCAGACGCCAATCGCTACCAGCTGGACTGTTGCCTGGGCGACGGCATGGCCCAAGGCGCGCTGACGCGCCGCTGATCGAAGGGTACAGCCGACTGGTGACCCTGGCAGACCTAAAGGCACTCGTCGAAGCCTTGAATCGGCACCTGGCCGACTACCTGCCGGCAGCCACGCGCTTTTTGCGCACGGTTACTACCGCCCGACAACGGATATCGACTTGCTGGTGCCCGCCACCCCCGTGGCCGATGCGTTTGGGGGCATCATCTTCAAGGCCGGTGCCGAGAGTTACGAACGTTGCAATTCTTTGCCGAGACGGTTGATAGCGAAGGCGAGCCGGCCCGTACGATCCACCTGGATGGCCTGCTTCAGACCAAACGGACGATGCGCGCCAATGACGTTGCGGTTCGTATCGGCCTGGAGGGGCATTGGCGGCGCTGCGGCATCGTTTCCAACCCCCGTTGCTTGACGGCGAGCACGAGGCAAGGCTTGACGCCAGCCGCGTGCCGATCAGCCACGAACCGGCCCTCGCTGGCGGCTCGCCGGGCATCGTTTCGGATCGAAAACCACCCGCATTGGCCAGCGACGCAGCAACCATATCGGTCGCTACGCATACGATTTCGTCGAAGGCTTCGTGCTGCATCTGACCCGGGAAGTGGTCGACACGGCGATCGCCCGTCCGCCGCCGGGCGAGGAGTCTCGGCTTTGAACGACGTCTTGCCGTTCTCGGAACAAGGCGCCAGAGCGCACATGATCTAATTTGCTGACGATTGCCTTGCTTGTGCCTGTACCGAATGCTAAGGTTTAACGGGGAAAACGGCTGCGCCGTGCCGCTGCGCAGCCCGCATCCTGGCACAACACGAAGAGCGAGACTCGCATGCTCGTCAAGGGGAGGTCACCAGGTCTGGCGAAGTTGAGCCGCCCGCGGCTCGCTCGTGTGCATCCGCGCGAGCGCTTGTTTCTTCGCCTCGACGCAGCTTTAGAGCATGCTGCGGTATGGGTCAGCGGCGGGCCTGGCGCGGGCAAGACGACCTTGGTCGCGAGCTATCTCGATGCCCGCAAGCTGTCGGCGCTGTGGTACCACGTCGATGCCGGTGACACCGACCCGGCCGTAAGCTGCAATTGCCTCCAAAGTGCCGCAACGTCTGTTGCGCCACAGCTCGACAGAGAACTGCCGGCGCTTGCCTTGCTGCACACAGCCAAGATCAGGTCTGCTCTTCGGCAGTTCTTCGGCGCCTTCTACGCCTCAATCAAAGTTTCGAGCGTTCTGGTTGTGGACGACAGTCAGGAAGCGCTTAGCTCGCCAGCTTTCCGCGAGTTCTTGCTGGCAGCCATAAATCAGGCACCCAACCACATCCGCCTGATCATCACCAGTCGCACCCGGCCCCCGGAGGATTTCGCGCGTTTGTGGGCCAATGCCGATCTGGTAGTGATGGAGGCCGACGAACTGTTATTCAGCGAAGAGGAGTCGATTGCCGTACAGCAACTGACAGGGAACGGCTCGCGAATTCGCGGCCCCGAACAGATGCGCACGTTGCACCAGATTACCAGCGGCTGGCCTGCCGGCCTCAAAATGTTGTTGCAGCTGGCGCACCCGGATGAGGTCGCCGGGTCCAAGGGTCGAATCGGCGCTGTTACTGGCGTGTTCGAATACCTGGCAGCCGAATTTTTCGACCGACTGCCCCTCGCCGCCCGCAGCGTCCTCTTAAGAGTCGCTTTGTTGCCGCGCGTGACGCCTGCGATGGCTGCTGTTCTCGCCGGCAGCGCGGAGGCGGCGCTTCTTCTCGAAGCGATGCACCGTGACGGCAGCTTTACTTCGGCGCATGGCGTCGGCGTTGACGTCTACTACGAGTTTCACCCCTTGCTGCGCGAGTTTCTGGTGCTGCGTAGCCGGTCCGACCTGAGCTGTGAAGAGTACGATGGCATCGCGCGGAAGGCGGCCGCTCTGTTGGCGCAGCTCGGCGACGTCGAGGCGGCGGCGCAAGTGCTGATGCGCGCGTGCCAGTGGGATAGCCTGCATCGTCTGGTGCTCGAGCACGCGGCAGGTCTTCTGGTGCGCGGCCGGCACCGGGCGCTGTCGGCCGTCCTCGGAGTCCTTCCGGAAGGACGGCTGAACAAGGATCCCTGGCTGTGCTATTGGCACGGTGCTGCGTTGCTACCCTTCGATCCGCCAGCCGGTCAGCGCTACTTCTTGCGCGCGTACCGGCTGTTCAGAGAGCTGCAGATCAGCAGCGCTGCTTTTCTGACGTGGTCGGCGATTGTTGATCTGATCTGCCTCGAGTGGTCTGATTTCAGCCGGCTTGATCACTGGATCGGCGAAGCAGAATCCTTACGCAGTGAGTTCGGTCCTGCGCCCGAGGAGCGTCGAGCACGGTTTACCGCGAGCATGTTTGGCGCCTTGCTATTTCGTCGTCCACAAGACCCCGCGATTCACCGATGGGCGGATCGCCTGCTACTACTCATTGAGGCTTGTCCAGACGCCAGTCAGCGTATCTTGCTCGGCTGTAATCTGCAAATGCATTACACCGTCGGCGTCGGCTTCAACGAGCAACTCGAGCGGCTCATGACCACCATCGACCCTCGCCCCGGGACGGCACTTACGCCGCTTGCCGAGACGCTGCTCTGGGCGCTCAAGTCTATGTATCACTGGAGCCGTGGCCACAGCCGCGAGGCGGCTGCGGCCGCCGAGAACGGCATCAGCACGGCGCGCGAGAACGGCGTGCGCATATGGGATTTCCTGCTCTGCGCTTTGCGGGCCTACGCCTGGCTGAACAGCGGCGAACTCGGGCGCGGCCGCGCCGCTCTGGTGCAACTTGAACAGTGCCTTGATCAGAGGCGCAAGGTCGAAGTTGCCCACTATCACTACCTCGTCTGTCTGGCAAGTCTGCTCTCGGGCGACGGTGCGCAGGCCTTGACACAGATCGAAACTGCCAAGGCTATCGCCGGCCAATATGGAGGACCGCAGCAGGACGCGCTCGGGAGTCTTGCGCACGCGCAGGCGTTGCACGCTGTTGGCCGTACCAGCGAGGCTTGGCTAGCCCTTGAACACGGCCGCGATGTAGGCCGTTCCATGCGCAGCGACATCCAGTGCTTCCAGGCGGATCTCTGTACGGCTCTATTCGCGCTCGACCAGGGCGACAATGAGTGCTGTGCCCGGGCGCTGCAACGTGCTTTCGCAGTCGGCGCGCGGCGCGACTACCTGAACCACAACACGTTCCGCCCGGCGGTCATGGCGCGCCTATGCGCCTTCGCGCTGGCGAACGGAATCGTCCCCGAGTACGCCGGGCGCCTGATTCGCCGACGCTGCCTCAAGCCGCCCGCCCTTGAGGTGGAACGTTGGCCGTGGCCGGTGAAGATCTATACGTTGGGTCGCTTCAGCATCGCAATAGATGGCCAAGCGGTCACCGAGGGGGGTCGTTTGCCGCAAAAGCCAGTCGAGCTTCTGCAGGCTCTGATTGCCCACGGTGGACGCCAGGTTGCCATCCCTCTCTTAATCGAGGCAATTTGGCCAGAAGCGGAGAGCAAGGGTGGCCGTGGTGCCTTCGAGACGAGCCTTTCGCGCTTGCGTCGAGTGCTCGGCCACGACGATTCGCTGCTCCTCGACGGCGGCCGACTGACCCTCAACCCGACGTTATGCTGGGTAGACCTGTGGTCCTTCGAGCGCCTGCTGAGCGAGGTACAAGCCACTCTTCACAACACGACTTTGCCAGATCTCACGGTCCTGCTGGCGCAAACCGAGCGTTTCCTGCGCATTTACCAGGGCGACTTCCTGGGGAGGGAAGAATGTCGCCCGTGGGCCCTGCCGGTGCAGGAACGATTGCGCAATCGGCTGGGGAACGCGCTTGCCGACGTTGGCCGGCGCCTAGAAACCGGGAGTCTTTGCGACAAGGCGGTTCGACTGTACCAGCGCGCCATCGAACTCGAACCGTTGGCAGAGAACTGGTACCGGCGCCTGATGGGCTGTCTGCAACAGCAAGGCGAGGTGGCTGCGGCGCTGTGCGTTTATCGCCGCTGTTGCGAAGCACTGAAGGTTGGCTTGCAGGTCGCTCCGTCGCGGGAAACCGAAGCGATCCACTTGGCTCTGGAAAGCATGTCGGGTTTCCAGTACCCGCCAGGTAGCTGAAGCCCCCGCTTCAATCGCAGTCTGCAAGGCGCGAGAAGGCACTTCACCAAGTCTCTACAAGAGTTCCGCAGGACACCTTCAGCCGATTCCAGCAGGGAATTGCGCGGTGTATGCGGGCTGTATGCGATCCGTGTGCGGGCGGTATGCGGCGGTCTGCGAACATCTTCCCCGGGGTGCCCTTGCCGCACTGTCCTGCAGCACGCGCCAGTGGCCAAGACCGAGAATGGTGAATGAGGGAGGAAACGCACATGTCCAGGAATTCCCAGATATCGTTCCGAGAATCGGGTCGTGTCGGCCCCTCTTGGCTTGCCCGGCTCCCCGCGGCGTGTCGCGATGCGCTCGATTCGTTCGGTTTGGCAGGGCGCTCGAATTGCGTCGTTCCCCCGTTCACCCGCAAGCTCCTCTTCGAGAACCTGGAGCCGCGGGTCTTGCTTTCGGCCGACCTCACGCCCGCCGCCTCGGCATTCGTTGCGGCAGTCCAGGCCGATAATCAGTCGGCACTAAGCCGCGCCGACCTGTCGCTGACTGACGATTCGGGCAGCTTGCCGGTCGTGGACATCTCCGGTCGCCTGGCGGCCGCCATTCCGGCAAGCGGCGCATTGCAGCCATCGACACCAGCGGACCAATGGCGGCTGGATCTGGAGCAGGGCGACGTCATCTCGCTCGGCGTCGCTACGCCCATCAGCGACCCTGGCCGCTCTATGGTGCCGAGCGCTGCCGGTGGTCGCGAGGTCGCTTCGGATCCCGACGCTAGCCTGGGCACCGACGCCCTGATAGGCCATCCGGGACTTGGTGAGACGAGCGAATTCTATGTTCAGGTTAGTCGTTCGGGAGACCGCGAGGCGTCGAGTCCGCGCCAACTGCTCGGCGACCTCACGGCGACGATTCAGTGGGATACTGACGTTCGAGACACCAGCGGCACCCTGACCAACACCGGGCAGGCGCTGGCGTTTGCCACGCTTCCGGCTAGCGCCTCCACGCTGCCAGCGGCGGCAAAGGTGCTTGATGTCGCGGGGCTTCCCCTTGATGCCCGCGGCGTCATTTCCGATGCGCTAACGTCGTCGTCAGTAACAGTCGCGCTGGCGCATTGGATTGGCGGCTCCGGCAACTGGTCAGACCCGACTCATTGGGACATCGGCGTGGTGCCCAACAACTCCGCAACGGACAGCTACGAGGTTGTTCTGGATGTCGCTGGCACGTCGACCGTCATGCTCGATCAGGACGTCGTAATCAGCTCCCTGACCAATGCCGAGACTTTGCTGGTGGATAGCGTAAGCGCGACCATCGAGTCGACGACTACCAATTCTGGTGCCATTTCTCTGACCAGCGCCACCGCGCAGCTCAATTTGTCCGGGACGGTCAACGTTACCGGGGTGATTCTGGCCGGCCCGGGCTCACTGAACCTCGTCAATGCCACCATGATGGCGGATGGCGTCGGGGCGATGGTACGCGCGGATGCGGTGGCAACCCTTGATTCGGTAGATCTCCATGCAATGAACGGCGGCGTGTTGTCTCTTCTGGGCGCCGTCGACTTCATCAGTGCCGGCGGCGGGAATTCGATTGATGCGACCGGAATGGGGAGCAAGGTCGATTTGTCGGCTTTGAGTACCTTGACCGGAGGGGCCAGCGGGGCGACGCAGATTACTGCAGTGAGCAACGGCACGGTCTTGCTGTCCGGAGCGATTGCCGGCTACGCCACGCTCACCCTGGCCGATGCCGGTTCGACACTCGACGTGTCGGCGGTGACCAGCCTGGCCGACACCTCGGTGGACGTCAGCAACGGCGGGGTGATGAATTTTGCATCGCTGACGGAACTCGCACGGGTCAATCTCAG
>DEHW01000161.1 GCA_002352135.1 Lysobacterales bacterium UBA2790
CTTCGAGGCCGGGGTACTGGAGCAACTCAACGCGCGGCAAGTCACGCTGTGGACGCTGGATGGCAAGACACCGACGCCGATCAAGGTGATGAGCGGCATCGCCGATGCCACGCATACCGAAGTGCGCAGCCCGGCGCTGAAGGAAGGCATGAGCATTCTCGTCGGCACGGAAACGGCCACGCCATGAGCGACTCGGCGGTCATCCATCTGCAGGCACTGAGCAAGACCTATGGCGAAGGCAGCGCCGCCGAAGTGCAGGCGCTGCGTGCGGTGAATCTGGAGATCGCGCGCGGCGAATTTGTCGCCATCGTTGGGCCTTCCGGTTCGGGCAAGTCGACCCTGATGAATCTGATCGGTTGTCTCGACACGCCCAGCCGGGGCCGCTACCTGTGTGACGGCATCGATGTCGCCACACTGGATGCCACGCAACGCGCCGAGCTGCGTCGCGCCAAGATCGGCTTCGTATTCCAGAGCTTCCACCTGCTGCCGCGCATGAGCGCGTTGGACAACGTGATCCTGCCGCTGATGTATGCGGGCGTGGATGCCGCACAACGGCGCGAACTGGGCATGGCGGCACTGAGCTCGGTCGGCTTGGCCGAGCGCGCGCATCATCGCCCCAGCGAGCTGTCCGGCGGTCAGCAACAACGCGTGGCGATTGCCCGCGCCTTGATCAATCATCCGCCGATCCTGCTGGCTGATGAGCCGACCGGCGCACTGGATTCGCGTACCGGCGCGGAGATTCTCAATCTGTTCCATCGCCTGCGCGATGAGGGCCACACCGTGGTCCTGATCACCCACGATCCGCAAGTCGCCGCGCATGCGGATCGCATGCTGGAAATCCACGACGGCGTGTTGAAGGAGGCCGCATGAACGCTGTCACTCGCGGCGTTCGCGCCACGCAGACCGGTCGCGCCGGATGGGCCGACATCGCGGGCATGGCCTTGTTTGCGCTGCGCGGTAATTGGATGCGCAGCATCCTGACCGCGCTGGGCGTGATCATCGGCATTGCCGCCGTCATCGTCATGGTGTCCGTCGGTCAGGGCACGCAAGCGCAGCTGGATGCGACCATCGCCAAACTCGGCAGCAATCGCGTCGATGTGATGCCGAATTTCGGTCGACAGGGCGGCGTTCGCATGGGCGCGGGCAGCATTTTCTCGCTGACCACCAAGGACGCCGCGGCGATTCGTGAACGCATTCCCGAAGCGACCTATGTCAGCGGCATCGTGCGCGGCAGCACGCAGGTGATCCAGGCCGAACAGAACTGGTCGACCAGTTGGCAAGGCGTGGAAGCGGATTTCTTCACCATCAACGATTGGCCGCTGGTGCTCGGCGAAGGCCTGAGCGACGCCGACTATCGCGGCGCAGGCACCAGTGTGGTGCTGGGCCAGAGCGTGCGCGAAAAGCTGTTCGGTGAGTCCGATCCCATCGGTGCCAGCATCCGCGTGGGCCGCGTGCCGTTCACGGTCGTGGGCGTACTCAGCTCGAAAGGCCAAAGCGGCTGGGGTGGCGATCAGGATGACGTGGTCTTCGTGCCGCTGGAAACCGCGCGTCGGCGCTTGATGGGTCAACTGCAGATGCCACCGGGCACCCTGATGCAGATCACCGTCGGCACCTCGCGCGCCAGCGATCTACCCATCGTGGAAACCGCGCTGAACGAGCTGATCCGCGAACTGCACCGTATCCAACCCGGTGCGGACGATGACTTCATGGTGCGCAATCTCACCCAGATGGTCAGTGCGCGCAACGAAACCACACGCCTGATGTCGCTGCTGCTGGGCGCGGTCGCCAGCATTTCGCTGATCGTCGGCGGCATCGGCATCATGAACATCATGCTGGTGTCGGTCACCGAACGGATTCGCGAAATCGGTCTGCGCATGGCCGTGGGTGCCACGCCCGGCGACATCCAGCGGCAGTTCCTGGCCGAGGCGATGATGATCTCGCTGGGTGGCGGCCTGATCGGCATCGCCTTCGGTGTGGGTGGTGCGCTGCTGGCCGAGCGTTTCGGCAGCCTGCCGGTGCAACTCGATCTGGACGTGATCCTGATGGCCACCGGATTCTCGGTCGCCACCGGACTGTTCTTCGGCTTCTATCCCGCACGCAAGGCGGCACAGCTTGATCCGATTGAAGCGCTACGGCAGTAAGGCGGCTGCTCAGGGCGAGGTGCGCAGATCCACCTCGCCATACCAACCCTGCACCTGGATGCGCGTGCCGTACGGTGCCGACAGGCGCTGTACGGTGGCGAGAATCTCTGCGCCGCGCTGGTCGCTGGCAAGGCGCGGCGAACCATACAAGGGGCCTTCGTCGTCGATGGTGACCGGGATCAGTTGCAGTCGCTTGAGTTTGCCTTCGTTGTAGGTGAAGCGCGCCATGACCGCCTCCATCACTTCCGGCGAGTCGCGGCGGTCGATCACCGACAGATTGGTCTGGCGCGGCATTTCGCGATCGCGCTGATGCACGATGTCGACCGGAATCAATTCGGGGCGACGGTACTGGTAGATGAAGTTGGACAGGCTGTAGAGGATCGGCTTGCCCTGATAGATCTCGATGCCACGCAACACGTGCGGACCATGGCCCAACACCACATCCGCGCCGGCATCCGCCGCGCGCCGGAACAACATTTCTTCCGTCGGTGGGGTCTGGTTCTGGATGCCGTGGATACGCGCGTGACTCACATCGTGGACATGCAGGGCGACGAAGACCTGATCGTTCTTGCGCTGCGCCAGCACGATGTCGTCTTCCATCGCCACCACATCGTCTTCGAGTAGTCCTTCGACGCTTTCGACCTGCCCCGGTCCGCGACTGAACACCACTTGCGCCGGATCGATGGTGGCAATCGACGGGCCGCTGGCGTCCTTGCTGCGGAAGCGGTTGTGCCAGTAACGCAGATAGGACAGCAGGGCAAACGAGGTGTGCGCGTGCTGCGCCTGTACCACCGCCGGCACATGCGCATCCGCAAGCGTCAGACCAGCGCCCGCGTAGCTGATGCCGCTGTGGTCGAGGATGTGCAGATGTTCGGCCAAGCCTTCGGGACCGAAATCGAGCGTGTGGTTGTTGGCGAGGCTGACCAGATTGATGCCGACCCGCGCAACCTCCCAGGCGAAGTCGCGCGGCACGCCGAAGTTGTAGAACGGACGCAGCAGTTCCGGCTTGGAATTGATCGAGAACTCCATGTTGCCGTAGGCGATATCCGCCTCCTGCATCAATCGGATCAACTGNNTCGCCGGGTTCTTCCTTCAGCAAGGTGTCGATCCGCGCCACCCAGTCGACCTTGGGCTCGCGAACCGTCGGGTGCACGCGATGCTGATAGACGGAGGTGGGTTCATCCCGTGCCGAAACAGGCAGCGGGGATTCACCTGCCATCGCATGACTGGCGAAAACGAACAGGCTCAGACCGATCAGCGAATTCAGACGGCACATGCAGACATTCCAGGCGATGGTGAGCGCCCAGTATAGGCAGCAGCGAACCGGATCAGTCGCAGGACACCGCGGATTCGGCGTCGGGCGAGGGCAATCCCAGCGCCTGCCAGAGCGCGCGAATGACACACCGCGCCTGCTCGATGGACGCGTCGACCTGCACGATCCGGGCACGCCCATCCAAGGTGCAGGCCAGTCCACGCGCCAGCAGGACGCCATGAGCAGCCAGCGCCTGTTCGGTCTGTTCCGCAGACAGCAATTCCGCTTCGCCACAACGCGCAATCAACTCGGCGGTTTCGCGGGCTTCGATCAAGGCAGGCACCTGCGCGGCATGGGTCAGCACCAAGGCCTGCAAGAGAAACTCCAGGTCCACCAGGCCGCCCTCGCCCTGCTTCAGATCGAACAGCGGTTCGCGACTGCGATCATGCGCGGCACGCATGCGCGTGCGCATCGCTGCCACCTCGCGGAATACCTCGGTCTGCTCGCGCGGACGCTGCAACACCTGACGGCGTGCCGCATCAAAGCGCTGACCCATTTCCACTTCACCCGCCACGAAGCGTGCCCGCACCAGCGCCTGCTGCTCCCATACCCAGGCACGTTCGTGCTGGTAGTCGAGAAAGCTCTGCAGGGTCGATACCAGCATGCCCTTGCTGCCATCCGGTCGCAGGCGCAGATCGGCTTCGTACAGTCGACCTGCGGTGGTTTGCAGACTCAGCAGACTCAACAGCTTTTGTACGATGCGACTGCAATAGCGCTGCGCGTCGAGCGTTCGCACGCCATCGCTTTCGCCGCGTTCACCCGGCTGATAGAGGAAGACCAGGTCAAGGTCGGAATTGAAGCCCAACTCCGCTGCACCAAAGCTGCCATACGCCAGCACAGCCAGGCCGCCGCCTGACAATTCACCATGCTGGGCACGAATCTCCCGACTGGCAAACTGCAGTAGTCGCTGCACGATGACATGCGCCAGCCACGCCAGTTGCCGCGCACTCTGCGCCGCCGCCTGATGACCAAACAGCGTGGCGCGCGCGATGCGAAAGGCGACGCTCTGCCGCAGCTCGTTCAGCGCCAGCAGCACCGCCTCGGGGTCTTGCCCGTCCACCGCCTGCAAAGCCCGCTCGCATTCCGCGTCGATGGCATCGACGGACTCCGGTGCGCCCTGACTGCGGGTGTCGAGCAGATCATCCAGCAGCAAGGGATGCTGCGCGACGCGCTCGGCCATCCAGGTGCTCGCACACATGGTGTCGATCAGACGCTGGCGCGCTGCGGGTTGCTCATCCAGCAGGGCCAGATAGCTGGAGCGGCGCAGTACCGCATGCAGCAGACGCAGTACGCGATCCAGCAAGGCAGCACAGTCGGCGCGCTGCGCGATGGCGTCGAGCAAGGCGGGCAGCAGGCGATCCAGCCGCGCACTGCCGCGTGCCGAAAGCTGGGCCCGCGCCGAGCTGCGGGCAAATTCCTGCAGTCGCGCGTGCGCTTGCTCCGGCTGCGGCACACCGGCCTGCATCAACATCTCGGCCCGCGCATCCCGATCAATCTGTCGCCAGTAGTCGACCAGCAAGGCGTGTCGTTCACCGCTGGGCGCGGCGCGGCGTCCGGACTCGAAAACCTGTTCGAATTCCGCACGCACCATCGCGCGCTGCTGATCCAGAGCGGCGCTCAACTCGGCGTAGTTCGCATAGCCCAGACCGCGCGCCAGCCGGTAGCGATCAAAGCCGCCTTCGGGAAGACTGTGAACTTGGGCCTCCGCTTGCATCTGCAGCCGATTTTCGGTGCGACGCAATTGCAGATACGCCGCCCGCAAGGCCTCGGCACGCAGGGCTTCCAGGTGTCCCTGGGCCTGCAGCGCGGCCAGCGCGGGCAGCAGTCCGCGATGCCGCAGTTCCGGTTCACGACCGCCGCGAATCAACTGCTGCAACTGCACCATGAATTCGATTTCGCGAATCCCGCCCGGACCGAGTTTCAAATGGTCAGCCAGCTCGCGGCGCTGCACTTCGGCCTCGATCATCGCCTTCATTTCGCGCAGACCTTCAAACGCGGTGTAGTCGAAGTAGCGTCGATACACGAAGGGCCGCAAGGTGCTGAGAAATCGCTCGCCCGCCGCAATGTCGCCCGCGATGGGGCGCGCCTTGATCCAGGCGTAGCGCTCCCAGTCGCGCCCCTCGCGCTGGAAATACTGCTCCATGGCATTGAAGGACAGCGCCAGTCGCCCGACCGTNNTCGGTTTCGCCCTGTTCGGGAAAGGCGAAGACCAGATCGATATCGGAACTGAAGTTGAGTTCACTGCCGCCCAGCTTGCCCAAGCCGAACACCACCAGCGATTGCGCCTCGCCACTCGACGAACGCGGCACGCCATGGCGATGGATCATGCTGGCGTACAAGGCATCCAAGGCCCACTGGCAACACAGATCAGCCTGCTCGCTGCTGCCGCGCAAGCTGTCCTGAACGCGGTCCACACCCGCGACATCGCGCAGGATCAGATCGATGCTGCGTTGATGCCGCCAGGCACGAATCTGATCCGGCCAGCGCGTTTCCTCACCCAGGTTCAGTTCCGGCGGCGCAGGCATCTCGCCCAAACCCGCCAGCCACTGCGGATGGCGTCGCCATTGCTCGAAGGCGTAGTCGCTGATCGCCAACACCGCGGGCAGATGGCGCCCCAGCGGATGCGCCATGGCGGCATCAAGTGCCGCCGCGTCCAGCGCCCGCAAGGTCGCGAGACGCGAGTCGATCAAGCCGTCCAGCTCGGACTGCCATGCCGCGTCGTTGCTCATGCCCCACTCCGCAGAAAACCCGGAGCAGTCTGTAGCGAGCATGGCGTTCCGGCAACAGCCTCACGCACCTTGCCACTGCCCGAAGGGTGCGGATGGCAGCGGGAAAAAGGCGGCGCGTCTAGGGAACCAACGCGCCGCCGTCTTTCAGCGCTGCGCGAGGACCGGCTCGACGCGGGTGATCGAACAGGTAAACAGGGCTGATTGCAGCGGACCTGCGAACTGCGGCGCTTCATGCAGCGGAACGACCCGGTCACCGGCATTGCCACAGACAGCGCCAACCCCCAGGCCAGAGCGGAATGCCACCGCACTGGCTCGCTCAAGCTCAGGGCAACTGGTAGCCAAGGTCAGCTCCACCTTCCCACGCCGACGCAGGTCCACGCGAAGGCGATTGCCGTCAATCAATTGCCAACCCGTCGCCCGATTGGGGTCGAAACAGAATTTCCCACTGGTGAAACTGCGCGGCAAACGTGGCGCTGTGACATCGGTCGTGTCGAGTTGTGGCGGCAATTCCACGGCGAGCTGAGTCTCGCTCATTCCAGCGCGCTGCGCGTATTCGCTGGCTTCGATGGGTATGACCCGAGCGACTTCACAGATTTCGCCATTGGCAATCACCGCCTCGCCACGACTGCCACACAAGCGCCCCTCGCGAGCACGCAGGCTGATGCTGTGCAATTCGAGCAAGGCCGGGCAGGTCTGGGCAAGATCCACGCGATACAGTCGCTGATCATCGGCCATCAACAGAGTCTGCGCATCCGCCACGCGCGTGTCGCGCGCGGCGGCGGCAACGATGCAATCGCCATCCGGTGACGCCCACGCATTCGCTGAGGAGACCAGCCACCACGAAAACACGCTCAACGCGAATTGCGTTCCAACGCCAATACGCATAGCCATACCCCTCGAATGATGGTGAATGGCGATTTACGCGTGTTCATGTCAGGCAGCCAAGCCCAAGTCGCCGCGTTATTTCACTTCCGTTCAGGGTCTAATTCGCGACAGGTTCAATTGCAAACGATTCGCCGAATCCACTGACTCGATCCGTATCGGCTCGGCCTCGATATCACCGGTCGCGGGTCGCGCATCGCCCGAGACCGACACCCGAGCCCCAACGAGAAGGGGGCCATAGCTCGATAGCGAGCGACCCGGCTGAATCAGGTGACGATCATCGAGACGGATCGTGGCGGGCAACCCGCCGAGTGTGATCCGGTGGGCGGCAACCGGCATGGGGCTGTCGGGCGAGCGGGCAAAAATGAACACCGTCGTTTCCGCAGCCAGTCCCGCAACCAATTCGGAAGGCACCTGCAGATGAATCTCCAGTCCCTGCGCGGCCTCGGCCGTTGCGGGTTGATTGACCGGGGCCTGCTGTCCGAGCTTTTGCATCACGACTGCACGATCTGGACTGTCTGCAGGCAACAGAGCCAGCACCTCGTTCCAGCGCTGCGCAGCGCTGCTGGCGTCGCCCGACTGCTCGGCCAGTTCAGCCAGCAACCAGACCGGTTTCGCCTGAGTCGGGTCCTGCGCCGCCAGTTCGACCAGACGCGCCTGATCTTCTGTCGCGAAACGGCCTTGCTGTTTGGCCCGCGCCTCGATCCATTCGACCTCGACATCAAGCCGCTCGGGTGCCTGTGCATGCGCCGAACGCAGCGCGGCTTCGGCCTCGCTGAACTTGCCCTGCGAGGCATAGCCGCGACCGAGCAACAGCCAATCGTCAACACTGCCACCATCGCGCTGCAATCGCGTCGACAAGCTGGTCAGCACCTCATCCATCGACCGTGCGCGCGGTGCGCTGTCGGCAGTGGTCGCCATGGCGGGGGGCGCGCCTGGCATGGTCGCTGCGGGCGACAGCGCAGGTGTATCGGTGGACAGCTTGCTCTGCCAGAGCAGGGCGGCGGCGAACGGTAGAACCAAGGCCGGACCAAGCACCCACAGGCCCGGACCAGCGGCCCGCTGCGGCCTTTGCGCCAGACTTTCCTTGCGTCGGGCGAGAAAAGTGGCGTCATCCAGCAGACCATGCAGCCAGGCATTGTCCAGCGCCGCGAGTTTTGCCCGATGGCCTCGAGCCTCACGGTCGATCCACCAGACAGCGAACGCCGCCACGACCAGCAACAACGAAACACTTACCCAAACAGTTGCACTCACACGCACCTCCAGCAGCCATGCTGCCAACGATCTTCCCCAACGACGCCTGCGCGCCCATCCATGCCCGCGGCCTCAGTCATCAGAAGTCGTAGCGATAGCTCAGGTAATAGAACAGCAGGTTGCTGGTTTCCGAGCTCAGTGCTGCGTCGGACACCGAACGCTCCAGAGTGAACTCCAGCTCCAGGCTGGAGTGATCATTGAAGCGATACTGGGACCGCACACTGGGCGAGAGACGGCGCAGCGTGGTGCCGCTGACATTGCTCTGCCGATACCAGCGCAGACCCGGTTCGAGAATCCAGTTGCTGCCGAAGCGCATGCGGCTGTTGGCGGCCATCAGCCAGGCGTCCTAACTGTCGCTGGTCAGATGGCTGGTGCTGAGGACCAGCACGCTGCTGGGCATCCAGAGCCCCGTACCGATGGCCTGAGCCGTGATCGCATAGACATCCCCGGTACCTGCCATCGCGGGCATCGTTGCCGTGGCCAGGGTGCCATCGATGGCCGACACGCGTCCCTCCAGTCCGAACTGCCAACGCGCGGACACCGGATGGGTCGCGCCCAGCAGGATGACTTCCGACTGCGGCGACAGACCCAGCGCCTGCTGCTCGATCTGCTCAAGCGACATCGTCGCGCGCAGCACGTCGAGCGTGGTGGCGCTCTCGCCCAGCAGGGCATTGCTCATCTGCAGGGTCGGCCCACGACGCAGGTCGTACAGCGCGTTGACCGTGGTTCCCTTGCTGAAGGTCCAACTGCCCTGCGCCGAGGCGATATTCAGCTCGGAAAACTTGACGTCATAGTCGAACACCGAGAACAACGACAATCCGGCTCGGAAGTAGCGCAGCTCGGCACCGACGGCCCGGCGGTCGGTAATGCTCTCGGTGGTCTGATTGATACCGTACAAGGTGGCCGTCATGCCGTCGATCAATGACGTGTTTTCCAGCGCGGCCCCCGCAAACGATTTGCTTTCGCCCAAGCCGCTGTCGACGGGTACACCCGCCAGCGCCATGACACGCCAACCTGGCAGGAACGTCCAACCCGCCGTCGCCCCATCAAATCGCCCCAGCACGCCGTTGCCGGTCGACGACTGACGGCCGACGCGCGCCGTCAACGCCAGCGGCTGATATTTGAAATCACCGGTCTGCGCGGGCGGCGTACTTCCGATGGATTTGCTGCGCGCCATCGGTATCCAGTTCGAGACCAAGTTCGGCACCGCATGAGGCATGCATTGCGCCGCCCAAATGGGAGGCACCTGCATGCAGCGGAAACCTTTCTTCGACTCCCCTCGCCCGCTTCCGCAGCGCGGGCGACGCCAAACAAGCGCTACGCAACAGTCTTGGGTCAGTGTCGCCAAGGCGTGACGGATGCCTATCCATTGGCACTGCCGTCCGGTTCTGGCGCAGAAGGATCGATCACTATCGCGCGCCCGGCGATCAGTTCCTGTGCGCTGATCGCCAACCATTCGGCGCGCTTGTAACGGGTCCGCGCTTCCACGTTTGCATCGGGCAGCAAGCGGACACGCTTGCTGCGCATCATCAACACCGCTTGCGGGTGCTCCACACTCCACGCCAACGCGTGACGAGCGGAAACCGGCTCGACGCGCTGGCGCAGGCGACCGGCGAAGTGCAACTCACCCTGATAGATCCCGACGTAGGCAACCGTGCGACCTTGCGCCTGTTGCGTGGCGGCAAAGGCCGCGATGGACCGCAGATCGTAGTCGCCACGCAGCGTTGGCATTACTCCCACCAGCAGCGCCGCAACGGCCAGCAGACTGGCCAGCGCGAGACGCGGAGCAACACGACTGGCAAGCCCACGTCCGAAAGCCAGCATGGCGACCGCACTCGCCAACGCCATCGCCACCGCCACCCAATGCACGGTTCCCGGAGGCTGCGCCCCCGGCCAGCGTGTGGGCAGCAGCAGAATGAGCGCTGGAAACAGGACGCCACTGAGCAAGGCCAGTGGAATCACCTGCCACCGCGTTACCGGAACCTCATGACGCAGCAGAGCTGCCGCCATTGGCAAGGCCAACGCGGCAAAGATCGGGATCAGGTAATGCACTTGTTTGCCCGACACCAGTATCAACGCGATCAGCGCAGGCAAAGCGACCCAGATCATCATCGAATACGGCTTCCGGGCGGCATGCCTCCAACTCCGTCCCAGCGACTGCCAGAGCGGCCACCAGAGCACCCATGGCAGGGCCAGCAGGAACAAGAATGGCGCATACCAGTAGAACGGCCGAGGGTGACCCATGGCGCCCTGCACGCGATGCGCGGTTTGCCCGATCACCAGATCGTGAAAGTACTGATCGCCGCCCTGCAGACCGGCCGCAACTGCCCACAATGCCACGGGAATGAACATGGCGATCACGGCAACAACGGCGCGCCTTGTGCGGATTGGCGCGGTGCCAACAGGACGCCAGAAGCGCACGAACAGCAGCGCGGGCAGCACATACAGCAGAGTCACCGGGCCTTTGGTCAACATGCCCAGTGCACCACCCAATGCAAACAGGCCCCAATCCCGCCATCGACCGTCCACCACGGCGGCATGCAGGCCAAGCCAGGCCAGGCAAAGCGTGGCCAGCAGCAGGGCATCGAACATGATGCCGGTCTGGTAGATCGCGAGATACGTGGTGCTGACCAGCAGCAGCGCCGCATTGGAGCCCGCCTGCGCGTGTTGCGGGTACAGGCGCTGGCCGAGTTGGCGCAACGCGGCGGCGGCACCGACCAGGGCGAGCGGACCAATCAGCCGCGGCCACCAGTCATTGACGCCAAACAGACTCCAGCCGAGGTGGATCAGCCAGAACAGCAGCGGTGGCTTGTGATCGTAGGGGTGTCCGTTGATCCAGGGCAGGACGAAATCACCCTTCCACCACATTTCCCAGGCCACCGCCAGGTAGCGGGTTTCGTCAACTGGAAAGGCGAACGGCCTCGCCCACAGCCCTGTCAGCGCGACCAGGGCGATGCCTGCCAGCAAGGCGGCGAACGGCGTGACGAATACACTGGGCTGTGGACGGAACTGAGACATCGATCACACTGCAAAAATATGTCGATGCCCAGCTTGCCAAGCAAGTGTTAAGACTTCCTCAAGACGGCGGCAAACGCTTGCCGCGCGTATCCAGTTCGACCGAGAACAACTGGCTGCTATCCAGGCCGCAGCGTACCCGCCAGCCCAGCACCGCGGCCATCCGCTCCACCATGGTGATACCGATGCCCTGATCGCTGCGGCTGGGCATCCAGTGCTGGACCGCGTCGCCCAACCGCAGACACCCGTCAGCGACGTGCAATGGCATCCGGCCAGTCGGGCGTTGGTCAACCACCGCGCGCAGCAGATTCGACAGCATGGTCTCAAGCCAACGCCGTGGCGCGACGACCACCTCGTCATCCGCGCATTGAATGTCGAGCGTCACGCCACGGTGCGAAAGTCGCGATGCCATGCGATCCGCCGCGACTTCAAGCTGCGATTTGAAACGCAATGACTCGACCTCACCCGGTCCTCGCGCAATCCAGATCAACGCATCCAGCAGCCAATGCAGGTGAACGACCGAACGCTCCAGACGTTCCAGGCGTCGTCGCTGTGGCGCACTGACGGTCTGGTCATCCAGCAACACTTCCACCGCACCACGCAATGCCGTGATTGGTGATCGCAGCTCATGACTGGCATTGGCGAAGAAAATCTTCTGTGCGCTCGCCGCCTCCGCCAGCCGCAACTGGTAATGGTCGATCGCACTCGCCAAGCGCCCCAGACCATCGGGCGGCAGACTGGCCGCCAGCGCCGTCGGTACGGGCTCCAGAGGCAAGGCAGCGACCGACTGTGCAAGTGCATCCACGGGTCCCAGAGCCCGACCCGCCAGCCACCAGCCTATCGCCGTTGTCACCGCCGCGCAGAGCCATACCAACACCCAGATCCAGAACTGCAACGCCTCTTCCAACTCCTCGATCTGGCCAATGTCGATCCGGTAAACCAGCATTCCTTCTGCACCCTCAAATACCCCGACGTGCGGCTCTTCGCCCTCTTCACTGCGGTATTCGTGAATACCCGGAGGCAGCCCACGCAGGGCCTCGGGAAGGCGTTGCGAGTTCATGTCCGGCACCAGCCATCCCTCAAGATGGCGCGTTTCCGGCATACGCGGCATCAGGCCTTCCGCCATGTCCGCTCGCGCGGCATCGGCCTCTGCGGCGAGCACCGTACGCAGAAGGATGTGTTCGTAGCGCTCGGCAAGCTGCTTCAAGGTGTACGAGAACGCCGATCCCAGCACGAGACCCAGCAGACCGATGCTGGTCGCCACGCGCATTCGAAGTGACCATTGCCGCTTCATGTGCTTGCCACTCAGAGAATTGATCGCCGGATACCTTACACCAGTGATTCAGCTCGACCTTCCGGCAGCAATCAGGTCGCACATCGCGAAACGAGGCCAGTTGCGCCAAACTAGCGGTTCTAAGAATGACTGCCGATGCATGGTCAACCCGCACACCAACCGCCTTCCCCTCGCCCGCTCGCCCCGCGCACCACGCGACCTCTGGTGGCTGTTCAGTCTGGCCTTGCTGGTCCTCGGTGTCGGCTACGGCTTGCGTGATCCCTGGCCGGCCGACGAACCTCGCTTCGCCCTGATCGGACGCGACATCTGGGAAAGCGGTCAGTGGTTCCTGCCGCATCGCGGCCCCGAGCTGTATGCCGAGAAGCCGCCGATCTTCCTTTGGCTGCAAGCCTTGGCCTACGGACTGACGGGTTCGGTACGTTGGAGCTTCCTGCTGCCGTCAATGCTCGCCGCACTGGGTACGCTGGCGCTGCATTTTGATCTGGCGCGTCGTCTGTGGACCCGCAAGGCCGCGTTCTGGAGCAGCCTCGCCTTGTTGTTCTGCGTGCAGTTCACGCTGCAAGGTCGCACGGCGCAAATCGATGCGGTGCTGATGTTCTGCACGACGCTCGGCTTGTATGGCTTGCTGCGCCATCTGCTGCTGGGTCCGGCTTGGGGCTGGTACGTGATCGGTGGCATCGCGACTGGCATCGGCGTGATCACCAAAGGCACCGGCTTCCTGCCCTGGCTGCTGATGATTCCCTACGTGTTCGCCCGCTGGCGACAGTGGCCCGGCTTGCCGGGATTCGTCGGCGGCTGGCGTTGGGCTCTCGGCCCACTCGCCATGTTGCTGCCGATCCTGCTGTGGCTGCTGCCGCTGTTGTGGATGTCGGTCAACACGCCGACGCAGGAGCTGCTGGCCTATCGTGATGATCTGCTGCTGCGTCAGACGGTCACCCGCTACGCCAATGCCTGGCATCACCACAAGCCATTCTGGTACTTCGTGGTCGAGGTCATCCCGATCTTCTGGCTGCCCTTCTCCTTGTTGGTGGTGTGGGCNNTACATCCTTCCCGCACTGCCTGCACTGGCTCTGGCCTTCACGCCCATTCTTCCGGGCTTGTTGCGGCGAGCCGCCGCGCAGCGTGCCGGCAGCATCGTGACCTTGCTGTTGGGTCTGGTGATTGCCGCTGCCGCGGCTGCGGCGCTGTTTGGTCGGCCCGGATTTGCCGTCAAAGTTGAGACAGACAATGGCGTCGCACCCTGGGACTGGTTGCTGGCTGTCGGCACCGTCGGCATCGTCGTCAGCCTGATCCTGTGGCGGCGCGGCTGGACGGCTTTTGCGGTGTTCATGCTCGCGGTGTGGTCAGGCTACGGCCTGTTCGGCTTTCCTCAGATGACGGATGCGCGTTCAGGCAAGGCACTCATGCAACGCATTGCGGAACGCCAACCTGCCGATGTGTCACTGGGTCTGGTTGGCGCGCCCGAGCAACTGTTGCTGCAAGCACAAGGCGACGTCCGCGCCTTCGGTTTCAAGCGCCCGTTGGACGAACAAAAGCGGCTGGCTTATGCCTGGCTGAAGGAAAACTCAACACACTGGCTGCTAATGTCGCGTACCGCGCTGGACCCGTGTATTCAGCGCGAGTGGATTCTGGATGTCGGCGTATCCAATCGTCGTCACTGGTTCTTGATTCCCCCGGTTGCGGTGGATGTGGCCTGTATTGATGCCGCAGGCTATGTCGCCCCTGCAACACCCTGAGCACTGTCAATGTCGACCGCCACTGCACTGAACCTCTCTGTCGTTGTTCCCGCCCACAACGAATCCGGCAATCTGCCCGATCTGATCGCTGAAATCGTCGCCGCGCTGCAGGCGCGGGATGACTATGAAATCGTCATCGTGGATGACTGCAGCAGCGACGAATCCCCACAGGTGCTGGCCAGTTTGCAGACGCAACTGCCACAACTGCGTGTCCTGCGACACCTGAAAAACGCCGGGCAAAGCGCCGCGCTGCGCAATGGCGTGCGTCATGCGCGCGGCACCTGGATTGCCACCCTCGACGGCGACGCGCAGAACGTGCCCGCTGACATCCCGCGTCTGTGGGATGAGATGCAACGTCGTGGCAATCCGAATCTCAAATTGATTCAAGGCTGGCGCACCACCCGACGCGACACCGGACTGAAACGACTGTCGTCGAAGATCGCCAATGGCGTGCGCTCGCGCATGCTGCGTGATGCCACGCCGGACAGCGGTTGTGGCATTCGACTGGTGGAACGCGAAGCCCTGCTCAACGTGCCGAACTTCAACCACATGCATCGCTTCATCCCGGCGCTGATCCGTCAGGCCGGTTGGGACGTCGACACCTTGCCGGTCAGCCATCGGCCGCGCGGTGCAGGCAGTTCGCACTACGGCCTGTGGAACCGTCTGTGGGTCGGCATCGTCGATCTATTCGGTGTGGCCTGGCTGGGTCGTCGCTCGCGTCCGACCATCGTGCAGGAACAATCCCGCTCATGACCGAGACCAATCCGCTGTGGATCGGCATTGGCCTGACTGCACAGATCGCCTTCTCGGCACGCTTCCTGGTGCAGTGGCTGCTGTCGGAACGCGCTCGCCGCAGCCTGATGCCGATTCACTTCTGGTATTTCAGCTTGGCGGGATCAGCCCTGCTGCTGGCCTACGCCGCGCATCAGCGTGACCTGATCATCGCCTTGGGCCAGATGGCCGGACTGGCGATCTACCTGCGCAATCTGGAACTCATCCAACGCCACGAAGGCCGCCGCCATCTGTTCTTCCTGTGGCCCTGGCTTGGCCTCAGCTTGATCGCGCTTGCTTCCGGTTGGTTCAGCCACGCCGCGCCCGTCACCCATGCGATCAGCAAGGTCGCGATGTTCTGGATCGTGATCGGCATGGTGGGCCAGGTGCTGTTTACCGGCCGCTTCGTCGTGCAGTTGTACTTCTCCGAACGCGCGCAACGCTCGGTCAATCCGATCCATTTCTGGTATCTGTCGATGAGCGGCAGCCTGCTGCTGCTCGCCTACGCCATCGCCCAACGCGACCCGGTCATCATCCTCGGTCAGAGCTTCGGCATCGTGGTCTATCTGCGCAACCTCAAACTCATCCAGCACCACGAACGCGGCGACCAGCACGGCGAAGAAGAAACCCTGGGCGAAACCCTGCATGCAGACGAGGCGGAAGCGGAGGATGCCGAGCCCATCTCGCCGGAAACCGAACCGGTAGCCGTGCCGACAAGGCCTACGCAGGGCCTGTAGTTCCCTCCCACCGGAAACCCACTCCATACACCGATTGGATCGGATCGCCACCGAACACTTCGAGCTTGCGGCGCAGATTGCGGATGTGGCTGTCGACGGTGCGGTCGCTGACGACGCGGTGGTCTTCGTAGAGCTGACGCATCAGCTGCGGTCGCGAGAACACCCGTCCGGGCTTGCCCATCAAGTGCTGCAGCAGACGGAACTCCACCGGCGTCAGGGGCACTGACTGGTTGCCGAGACGCAACTCCCAGCGTTCGGCATCGAGTTGCCATTCGCAGCGCGGATCGACCACCGTCTCGGTGCGACAGCGTCGCAGCACGGCGCGCAGGCGGGCGGCCAACTCGCGCAGACTGAAGGGTTTGCACAGGTAGTCGTCGGCACCGAGATCGAGACCCAGCAGGCGATCCACTTCTTCCACGCGAGCGGTCAACATCAGGATCGGCAACGAGGAAAACTCGCGCAGTTCGCGGCAGATGTGCAGGCCGTCCTTGCCCGGCAACATGACATCCAGCAGCACCGCATCGGGCGATTCGCGACGCACCCAATCCACCACGCTGCTGCCCTCGTGCAGCACCTCCACGGCATAACCTTCGACGCGCAGAAAGTCATGCAGAGCCTGCGCGATCTTGAGCTCGTCTTCCACCACCAGCAGGCGCAGCGGTTTCATGGATTCGCCCCCAATGCAGGCAAGGTGATGTGCATGCACAGTCCACCCAGACTGGCGGACCGCGCGCGAATCAGGCCGCCATGCGCACGAATCAGCGCATCGGCAATCGCCAATCCCAGACCGGAGCCACCCGAAGCACGATTGCGCGAGCGCTCAGCGCGAAACAACCGGTCGAACAGACGCGGCAAGTCGACCGCCGCCACGCCAGGTGGCGTGTCCTGCATCTGTACATGCACGCCCTCTGCATCCGCCCAGAGCTGCAACTCGATGTGCCCGGGCACATCGGTGTAGCGACAGGCATTGAGCAGAAGGTTGTCCAGCACCTGCGCGAAGCGCCGCTCGTCAATGGCGGCGAGAATCGGCGCATCGGGGCAAAGCACCTTGAACACATGCCCATACGAAGCGGCAGTGGTCCGCCAGTGTTCCAGGCGTTGTTCCATCCACTGGCACAAGTCCTCCGTCTGCAGATCACAGCGCAACTCGCCCGCGTCGGCCAAGGCAAGCTGATACAGATCGTCAATCAGGGCCGACAGTCGATTGGCCTCGGCCATCAGTGAGTCAATGGCGGCGGGTGTCGCCGGGCGAATACCTTCGCGCAGAAGCTGCAGCTCGGTCTGCAGAATCGTCAGCGGGGTACGCAACTCGTGAGCGATGTCTGCACCCCAACGCTGGCGCTCCAGACGATGTCGCTCCAGCGCATCGGCCATGCGGTTGAACTGCTCGGCCAACTTGCCCAATTCGTCGCGCCGCTCGACCTGCACACGCCGTGTGTAGTCACCACCCGCCAGTGCCGTGGCGGCATCACCCAAGATCGACAAGGGGCGCGATAACTGCCTTGCCAAGGTGAACGACAGTCCCAGTGACAGCAGCAACACGACTCCCGCAGCAAGCAATCCACTGCGCCACTGTGAGCGCAGAAAGTCCTTTTCGGCCCCGCTCGGCAAGGCCTCGGGCGGTGCGATCCGCAGTTCGCCGAGCACTTGTTCGCCTGAGGTCACGCCCACACTCAAGGCCGATGTCGCCAACCCGGGGCGACCTGCCACGTAGTCGCCATCGGCATCATGCAAGGCCAAGCGGGTATCACCCCAGGCCTGCATCGGCGGTGGTTGTCTTCGTGCACCCGGTGGCGGACCGCGGTCGTCCGGTCGCAAGGGCGGACGTTCCGGCAAATCACGCATCGCCGACGGCGGGCGATGATCCTCGGGTGGGCCACCAACGCGCGCATACCGTCCGAACTGCATTGGATCGCGGCGCAACCACTCCCAATCGCCATGGGTGACGAAGTCTTCCGCCAGGGACTCGGCCACCTGCTCGGCACGGACTCGCATCGCGGCCTCCAGATACGCCTGGAAGCCGCGCGAAAACGCCTGCTGCTGCCACCACACCACGGCCAGCAAGCCCAAAGTGCTCAGCAAGGCAAAACTCAGGAAAAAGCGCAGCCACAAGCGCATTGATACCTCCACGGGCACAGCGGCAGGATCAATGGGGCCAGACACGTGCGTGCTCCAGATAGTAACGACTTGGTCGCCGCAGACGAAAACAGACTGTCCTTGCCGCCATCTCCGCACTTCGCTCACTCACCTGTCTGTGCCGACCCATTGATGACATCCGCACGGGATGCCCTCGCATGTTGCCTCGGATGGAGTCAGCCACCACCTCAACTACCCCGGATACCCACCGTCAGAGTCGCCGCATACCCAGCGGTCGGGCTGCCCGCGACGGAGGCCATCTGGTAGGCGGTGCCGTCGCTGAACACGTTGTCCTGCGCGAAGCTGGTGACCGACGTGTTCTGACCACGCGCGGCATACAGGCTGCTGGCGTAGACGGCCTGTGTGACCGCCTGCGGGAAGGCCACCTGCGAGGTGACCGTCGCGCTGCCGCCCAGGCTGCTCAGGTAGACCTGGAAATGGATGTGGGTAATGCGTCCGGCATACCAACCCGGATAGATCGTCTGAAACACAACCTGTCCACGCGAGTTGGTGCGTTGCATCCCGCGCAGGAACACCTGCCCGGTGGCATTCACACCGCCGGTCTGATTGCTGTAGCCGGAATACACGCCGTCCTTGTCGCAGTGCCAGGCATAGATCCAGGCATCGGCAATCGGCGTGCAGCCGTCATTGATGTCGACCAGATTCAGTATCAAGGTCAGTGGCACACCTGCCTTGCCCTCGGTGATGTCGCTACGCTGCAGTGCCGTGTTGGACAACACGCTCAGCAAGGGATACGGGCCTTGGGTCTCGCTGGGAATCAAGGCGCAACTGCTGCCGAAACTGCAGGCGGCGGGTGACGCGCCCAAGCGTTGCAGACTGAGGGTTCCCGACAAGCCAGCGAACTCGCCATCATCAAACCGATAGGTCAGGGTCGCGGTCTCGCAACTGCTGAAGCTCAGCACCACCGAGCCCACGGCGGTCGTGGTCACCGTATCAGCGGCGTCAAACCGCCCGCCTGTCGTGGCATAGACCGTCAGACTTGTGGATCGCGCACCATCCTCGAAGTCACCTTCAGCGGTGAACCAGCGCAACCCCTGCACGCCGGAGGATTGTCCTTGTACGGCATAGGTGAACCAGCCAATCGCCAGCTTGCCCGCGACCGGGTTCACTTCGACCATCAAACCCTGCCCCGAGGTCGCAGGGTCGTACCACGCGCCGGAAAACGCATAGTCGGCCTGCACACTACTGCTGGCGTTGCCCGCACAGGTGCTGTCACTCATCACGCGCTGCAAGGGAATGGTGCCGCTGCGGCCGTCATCGAAGGTGTAGTCGAGCGTCGCCGTAGTGCAGTCGGTGAAACGGATTTGCGCACTGCCGACGGTGGTGGAAAAGGTCACTGGCTGGGCATCGAAATTGCCGCCCGTGTTCATCAGGATGCTCAGGTCCGCCTGCGACTGATTGTTGGTCAAGGCACCATTGAAGGTGTACCAGCGCTGTGCGCTCACGCCACCTGCGGTGGTGTCGAAGGTGAACCACGCACCCGCGACGACGCCAAGATCCTCGCCGAGCAGATCGGGGTAGACCTCCAGAAAAATTCCCTGCCCGCCGGTGGCCGGGTTGTACCAGGCACCACCCAGCCCCTGGCGATCACTGAGGGCCGCTTTGCTGGTGGCACCGAAGACCGATTGCGCACGCGTAGTTGTCGCACTCGCCGCCGCCAGACTGGCCACACTCATCGCACCGAGCTGGGTCAGTGCACGGCGACGTGCAGGCACCGTCCCCGGTGCCGGGGTATGCATACGACGCAGACGAAACAGATTGGCGATGGACATGAGCACTCCGACCGTTGGCTAAGGTGGGCGCAGTGTTGCCAACGCGGTGCCTCCGAGGATGCAGAAAATGCGCAGATGAGGTTAGCGTGGCGTTGCGTTTGCCTACGCTTCAGCCTTGTACGGAATGGTCACGCGGAATCGCCAGCGAGGTCGCCATAGAGCTTGGCATAACAACTCGCTGCACACGCCCAATCATGCGTCTGCGCCATGCCGGTCTGCTGCAGTTGCTGCCAGAGCGTCGGTTGTCCGTACAACAGCTCGGCACGGCGCAGGGCGGCGTCCATGGCTTCGGGGCTGAAGTCGTGGAAGACGAATCCGCTGGCGCGGTGTTCGTCGAGCGCTTCCAGACTGCAATCGACCACGGTGTCGGCCAAGCCACCGACATGGCGCACCAGCGGCAGGGTGCCGTAGGCCAGTCCGTACAGTTGAGTCAGCCCGCAGGGTTCGAACAAGGAGGGCACGAGGATCACGTCCGCACCGGCGATCAATCGATGGGCGAGCGGCTCGTCATAACCCAGGCGCACAGCGACTTGCTTTGGATGCGCCTTGGCGATGGCAGTAAAGGCCTGCTCCAGCTCGGCATCACCGCTGCCCAGCATCGCGATCTGCGCGCCGCGCTGGATCAGGGCGGGCAAATTCGCCAGCAGCAAGGGCAGACCCTTTTGTTCGGTCAGGCGGCTGACCACGGTAAGCAACAAGCGCTGGGGTGCCGCCTGCAATCCCAATTCGGCTTGCAGCGCGGCTTTGCAGAGGGCCTTGCCATCTAGGTCCTGCGCCGAATAGGTCGCCGCGATGGCGGCATCGTGGGCAGGGCTCCACACGGTCGCATCGACGCCGTTCAAGATGCCGCTGAGGCGATTCGCACGGGATCGCAACAGACCGTCCAGGCCCATACCTTGCTCACAGGTCTGAATCTCACGGGCATAGCGCGGGCTGACCGTGGTGATCGCATCGGCCATCTGCAGCGCGGCCTTCATGAAACTGACCTGGCCGTAGAACTCGACACCGTCCATGGCAAAGCAGGCGGCTGGCAATCCCAGTTGATCAAAGACCTCACCCGGGAATAGACCCTGATAGGCGAGGTTGTGAATGGTGAACACCGATTTCGCCGCCACCGCCAACTCGCGCATGCAGGTCGGCGTCAGACCGGCATGCCAATCGTGGGCGTGAACGATGCGAGGCGTCCATTGCGGGTCGATGCCATTGGCGATCTCGGCCGCCGCCCAGCACAGTCGGGCGAAGCGCAGATGGTTATCGACAAATGGACGCTGTTGCGCATCGGCATAGGGACCGCCTTGGCGCAGATACAGTTCGGGCGCGGCGATGACATAGGCATCGCCGTCGCACGCAGGCAGCCGTCCCGCCAACAGTCGCGCTGCAGGGACATCGCCGCGTGCAGGCAGACGCGCGACTTCACGCGGCGCTTGCAAGCCCGCCAGAATCGGCGCAAAGCCCGGCAGCAGGACGCGCATGTCGACGTTCTGGGCTCGCAAGGCCTGTGGTAGCGCGCCCGCCACATCGGCCAGCCCGCCAGTCTTCAACAGCGGGAACATCTCCGCACACACTTGCAACACCGTTAGCGGCGCGGCCATTCTGCTAACCGAGCGACTCACAAGCGCGCCAGCATGCCGCGGGTGACCAGTACCACGCCGTTTGGACTGCGATAAAAACGCTGCGCATCCAGCTCGGGATCTTCCCCAATCACCAGCCCTTCCGGCAGCTTGCAACGCCGGTCGATGACAGCATTTCGAATGCGGCAACGGCGATTGATCTGCACATCCGGCAGCACCACGCTCTTTTCCACGGAGGAATACGAGCGCACCAGCACGTTGGAGAACAGCACCGAGTCTTTGATCAAGGCGCCGGAGACGATACAGCCGCCCGACACCAGGCTGTCGATGGCATGCCCGACGCGACCACTGCCTGCTTCATCGTGGACGAACTTGGCCGGTGGCAACTGCTCCTGATAGGTCCAGATCGGCCAGTGCTTGTCGTACATGTTCAACTCGGGTGTGACCGATGCCAGATCCAGATTGGCGGCCCAGTACGCGTCGACCGTACCGACATCGCGCCAGTAAGGGCGCGAGTAAGGCGGGTTGGCAATCGCCGACAGGGAAAACGGGTGCGCTGTTGCCTGCTGCTCGCGGACGGCTTTGGGAATCAGATCCTTGCCGAAGTCATGCGTGGAATCGGCCAGCAGCGCATCCTCTTCCAACAGTCTGAATAGATACTCGGCGCTGAAGACATAGATGCCCATGCTTGCCAAGGCAAGGTCGGGCTTGTCCGGCATGCCGGGCGGATCGGCGGGCTTTTCAATGAACTCGACAATCTTGCGGTCCGCATCGATGGCCATCACGCCAAAGCCGCTGGCCTCGTTGCGCGGCACTTCGATGCAGCCGACGGTCACCCCGCGACCACTGCTGATGTGGTCCTCCAGCATCACCGAGTAGTCCATCTTGTACACGTGATCACCGGCGAGGATGACCACGTAGTCGGGCGGCGTGGAGTTGCGAATGATGTCGAGGTTCTGCCAGATGGCATCCGCCGTGCCGCGATACCAATGCTCTTCATCAACACGTTGTTGCGCGGGAAGCAGATCGACGAACTCGTTCATCTCGTTGCGCATGAAGCTCCAGCCGCGCTGCAAATGACGCAACAACGAGTGCGATTTGTACTGGGTGATGACACCGATACGCCGCAAGCCGGAATTGAGGCAGTTCGACAGGGCGAAATCGATGATGCGGAACTTGCCGCCAAAGTGCACGGCCGGTTTGGAGCGGTTGTTGGTGAGACCCATCAGTCGCGAGCCGCGACCACCCGCCAGCACCAGGGCCAAAGTACGTCGCGCCAGCGCGCGATTGCCGGGACTTTTCAGCACGCTCATCGTTTGCCTCCCGCTGCATCAAGCTGCGACTCGTCGGAGTCTGGCGCATGCCACTTGCCGGTCCTTTGCGCGAACGCAAAGGACCGGCGGCATGTCTCAACGGAGCATACGCGAGGCGAAAGTCAGGGCGTCAAACCAAAGGCGCGCAAAGTGGAATCGGCCATATCGCGGGCCATGCCACGCATCTCCGGATCACTCTGCTCGGCCAGCCCGGCCATCAGTCCGCCGGTGATCACCATGGTGTCGTAGGCGCGAGTCAGCTCGACGGCGGACATCTCGCGCCAACCCTCCGCCTCACCGAGTGCATCGTTGATCGAGCGCAGCAAGGCCTCCTCCGCCGCATCGCCAATGTCCCCGCCGTAACGAACCTGGATCGCCACGCCGAGCGCCAGCGTCATCGCGTAGGAGAGATTGTTGCGGCGGAAGTCGGGCATGGCCTCCACCGCCTGCTGCAGCGTCAACGCGGCATCAATCCACTGATCCCGCGCCGCACCTCGCAAACCCGCCGCATCCGCCATTTCGGCCGGTACGCGCTCGCGATCACCGCTCGCACTGAAGTCGGTGGTGCTCAGCGCAAACTGCCAGCCGCGACGGGGCGGTGACGTGACACGCTCCGGCATGCCGGCGGAACGTCCCGCGGCAGCCTCGCGCTGCACCTGCTGCATGCTCAACATGCGCATCTGGAAGTTGCTGTTCTGGATCGCCTGCGACATCAGGAAATCGGCATTGGCCGCATACACATTGCTGAACTCGCGCCCATTCAACATGTTGGTGTACTGCGCTTGCGCGCTGCTGACGCAGACCAGGGTGCTCAGAGCAATGCAACGAAGCAGCACACGAAATCGGGCGGCGGATGTCATGACGAATTGCTCCAGTGGGGTGACATCCCACTGAACGCAATCCGACGTCGCTGCGTGTCAGGCCAGCTCGCGTGCAATGGACCAGAACACGAACAGGCTCATCCAGACGGCGCGCGGATCGTGCCGCGATGCCTCACTGATTGAGATTGATAGCAGGCTTGCCGGGCTTGTAGCGGATTTTGACGTTGCGATAGCTGTCCAGCTTCTCCGGCATCATCGCCACCGGGTCGTATTCGATTTCCAGTTCGGTGTCGGAAACCCAACGGAAGGACAGCGGCGGCGCGCCTTGCTCGGTCAGTTTGACCAGGCCCATCTCAACCTGTTGCTTGGTGGCAAACAAGGTCGCAATCCGGGTGTGCTGCCCTCCGTTGAACGGTGCCCCACCCAAGGGATACATCACGATGGACGCGGTATAGGGCTTCTCGTCACCGCACTCGAAGACGATCAGCGCCGCCTCCAGCGGGGCGCGATAGGACTCGTACTGCACGTAGTTCTGCACGCAGCCGAAGATGCGTGGACCTTCTTCGCGTTCGCAACCCGCAAGCAGGAGAACGACCGCGAGCAGGCCAAGGCGGCGCGCTCGGAACCAGCACAGGGAAAAGCGCATCGCCGAGTCCTCGCCTGAAAGGGAATCGCCATGATACGCCGCGCTGGCGTGCCCGAAACCTCAGCGCCTACGCACAAACGCCTTTCGCTGGGGTGCTTCGGGTGTGAGCGCAGGACGCTGATCCAACCAACGCCACTGCCCTGGCGCAAGACCATCGAGCGCATGGTCACCGATGCGTTCGCGAACCAGCCGCAGGGTCGGAAAACCCACGGCGGCCGTCATGCGCCGCACCTGCCGGTTGCGGCCTTCGCGCAAGGTCAGTCGCAACCAGCTCGTCGGAATGTGTCTGCGCTCGCGGATCGGCGGAATGCGTGGCCAAATCCAATCCGGCCCCGCATCCAGGCGTTCGACCTCGCTCGGCAAGGTCAGACCGTCCTTCAACTGCACCCCCCGCCGCAAAGACCGCAGCGCAATCTCGTCGGGCTCGCCTTCGACCTGAACCAGATAGGTCTTGGGCCATTTGAAGCGCGGATTGCTGATCTGCGCGATCAGCGGACCGTCATCGCTCAGCAACAACAGCCCTTCGGAATCGTGATCAAGACGCCCGGCGGGATACACACCGGGCACCTCGACATGATTCGCCAGCGTCGCCCGCCCATCCGGGTCGGTGAACTGGCAGAGCACGCCAAACGGCTTGTTCAGGGCGATCAGCATGCGTCCTCAGGGCACGGGCCATGACAGCCCGCGCACGCCTTCACTGTTGCGGCGCTGGTACCGACTCGGCGGCAGTTTCACCCGCAGGTGCATCCGTGCTCGCGGCGGGCTTGGTGAAGCGCAGCGTCATGCGATTGGACTCGCCGATATCGATGAACTTCTGCCGATCCTGATCGCCACCGCGCAAGGTTGGCGGCAGCGACCACACGCCGTTGGCGTAATCCGTCGTGTCCTTCGGATTGGCATTGATATCGCTACGCTCGGCGAGCACGAAACCCGCGCCAGTCGCCAGATCGATGATCTGCTGCTCGGTCATGTAACCGGAATCCGCTTTCGGCGTAACACCCGCCGCCGCACTGTGCTCAACGACACCCAAGGTGCCGCCCGGCTTCAGCGCATCGAAGAAACTCTTGAAGTACAGCGGTGCCTTGTCCTGTCCCAACCAGTTGTGCACGTTACGGAAGGTCAGAACGACATCGGCGCTGGCCGGTTCAGCCACCACCGGCGCGGCGGGATCGAACTGCACGATCTGCGCCTCACCGTATTGCTCAGGTGAGCCAGTGAACTTGTCCTGCAACTCCTTGAGCGCGCCGCCGTAATACTCCGCCGCACGGGCATTGGTGGTCTTGGCCGGATCAATCACTGCCGCGATATAGCGGCCTTTGCCCTTGACCAGCGGTGCCAGAATCTCGCTGTACCAGCCACCGCCCGGAGTGATTTCAACTACGACCTGTTCTGGCTTGACGCCGAAGAAGCCCAGGGTTTCCTTTGGATGCCGGTAGATATCGCGGGCGACGTTTTCAGGCGAACGCCAAGAACCGGCAATGGCTGCGTCCATCGGCTCGGTGACCGGAGCTGGCTCTGCAACCGCTTCGGTCTTGGGCGCGACCGTCGGTTGCGGTTCCGGGCTCTGGGAGCAAGCAGTGAGGGCCAGCAGTGCGGCAATCGCAATCGGAGACAAACGCATGGGACATCTCGCAAGACAGGGGGAGCGGGAAAATAGCACAGGGATTGTTCAGGTCATGTCTGCATTCCACTCCTCGGGCGCATCTGCAAGGCGCACCACCCGCGCTCAGTCGAGGGAGGGCTCGAACCCATCTGAGAACAGCCCGGATGCGGCAAACAGGGCGACAAACCCAACCTCTGCAGCGATCCCTACATCGTCGGCGGGTGCCGCGATGACCGCCTGGTGTCCTTGCACAGCGACCACTCGGGCATACGAGTACCACGGCGCCGCCACCATGCCCTGCTGGAAAAGCGAAGCTCTGAATTGCGGATCGTCCAGCCCCTCGGACTCAAACACCAGGGCACGACTACCGGAACTGCCCGGCACAGGCTGACCGATGAGCCAGCGCGAACCCTGTACCGCGATGTCGTATCCAAACTGGAACGTTTCTCCACCCGGCGATTGCAGCGGCGGACGAGAGGTCCAACCGCTCAAGTCCCGTTGCTCGACCAGCACCCGAGCCGCATTCAGCCCGCCCACCAGAACGTGTCGACCATTCAGTGCGACGGCGTGACCAAAGCCATAGCCAGTCTCATTCGCGGACGCAGCGATAAGGCGGCCAAGCGACCAGTCGCCCTGCCCCGTGTTGTACTCGTAGACCCACGCCAGGCCCTTGGGTGGCGCGCCAACGCCTGCGCCTATCTCGCCAATGACCAGGTGATCGGGCAGCAATGACATGATCGACTCGTCGCGGATGGCGACATCGAAACCAAAGTAGCCACCCGCCGTCGGATTGGGAGACACCCACGTGTGCTGGCTGGTGAAAGGCAGCAGCGCTGACGCACGCGCAAACATGACAACCCGACCACTGAATGGCTGGGCCGGATTGATGGTCGCATTGGGAGCACCCGCCGTCGCGCGATTGCCATGCAAACTGACCGAATAGCCCAGTGTTTCACTGCCAAATGAAGCCAAGCTGCCATCGAAGGCGCTGCTTCGACTCCACCCGCCGTTGCCGGTCGAATAGTCCCAGAACTCCACTCGCCCTGCGCTGTTGCCATGCCCGGGCATGCCGATCATCAGGGTCGACCCGTCCATCGCGAGCGCAAAACCAAAATGGCTGTTGTTGGCCAGTTGGTCGGAGCGAATGATCTGGGTTGCCACATTCGGAATTCGGCCATCTGCAGCGCGTTGATACAGGTAAACCGCGCCCGTATCCTGCCAAGTGACAGGGCCGAGTGTCAGATCGGCGTAGGGCACGCCAACCGCCAGCCACTCGGTGGTTAACGCCAAGGCCGTTCCATAGTAGGGAGGCAAGCCTTCAGTCTGGGAGGCCAGCGCGGTTGCCGCCTCGCGAACGCCCTGGTACTGCCAGGTCTGCGGCAGTGCAGGCATCGCGAAACCCAGCGCAATGACGGATAACAGCCCCACGGGACCAGACTGGCACATCACGCCTGCGGCAAGACCACACCTGCGGTTCATCCGAGTCCCGCTCATGACTCGAACCCATTTAGAAAGATCCGTTGTGGCGGAAACGGCGCGATCTCGACGTCCACCAAGGCGCCATTGCCCAAGCCCGGAAGGTTCAGCACATTGCCCATGGGCGCGAGGGTCTGACTGTCGAACAATCGAGTGCCACTGCCACCGGTGACAATCAGACGACTTCCATCATCGGTCGCTGCCATCGGTCCCTGGGAATACCCTGCACTGTCACCGACGACCTCGCTCGCGAGGATGCGCCGATTGCCCAGGGCAGGCGCCTGCTGCAATTCGCCCCACGACGCTAGACCGAACACCTGGGCAAACCCGAGTGCACCACCCGGGCCGAACAGAACGACAGGTGTCGGTTCGTTCAAGGGATCGGCGGGACGCTGCACCCACAGCAAGCGGCGCGGATAGGAAGCCATCTGCGGGTAAGGATCACCCAAGGGCATCGCGTAGGCGAAACGCTGATCCTGCCCGGTCGCAATATCCAGCGAGGTCAAGCGCGACTGCGCCGCATTGTCCGGTGTACGCAGATCGGCCAGGTAGAGTTCGCTGCCATCCGGTGAAAAGCCCAACAACTCGCTTCCCCACACATCGCCGGGCACATCTTCCAGCAAGGTGGTGGCGGGATCGAACCACTTCACTCCACTGGCGCAACCCAGCAGGAAGACGCGTCCGTCGGAATGCACACGCATGCTGTTGTAGAGCGTGTTGCGGCAATCCGGCAATGGCAATGCGGTGCTGTCGACGACCGTCAGGTCTTGTGCATCCAGTCGAACCAACGCGCGTTCCTCAGCGCCGCTCAGGGCCCAGGCATAGACCACCGAGCCATCCGGCGACAAAGCAATGGCGCGGGCCTGGTTCTCGCCGAGCTCACGCTCCGCCACGACGAGGCGACTTCGCGTGTCGATAGCGTAGATCAAGCCGATTTGGCTGCCGCCCGACTGCAATCGCCAGCTGGACAAAAACAGGCGCGTACGATCCGGGCTCAGAACCATGTCCGAGGGTTCGTCGCCCAAGCCCGTGATGCTCTGCTCCAAACTGAAATCAGCGAGATTCACCACATGGACTGCAGAACCCTCTGGTGTACTGATGAAGGCGTAGGGTTGGGCGCCCGCCTCCAGCGCGACGACGCCGCCCAACAGCATAGCCACCATCCGAACGTCCTTCCCGAAACCCGTTTTCAACGCTCTGGAGACGACGCGCAAGCCAAGCTGCATGGCAAGTCCTCACTCATGGCACTGCGCGCCGAAATGACGCGCTCAGCGAGTCAAATGCCAAACGAGGGCGAAACTCCACTTTCGGTCTTCTTTCCTGAGCGCGGCGAACCTGCCTGATGGCTGTGGTATTCGGGCGCCATTTGGCATTGATCCGATGACACATCGGAGAAACCACCATGCCGAAAGCGTCACATTTCACGCCGAGTTTCACATTGGTCCGCCCGTGGCTATTGGGCATGCTGTTGCTTGGTTCGTTGGCCGATGCGACCCCGCTGGGTTTCCGAGGCGTCATCGAGCCGCCGGACGTCGGCGAGGGGGACGATGGCGACCTTTTTGGCAGTGCTGTGGCAATTGGCGGCCCCACGTTGGCTGTGGCCGCGACGGGCGACATGGATGGCGCGCTGGGCGAGCGCACGATCTCGCTGTTTCGCCGCGTGGAGGGAAGTTACCTGATTGACGGCAAGATTCAGGGTGGCCCGGGTTACTCGCAATCGTTGGCGGTGTCGCCTGACGGGTCTTCTGTGGCGAGCCTGCTGATCGACGCTGACAACCAATGGCGGGTTCGCCTGCATTGCCGACGCACCGATGGACTCGGCTGGGAACTCTCCCAAACCATCTACTCACCCGCGGGCTTCAGCGCGCCCACCGACGCCTTCGGCCGGAGCCTTGCCTGGGACGGCAATACCCTGGTTGTCAGCGCAGACGAGTACTCGCAGCCTTTGGCACAGCAAGGCCGGGTCCACGTGTATACGATGGACGGCGATGGCACGCTGCAGCTGCGCGATACCCTGCTGCCCTCCAATCCGGTGACGATGGGTCGATTCGGCTTTTCCATCGCCTTGCTCGACGATCTGATTGCCGTCGGCGCGGTCGGCGAATCAACGCCCAACGGACCCGGCACCGTCTACGTGTTCACTCGCCATCCCACATTGTTGGACTGGTCACAGAGCGCGCGACTCATAGCACCGCAGACCAGTTCAATCATGAACTTCGGCGGAAACGTGCAGCTTGCCAAGCTACCCGCGTTGGGCAGCCTCGCTGAAACACCGACGTTGTACGCCAGCGCACCAGGTTTCGACAGTTTCACGGGTCGGGTGTATCGATTCGAGCCTGTCCAAGGCGGAGCCTGGGCATGGATGGACACATTCGCCGCGCCAGCGTCAGCGCCTCCCCGCTACGGTGCCGTTCTGTCGGCACAGGACGACACTCTGGCGATCGCATCATCGCCCTACGTGGGCGTTCCAAACGAGATCGCCGTGCACGAACGACAGGGCAACGGCGCTTTTGCGCTGGCGCACACCTACAAGCAAACGGCCTTTCCCCAACCATGGCAGGCCGAGAGCATCCGTCTCAGTCGAGACGACAGCACAAGCAGACTGTTCATCGGCTTGCCAACCGCTGACGTCGGCAGTCGCATCGACCAGGGCAGCGTGCTGGTGGCAACACGCGGCGCATCCGGATGGCCTGCCTATCTGACCGAACAGGTCGATACCGGGCCTTCTGCGGCGGACTCGAACTTCGGCAACAGCATGGCCATTTCTGGTAACCGTGCGGCGATGGGTGCCGAATGGCACCACGTGGGATTCAATGCGCAGCAGGGTGCCGTTTACCTGTTCCACAAGACTGTCGGTGGCGAGTGGAATGCGGGTCCGCGCATCGTCGCACCGGATGGATCAGCCGGTGACAACTTTGGCGCGCGAATCGCTTTGCAGGGCGACACGCTGGCCGTTTCGACCCCCGGGGACGATAGCGGGGCTACCAGCAATCTCGGTGCGGTCTACGTCTTCGTGCGCACGGGTGAGTCGTGGACATTGCAGGGCAAGCTCGAAACCTGTTTTGGAATCGGGGAAGACGCCATGGTGGGACAAACAGGCCTGTCACTTGGTGGTGATCGCTTGGTGTTTTCCAGTCCGCCGCCGCAAGGCGCATGCGTCTACCGCCGCAACGACGGCGTGTGGTCGCTCGAACACGCGTTTGGCGGTAACGACTACAGTGGCTTGGCGATACTGTCACCGGATGGGCAGCGATTGTTGCTTGGGCAAAGTGCCAATTTTGCCTTGCGACTTTTCCGCCATGATGGGAATGCATGGACGACCGAGGCGGAGATATTCCTGGATGGTCCCGCCTCCATTTGTTGCAATCAGGTCAGCTTTGACGGGCAACGCCTTGTGGTCAAAGGCACTCAGACACAGCCCAATCTCTCGCCCGCCCTGCGGACGTTCTCCCGCCTTGGCAACCTATGGCTTCCCGAGGCGACACTGGTGCCCTCGCTAGCCGACGCCAGCTTTGGTGCGGCCATCGCGCTCCATCAGGATGCGATCATCGTTTCTGCACCGGAGCTCGGTTCGGCCGGCACCTTCTACCGATTCCTGCGTGAGGACAATCAGTGGGTCGAGGAGGGCCGATACCCACTTCCCGAATCGGTCAGCTACAACGGGTTTGGCTACGCCTTGGCCGCATCGTCGGAGAGTGTTCTGGTCGGCGCATATGTGCGCGATGGCACCACACTGTTCAGCAATCCACGGGAAGGCGGCGTCTATGTGTACGAGGTTCCCGGCCCTCGGGTCTTTTCGAACGGCTTTGAGGACTGATTCGGCAGGCCGCTCTTGCGCGATACATCAGTCGACATTGGCTTCCATGCAGCGCTGCACCAGGGCATGCGCCGATCCCAGTGCCATTTCGCCAAACCGTTGGCAGTCGCGACGGACGCGCGTCGCCGCATCCTGCTGTCCAAGCCTCTCCTGAACCTTGGCCAGTTCTCGGCTGACATGAAGATACTGCCGAGACGCCTGCCTTCCGCCTTGCTGCAGGCGAGCGTGCAGATCGCTCAACAAGTCCGCGGCAGACTGCCACTTTTGCGCGCTCAACAAGGCCTGTGACCAGGTCAACCCGGCGTCGATGGTGCTGCGATGATCACGGCCAAAGACGCGATTGGCCGCCTGCCAAGCACTGCTGGCCATCGCCTCGGCCTCCGCTTGGCGGTGCGCCACCAGCAACGCGTAGGCGAGACCGATCCGGTCATCAATCATCGGGGGACTATCGACGCCGAGCTTCACCTCATGCAGACGGAGATTGGCCTCGAACTGACGGATGGCAAGCGGACTCGGATCTTTGTTGACGAGTGACCAGCCATAGACGCGCCGCGCGAGCGCGGTTAGTGGATGCGCCTCGCCCAGGCGTTGCACGGAACGCGCCACGCCTTGTGCGGCAATCCGCTGGGCAGCGGGAAAGTCGTCCGCCTCCATGCGCAGCGTCGCCAGGCGGCGCAATGCAATGGACTCGGTCGCGGCATCCAGCAACTCCGGATCACTCAGGACATGAGCAATTCGCGCCTCGATACGCGCCAACAATTGGGGCGTGGAACGCTGCAGCGAGAGACGGACCTCGGCCTCGGCCAGACAGAAGGCGACAAATGCAAGCAACGAAGGCGAGGCATCCGTGCGCTGAAGCCGCTGCAGCAAAGCCTCGACCTCGTGGACAGCGATCTCGGCATCGCCCGCCATCGCACGCCAGCGAAGCGCGTCGGCAGCCAGTCTCGATGCGGCTTCGGATTGCGGCGCAGTACTCTCGGCAAGTTCGGCCGCACTCTGCGCCAGCTGTGCCGCCTTCTCGTCATTACCGAGATCGCCTTCCAGCCCAGCCAAGGCACTCAGCAAGTCAGCACGATCCAGCGCGGACAACTCGATTCGATGCTCGGCCAAACCCGGTGCCACATCGAGCAGCTGCCGCAGGCTGGCATGCGGACCCAAACTTGCCTGGGATGCCAACCCAAGCAACTCACGAAGAAAGTCACTGACCCGTTCGGCCCGTCGCTGTGCCGCCTCGGCACTTTGTTTCGCCTCCTGCGCGCGCCAGTACCCCACGCTGCTGACCATGCTGATCGCCGTCAACCCCACCACTAACAGCCAGCGGGCGCTGCGTCTGGCACGCTGCAAAGGGGCACGCTGCAGGCGCGCAATGCGGGCGCACAGCGCACTCGCGCTGGGCCGTGCACGCGGATCCGTAGCAAGCAGATCGTCGATCAGACGTCGCCAGTCACGTCCGAGTTGTGCGGGAAGCCGCCCTTCGCCAGGAAATCCACCACTCGCTGCGCGAAACAACAGGACGCCTAGCGCATAGAGGTCTATCGCGGCAGTGACCGGCTCACCGCGTGCCGCTTCCGGCGCGAGATAACGCGGCGTTCCGGCAGTCAGGCGGGAAGGCTCGTCGTCGCAGGAGAACCCAGCACCAAAAT